>JBLHVH010000007.1:0-36853 GCA_047628385.1 Oleiphilaceae bacterium
CTCTTTATGAACATAAAATAGTAGATAGCATTGCTCGATATAAAAACTGCAGACTAATACTAATCTTTAACGTAACATCTTTATAAGGCTGCAGCATACCTTAGCCGTAAATTATTAAAAACTAATATAAAAGCCACTACCGATTATTTCGCTCACGAATTTCTCGTATGCCTTTACCTAACTTATTACGTAATAAACCACGTAGAGTTGCTCCTTCTGAATAGCCTACTCGCTCAGCAATACGATCGACACTCTGATTCGTTGTTTGTAATAAATGTACCGCACATTCAACCCTCAAGTCTTGAAAGTAAGCAAGTGGTGACTTACCCAAGACCTTTTTCAAACGCCTACCTAAAGTTCTTTCACTTGCGCCAATAGCGCGCGCAGCATCCTTGAGCGAAAAGCCTTGTGAAATATTGACGCGTGCCCATTTCTCAAAGTTCTCAACCAATCGATCTGTATGAGCGATATGATCGGGAATAATAAATACAGCTTGCGAAGACCGAGGTTCAATCAATAAATAACGTGCACACAATGATGCTAATGAAGGGCTCACACTTCTAACGATACCTAAGCCTAAGTCGAGATGTGCTAAGGCTGCCCCTGCGGTTGTATAACGAGATGAATTAACTAACATAAGCGATTCATCTAGTTCAACTAAAGGATAGCGCTGACGAAACAACGAAGACAGCCACCACGAGGTCGTCGCACGCTGGCCATCCAATAAACCGGTCTCAGCAAGTATAAAAGTGCCTGTACAGGCAGCACCCACTGACGCCCCTGCACTCGCCCAATCTTTTATCCAGTCACAAAATTCTTTCACATCTTCACGTAGTAATGCAGCTGAAAGTGGTGAGGGCATTTTAGCGCCCAGAGCAGGAATCAACACAACATCTGGCACAGGTAAACCCGAAGCCAGCTCTATAGGGACATTTAGACCTTGCGCTGTGTTGACTTTAGACTTCACGCCGACCAAATGGACATCTAACTGCACTGATTTTTGATCAATAGGGTTCAATTCCTTAGCAGTCCCTATTACATCCATCAATGACGAAAGACCTATGTCAAAAACACCTTCTAAAACAACAATATAAATATGAATGGCAAGATCACCTATAATATTGGCGTTATCGCCACTTCAACTTATACTACCATAAGATTAATATACTGTCTCAAGCAACTTAAAGAGGAATAGCGCAATGGTTAAGAAAGCAATACTTGCAACGGTAAAAGCTAAAGCTGGCAAAGAACAAGCAGTGGAAGATTTTTTAACTAGCGCCTTAGAATTGGCAAATAAAGAAGCGTTCACAACCGTATGGTTTGCAATAAAAATTGACGCATCAACATTCGGTATTTTTGATGCTTTTGCTAATGATGCAGACCGTAATGCGCATTTAGCAGGCCCTATCGCTGCTGCACTTTTGGCCAATGCCGATGAGTTATTGTCTGAAGCACCAAGTATTAAAAGAGTAGATGTATTAGCGGCAAAATTGAATAGCTAATATTTATATAAAATCGTGAGTGGTTTTTACATAACATAAAGCACGAGTAGTATGAATCTCAATTTTATAAAAATATTGGGATTCATATACTTCACCAACTCTATCATTAACATTTTCATATTTAGGAATCTAACTCACAACTAGGTACTGACATGTGGTGAGTATTTGTCACTGTAATTTCTAAATATCAGACCTGCAGCAAACATGATATAGACAGTTTCTAAAGGTGAAAGCATGCTTTCGAATATTCAAATTAATAAGCTGAAAACAATGCAGCAACTAACCAATTCTAGAATACTTAAGAAGCTTGCGTAAATCAGACAGCATCGCTTTACCAAACGTAAGTACTTCTTGGTCAGTCTTTGGTTGTGGATATTCAAGAATGATATTTCCGAGAGGATCAGCCACATATATTTTCGCAGGGTCCAATTTACCTTTTGCAGCAGTCGACACTTGATTAAACGCCCAAACATCCGACTTTAAGTTACCTAATGAAGCAGTGTCTATGGGTGTTTCGTATAACCCAACAGGTATCACCCTTTTCATCTCTTTGCCTAAGGAAATAAAGGTTTGGTTAACGCCGTATAAAGACTGTTTACAGACATCGAGACAATTTTCAGAAATTTGAGAGATTATTAACCATTTTGCATGCAAGGTTTCATCGGTTATGTCTAGTTCAGTGAGCGTTAATTCGTTCGCTACTAACATACCGCTATTCGTGACACCTTCATTAAACCAGTCATTATCTAAAGCCAGTTTTGCCATGATGATAGGTATGATAAAAACAGATAATAATAGTATTAAGCTTTTTCTGGATTTTTGTACATCTGGAGCGTTCATATTTTAACCTGTTAATATTTATATGTAGTTGATTCTATCTGAATTTTAAATTTTTTACTCGGGCGTTATCGCTGATTTATAAGCGGCATATAACATCAGCATTAACCATGCGAGAGCTAAACTAAACCACTGAAAAGCATAACCCAAATGTTTCTCTGGAGGCATGACAATCGGCAGCCAATTCTTTATATAACCCAGCGCTTCACTATTATCGATATACACTATAAATGGCACTAAGGGTTTTTGTAACAACACGCTTATTTTATCAATTTCAATTGATTGAATTCTTTGAGGCCAATGTTCGTTTTTAAGTATTTGCTCCTCCAATAATATGGGCGGCTCTAGTATACGAACATTACCTTTAAAAGAAACGACACCTTCAATTATTTTCAATTGGGGGATAAAAGCTCGATCAATACTACCTTGTAGCCAACCAAGGTTAACTAAGACCATCATGCCGCTTTGAGCATCTTCAAATAGTTGAACAACACGATAGCCCAATCGACCATTATATACTTGATTGTCGAGCAAAAAACGCTGTTGATTATTAAAGCTACCCGTTAAATCTATTGGCAGGTCATTCAGGTCTTCTTGGCGTTGCTCAAGCTGCATAATCAGGCTAAGACTCATGGCATCTTGTTGCTGATAACTCGCTATTTTTTCTAAACGTGTTTCTTTTTGAGCGGCTCTATCCAATTGCCAAACAGCAAGCTTGATTAATAATGAAAATACCAGCAAGCTAAACATAAAAATGGCGATATTGATCTTTAATGGAAGTTTTTTAAATACAATAAATGTCATAAAAAATAAATCTGCGGAGAAACCCTGTGATACTAAAAATAGTGCTTATTAGCTTAGTAATATTTATGATTTATAATCTGTTCAAAGCACTTTTTTTGATGACCAAAAATGACCCTGACAAACCGCCTATGTCAACTTTTATTGGCCGTAGGCTAATGTTGTCAGGTTTAATTATTGCAATCGTTCTCGTGGGCGTTGGAACAGGTCTAATCACCCCTAACGCAAGCCCCTATTAGTCTGCATCATTATTAGCATCTTTGCAGAGCTTGCTGTTAATCAGCAAACCCTGCAGTTTTCACTGCTATATAATATAAACAAACAAAAACAGTATTACCCAAACTACATCAACAAAATGCCAATACCAGCTTGTCGCTTGAAAACCGAAGTGATCTGTTGGAGTAAAATGCCCTTTTAATACTCTAAAAAATATCACAATTAGCATCACGGTGCCTAAGGTCACGTGCATACCATGGAAGCCGGTTAACAGGAAGAAAGTAGAGCCGTAAATTCCACTATCAAGGCGCAAGTTCATTTGCTGATACGCTATCATATATTCTTCGACTTGAAAGAATAAAAATACAATACCCAGTAAAATAGTAAGGCCTAAAAACACCTTCAATTTAGTACGTTCATTCTTCTCTAGTGCAACATGTGCAAAATGACAAGTAATAGAAGAAGTAAGCAGTAAAAGTGTGTTAATCAAAGGTAACCCAAACCAACCCATGGCTTGTGTCTCGGTACCATCAGGCGTTTTAATCAATGGCCAAGTCGCTTGAAACTCTGGCCAAAGCACAACATTCGTCATTTCGTTGCTGCCTGCACCACCCAGCCACGGTACTGACAATGTACGCGCGTAATAGAGTGCGCCAAAAAAAGCAGCAAAAAACATAACTTCTGAGAAAATAAACCAGCTCATACCTTGTCGAAAAGAAGCACTCATTTGCTCACTATAAAGACCAGACATAGATTCAGTAATTACATTTGCAATCCAACCCACGACCATATAAATCACGATCACAATGCCGGTCAACATTAAGTAACCCCAGCCACCCCCTTCTGCTTCGGTGCCTAATACAGATACAAATCCACCTGCACCAAATGCAATGCAAAATAGTGCCAAAGCTCCAATAATCGGCCATTGACTGTCTGCTGGTACATAATAATTTTCGTATTCTTTTTCTGCCATCAACTTATCCCCTTTTTTTATTCTAAATCATAGCGTATAACGCTTATGAATCAATTTTTGCCGTGATGTCATACAAAGTGTATGACAATGTCAACATAGTGACATCGTCAGGAATTTCCGGATCAATATAAAATCGAAGTGGCATCCAAACGTCTTCTTGCGCTGCTAAACTCTGCTGTTCAAAACAAAAGCATTCTATTTTCTTGAAATAACTAGCTGCTGCTCCAGGTGCAACCGATGGTACTGTTTGCCCCATCATATTGACTGAAGTTACATTTTTTGCATAAAACTTTACGATTTTGGTTTCACCTGGGTGCACCGAAACTTCGGAAACTTCCGGACGAAACTCCCAAGTCATGCCTTGAGAAATATGACTAATAAACTGCACTTTAATACTTCTTGTGGTATCAATACCATCTGTATTAGCTGGTGCAGCCACTGTGTCTGTTTTGCCATTCAATCCGGTTAGATCACAAAACACGTCATACAAAGGCACTAGCGCAAAACCAAAACCGAACATCGAAATAACCACAATCAGTAATTTTCGAGTCAATACTTTTGTTTTCTTGTTAGTGTGCTCTTGCATGCCGATACTCGCTATTAGTCTATTTTTGGTGGTGTAGAAAACGTATGGTAAGGCGCTGGAGATGGAACTGTCCACTCTAGGCCTTCTGCACCATCCCAAGGTTTAGCTAGTGCAGGTTCGCCTCCGCGAATACATTTGATAACGACAGCTAAAAATATTAACTGTGACAAACCAAATGCAAAGCCGCCAATACTTACCCACATATTGAAGTCAGCAAACTGCAATGCGTAGTCAGGAATTCGGCGAGGCATGCCCGCTAATCCTAAAAAGTGCATAGGGAAGAAAAGGAGGTTAACTGAAACTAATGAACACCAGAAATGTGTTTTAGCAAGTGTTTCATTAAACATAAACCCTGTCCATTTAGGCAGCCAATAGTAGGCGGCAGCAAAGATGGAGAAAATTGAGCCTGTTACTAGTACATAATGAAAGTGAGCCACCACAAAATAGGTATCATGATATTGGAAATCTACGGGCGCCATCGCTAACATCAACCCTGAAAATCCACCAATCGTAAATAGAATCACAAAAGCGATCGAGAACAGCATCGGTACTTCAAAACTGATTGAACCACGCCACATAGTTGCCATCCAATTAAATACTTTTACCCCTGTTGGTACGGCAATCAACATTGTGCAATACATAAAGAATAACTCACCAACTAAGGGCATTCCTGTCGTGAACATGTGGTGAGCCCACACAATAAACGATAAAAATGCGATAGAAGATGTCGCATAAACCATCGAGCTATATCCAAATAATTTCTTACGCGAAAAGGCTGGAATCGTGGTTGATACAATACCAAATGCTGGCAAGATCATGATATACACTTCAGGGTGACCAAAGAACCAGAATATATGCTGAAACATCACAGGGTCGCCCCCGCCTGCCGCATTGAAGAAACTGGTACCAAAATATGTATCAGTTAGCACCATCGTTACCACACCCGCTAACACTGGCATGACAGCGATTAATAAGTAAGCCGTAATGAAAAACGTCCATACAAAAAGTGGCATCTTCATATATGTCATACCCGGTGCTCTCATGTTCATGATGGTCACAATAACGTTGATTGCCCCCATAATTGAAGAGATACCCATGATATGCACAGCAAACACAAAGAATGCCGTACTACCATTGCTGTATGTCGTTGATAACGGCGCGTAAAATGTCCATCCAAAGTTGGGCGCCCCACCCAAGAAAAACGACATCAATAAAATAGAGAATGCAAAAGGAAGAATCCAGAAACTCCAGTTATTCAGCCTTGGTAACGCCATATCTGGCGCCCCGATCATCATGGGTATCATCCAGTTAGCTAAGCCTGTAAAGGCCGGCATAACCGCACCAAAAACCATAATCAAACCATGCACCGTGGTCATTTGGTTAAAGAAGTCAGGGTCTATTATTTGCAATCCAGGCTGAAATAATTCGGCACGAATTACCATCGCCATTGAGCCGCCCGTTAAAAACATAATAAACGCAAACCAAAGATACATAGAGCCTATGTCTTTATGATTTGTCGTGAATAACCATCGTTTAAAACCCGTTGCAGGTCCGTGATGATCATCATGTGGTATTTCTGTATTAGCTGTATCTGTCGTTGCTGTCGTCATAATAAATTCCCCTTACATCCCAGCCGCAGCTTTAACATCTGCTGTTTGAACAGCGTCACCTGTGTTATTACCCCATGCATTTCGTTCATATGTAACGACTGCCGCAATCTCTTTAAGAGTGAGTTGCTTACCGAACGCTTGCATACTGGTACCGCCCTTACCGTGTACAACAATATTAATATGTTCTGAAATATCACCCACCGCGATTGAACTATCTTTCAAAGCAGGGAAAGTGGGAGGTAAACCTTCACCATTTACTTGGTGACAGGCCGCACAATACGTCACATAGGTTGTTTCACCCAATTCCATCAATTCATCCATTGTCATCATCGCTGCAAGTGAGGCTTTTTCGGCTTCAGCTGCCGCAATCGCTGCAAGTTTTTGTTCTTCTATCCAAGCGTCAAATTCGGCTTCAGGAAGTGCCTCGACAACAATCGGCATAAAACCATGATCTTTACCGCAAAGTTCTGCACACTGACCTCGGTAAACACCCGGTTCATTCACAATTGTCCAAGCTTCATTAATAAATCCTGGAACGGCATCTTGTTTCACCGCAAAAGCAGCAACCCACCACGCGTGAATAACGTCATCAGACGTAATCAGAAAGCGTACTTTTTGATTAATTGGAATAAATAATGGTTTATCGACTTCAAGTAAGTAGTTTTCGCCTTTTTCAGCGCCGGGTCCAGAAAGGTTGTCCCACTGCTCTCTTGGCGTTGAAAGTACACTATAAAATTCAACGTCTTTATCAAAATAACGGTAATGCCATTTCCACTGAGAGCCCGTGACAAGAATTGTTAAATCAGAGTCTTCATTATTTTCAATATCAATCAGTGTTTTTGTTGCAGGAATTGCCATAGCGATAAGGATAATAATAGGAATCACTGTCCACAAGACTTCCACTTTGGTACTTTCGTGAAACGTTGCAGCCTCGTAACCTCTAGACTTACGGTGAAAGAACATCGACCAGAATATTGCACCAAAAACGATCACACCAATTACGGTGCAAATATATAGCACCAGCATATGTAAATCATATACTTCATGACTGACGTCAGTGACCCCCTTAGTCAAATTATATTTTGATTCTGCCCAAGCTGCACTGGAAAACACGGTTCCCAATAAAAGCCAACCCAGATTACGACCTTTCACTCGACATCTCCTTGGTATAAACGCAATTTAGCAACAGGAAATCGCGTTCACACAAGAAATTAATAATTGTGTAACACAATTCGCCACTAAATAAAGCGGTTATGTTTTATTTTAATTAGTTGAATCACAGAAATTCGCTGTTTAAAGCAAACTATTTTTTATTTTTTAGTAAATTTTACGCTTATTAGAATTACTTATAATTGGTTAAAGGTAAAGCACTTTATTTGCATATTGAACAATAGAGCCTATTTATTTATAAACATAGCAAAATCAGGCATAATACTAACTTATGCTAAGTTATACTCTGCAAAAATAATTACCCCTTTTGCAGGTAACAATTCAGCATAAATAACAACACACGTTAAAGATTGAGTACATTTATCACAAAACTCTATATAAAACTTTATACTAAAAGCTGGATTTACCTCAAAGCTTAGCTATCTTTTGTAATGTAAAAGCTTTTTTTATTATTGTTCGAGTCGAAAAAAATGAAAAATAATGTGAATTTTTCAACTGTATGCCAACCAAACAATTGACTTAATAATAAAAAACAGAAACACTAAACCTGTACTCAATTAAAAATAATAAACAAAGCGGCTAACAAGTCATTTGGAGGCATTAAGAAATGAGTTTACTGCACAGCATTGGTATTTTGACCCACCCTGATCGTGAATGGGAATCTATTCGAAGCCATCATGAATCAACATCTAAGTTGTATTTAGGCCATGTTTTGGTCTTGGCACTGATCCCAACTCTCTCTGCCTTTTACGGCGCAAGCGAAACAGGCTGGCGGATTGGTGACGGAGAACTTGTTAAATTAACTCAAAATAGCGCTGCTCAACTTTGCGTGCTTTTTTATGCCGCCATGATCAGTGGTATATTCATTCTCGGTAAATTTATTGATTTTTTTGCGCTAACCTACGGTGCTGATGAAACAGAACACAATGGAGTTTTGCTTGCTGCTTATACAGCAACGCCATTATTTATTGTTGGTATCACCGCCCTTTACCCCGTGCTATGGCTAAATATGATCGCAGGGGTGGTTGCAGTTTGTTGGTCGGTCTATTTGTTATATGAAGGCCTTCCCATTCTAATGAAAATACCTGAAGATCGCGGATTTATGTTTGCTAGCTCGGTACTGACCATTGGTCTGGTAATGCTTGTAGGCTTATTAGCAATTAGCGTAGTTATTTGGAGCGTTGGTTTCGGCCCAGTTTATACCAGCTAACATTTGCACAAACGGTTAAATAACAAAAGAACACATCACCCACTTAACACTTTAAGTGGGTGATTCTCTCCCCCTGTATTTCTAACCTTTCGCTAAATATTTAGCATGAAACCGTAAGTGGTCTTCAATAAAACTAGCAATAAAATAATAGCTATGATCGTAACCGTCGTGTTTCCGCAACGCTAAAGGATAGTTAGTTTCACTTGCAGCCTTTGCTAGCGAACCTGGCATTAATTGTTGCTCCAGAAAGTTATCCGCCAGTCCTTGATCAACTAACGCTGGAACATGCTGCGTGGCTTCTGACATTAATACACTGGCATCATATTCTGCCCAATCAGCTTTGTTTTCGCCTAAATATGCAGTAAAAGCTTTTTGCCCCCAAGGGCAATTACTCGGATTAGAGATAGGGCTAAATGCAGATACAGATTTAAAGCAACTAGGATTGCGCAGCGCGATCACCAAAGCACCATGCCCTCCCATTGAATGACCACTAATAGCGCACAGCTCATTAACTGGAAAATTAGCTTTAATCACACCAGGCAATTCACTTAAAATATAGTCATACATCTGATAATGCTGCTGCCAAGGCGCTTGCGTTGCGTTCACATAAAAACCAGCACCTAAACCCAAGTCATAGGACTGATTTTTATCATCTGTCACACCCTCACCACGAGGACTTGTATCTGGCGCAACAATCGCGACACCAAGCTCTGCAGCGATTCGCTGCGCGCCTGATTTTTGCATAAAGTTTTCGTCTGTACAGGTTAAACCTGATAACCAATACAGAACGGGCACCTTAGTTTTATCTGAGGCGTGCGGCGGTAAAAAAATAGAGAACCGCATTTCACAGTTAAGCACTTTCGAAGCGTGCTTAACTTGGTGCTGTTTGCCTTCGAAGGCTTTGTTTACATTAAGTATTTCTATCGTCATACCAAAACCTATAAAAAATTACTTATCGAAGTGAATAACGGTTCGAATACTTTTACCCTCATGCATTAATTTAAATGCATCATTAATACCTTCAAGCGGCATGGTATGGGTAATAAAATCATCGAGTTTGAACTCTCCTTTCAAATAACGCTCAACATACTCAGGCAATTCAGTTCTACCCTTTACACCACCAAAAGCAGACCCTCTCCAGACTCGCCCAGTAACTAATTGAAATGGACGCGTTGAGATCTCTTTCCCAGCTCCTGCTACACCAATTACGACTGATTCACCCCAACCTTTATGACAACACTCTAGCGCTGAACGCATCACATCGACGTTTCCGATACATTCAAACGAATAATCGACGCCGCCATCGGTGAGTTCAACAATAACATCCTGAATCGGTTTGTCATATTTTTTTGGGTTGATGCATTCGGTCGCGCCTAATTTTTTAGCAAGCTCAAATTTCTCTTCATTAATATCAATCGCAATTATACGACTCGCCTTAGCCATCGTCGCACCAATTACAGCAGCAAGACCTATTCCACCTAACCCAAAAATAGCAACGGTCGCGCCTTCTTCAACCTTAGCCGTATTTTTAACTGCGCCCATACCCGTCGTTACACCACAACCTAATAAACAGACCTCTTCTAGTGGCGCTTCAGGATTCACTTTTGCCAATGATATTTCTGGCAATACCGTGTATTCAGAAAAGGTAGAACAGCCCATATAATGATAAATTGGCTGACCATCTTTATAGAACCTAGTCGTGCCATCTGGCATCAATCCTTTGCCCTGAGTTTCTCGTATTTTTTGGCACAGATTTGTTTTACCTGACAGACAAAATTTACACTCACCGCATTCTGGCGTGTATAAGGGAATCACATGATCACCCACTGATACACTTGTTACACCTTCACCAATTTGCTCAACAATACCACCACCTTCATGCCCCAATATAGCGGGAAATATTCCTTCAGGATCTTCCCCTGAAAGGGTAAATGCATCGGTATGACAAACGCCAGACGCAACAACTCGCACCAATACTTCACCCGCCTTGGGTAACATTACATCCACTTCTTCAATGGACAAAGGTTGATTCGGCCCCCATGCAATAGCGGCTTTTGATTTAATAAATTGCTCTTTCATAATGCCCTCACTGTTATTTGTCAGTAATGCTAGCTGTAATTAATGATATTTGTTAATTATTTATTTCTAAGATTGCTCTTAATATTCATCTTCAGAATTTACAAACTAAAATAAGAAGTATATTCAAGCAATGTCCCTGACGGCAACGTCTTTTTCAGGCGCTTGAGCCAATAAACAACCAATTAGCATTAAACTGGCCCCTAAAAAGCCATAAAACCCTAATACTTCTTGGAAAAACCAATAACCGGCAATCGCTCCAAATACAGATTCTAAAGAAAAAATGACTGAAGCAACAAAAGGGTCGGAATGCTTTAAGGCGACAATTTGTAAGGTGTATGCAATACCAACCACAATAACACCATTAACCAAAGCCCAGAGGTAACCGTCAGAATTCGTGGCAAATAAACTTGATTCGAATATTAAGTTTGCGACTAAGCTGAATAAAGCGCAAAACACAAATTGATAAAACGCTAAAACATATACATTATGCTGCTTTACAAAGTGATTGATGGCTAATAAATGTAATGCCCAAAAGAAAGCACCCAATAACGCCAAGCCATCGCCCTTAAATTGTATTTCACCCTGAAAACCAGACAGCAAGGCTAAACCAAGTAGTGCTAAACTACCCCCTAACCAAGTAAGCAGTGAGTACCTATGTTTCAGAAATAAACCAAAAACAGGTACAAAAATTACATAAAACCCTGTGATGAAAGCAACATTCGTCACTTTACTAAACCCTAAACTGATTTGCTGAAAGCCAGCTGCCGCTGTTAATAAAATACCCAGTAATAACCCTGCGATTAGCGGGTTTTTATCCAATAAATCAGCACGCCCGACGCTGAATAACCATAAAATAGGAGCCAGAGTAATCGCGCCAAAAGCAAAACGCCAGGCGTTGAAAGCCATCGGCCCTAAGGTTTCTAGCCCTAAACGCTGAGGAATAAAACCAAGCCCCCATATAAGCGCAACAAGCGCCAATGATGAATTGATCACTAAAGGGGAAGGTTTCATAGTGTGTGCTGGCTACGCTTGAGCCAAGACCTTGTTATGCCGCTGAAGATAGTTTTCAACACGCTTTAAGAAAAATGCCAGAACATATGTAATGACTAAGTAGAGTAATGCCACAAAAATATATACTTCATACACCGCAAAAGTTTCAGAAATTATTCGACGTGCAACACCCGTTAAGTCAAGCAATGTAATAATGCTTACTAAGGATGAAGCTTGCATCAAAAAAATTATTTCATTGCCATAAGCAGGCCATGCAATACGTATCGCTTGAGGCAATATAACACGTCGATACAACAACACCCCTGACATTCCACAAGCCCGCCCGGCTTCAATCACACCTATAGGCACCGATTTAATCGCCCCTCTAAATATTTCTGCTGTATAAGCACAAGTATTGAGCGTTAGCGTAAACACGGCGCAAAAGTAGGCCCCACGAAAATATTGCCACAACCCCAACTCTGTTAACTCGACCCTAAACTGACCACTTCCGTAATACACTAAAAATAACTGAACAAGTAAGGGCGTGCCTCGAAAGTAAAAGGTGAATACATAACTTGGCCATTTAAGAAATTTATAATCAGATAAACGCATCAATGCAACAGGAACCGCCAGCATCAGACCAATCAGTACCGATAAACCAGTAATGCCAATTGTGGTCCAAAAACCATCCAATAATCTTGGGCCATATTCCGCAATCATGTCCATATTCATTTAATGCTGACCTGCTTTAGCAAGATGTTTTTCGAGACAATACTGTCCAAGCATCGACACAGCAGTTATGCCCAAAAATAGCAATGAAGCTAAAAAATATGCCGAAAACGGTTCGCGCGTAGCATTTGCAGCAATTTTAGTCATACGCATAATTTCGTCTAATTGAATGATTGATATTAGCGCTGTCGCTTTAATTAGTACCAACCAAACATTACCCAGGCCTGGTAAAGCAAAGTACATCGCTTGAGGGAATAATATACGTCTAAACATCAAAAAACTTGACATACCTAGGGCATTTGCTGCTTCAGCTTGTCCCGCTGGAATTGAGGCAAAAGCACCTCTAAATACTTCAGTACAAAAGGCGCCATAAATAAAACCAATCGTTAAACTACCCGCCAGAAAGGGATCAATATCGACTAATACTTCATAACCGAGGGATTCTGAGAAGTCCTGAATAAATTGAGGAAAACCATAATAGAATAACAATAGCAGGATTAACTCAGGCACTCCGCGAATGACTGTTGTATAGGTGTTTGCTAATCCTCTAACCCAAGCTTGGGGTGCAACTTTCGCCCAAGCACCTAACAACCCAAACACCAACGCTAATGCCATTGCACTTAAGCCCACTAACAAAGTGTTCTTCATTGCAGCAATGATAATTGGAGTATAGCCGCCTAATTCAAACAAATTAAAACCCAGAAGAGAAATAGAGAAAATACTTTAAAACTGTATTTTTGAGGTTGCTATGAACGCCCACAAAGCACACACCATTGAACCCTAATGCCACTCCCACATGAGTGAAAGTAACATGAAGGATAGACCTTATTCAGCGCCGAACACATCAAAAGGGAAATATTTATCGTTTATTTTCTTGTAAGTGCCATCCGCTCTGATCTGAGCAATTGCTTTGTTAAGCATTGCTTTCAATTCACCTGCGCCCTTACGAATACCAATACCAATGCCGTCACCAATATATTTAGGGTCATCAAAATCAGGCCCGACCGCTTCAGCAAATGAACCGTCTTTAGTTGCTAAAAAATCATATAAAACAAAAGAGTCTGCCGCCAGTAGATCTACTCGACCCGAAACAAAATCAAGGTTCGCTTCATCCTGAGCGCCATATGCTTTCACTTCGGCCACTTTTCCAAAAGTACCTCGAACAAACTTCTCAGTAACAGTACCGCCCTGAACACCAATAATTTTACCCTTAAGGCCTTTTTCAGAAATCTCAATTTTGCTACCTTTAGGGTGAGCAAATTTGACGGGGCTTGTATAATATTTACCAGTGAAATCAATTTTCTGTTGGCGCTCAGCAGTAATCGACATTGATGCAACAATTGTATCGAACTTCTTCGCTAATAACGCTGGAATAATACCATCCCAATCTGCGGTTACCCACTCACATTCTTTATTCATCGCTTTACAAAGCGCATCACCAATTTCAATATCAAAGCCAATAAGTTTGCCATTTTTATCGATGGAATTAAACGGTGCGTAAGCGCCTTCTGTTCCCATCCGAAGTTTTTCTGCATGCAAAGACATTGAGCTAATCGCTAATGCTGCCATGATAAAAAGTGAAGTGATTTTCATATTTATAGTGCCCTTATTTTTTATTTAATATTATTTAAGGAAGCTTTTAGGTTAAGTAGTCCTTACTTAAGGCGCTTCAAACCGCTCCTAGTATTAACCATTTCTTGATCGAAATTGATAAATCAAAGTCAATATAAATCTATTTGTAGGTATTAGAAAGAAATTGTTTAAACCTGGCCGACTTTGGTTGATCAAATACGACATTAGGACAGCCATCTTCTTCAATTAAACCTTTATGCATAAAAATAACCCTAGACGCTACATCTTTAGCAAATCCCATTTCATGGGTGACCACGAGCATTGTACGTCCTTCTTCGGCGAGATCTTTCATCACTTTTAATACTTCTCCGACTAACTCAGGGTCTAGCGCAGAGGTAGGTTCATCGAACAGTAGCGCATCAGGTTTCATCGCTAATGCACGTGCAATTGCTACACGCTGCTTTTGTCCACCCGACAATTGACTTGGATAATAATCCGCTCGATCATTCAACCCTACTTTTTCTAATAGTTGTTTCGCTTCATCGATGCATTCTGATTTATTTCTCTTTTGTACATGCACTGGTGCCTCAATTACATTTTCTAATACTGTTTTATGCGGCCATAGGTTAAAACCTTGAAACACCATTCCCAGCTTTGTTCGTAATCGATCTACCTGCTTTTTGCTTTTAGGCTTTAAGCTATGTTTCGTTTGGACCATCTCAATCTTTTCGCCAGAAACATATACTTCGCCCTCATCAGGCGTGTCTAGTAGATTGATACAGCGCAATAATGTGCTTTTACCAGAACCACTGGAACCAAGAATTGCAATCACATCACCTTTATTCGCTTCAAACGAAATACCTTTAAGCACCTCCAAAGACCCAAAACTCTTATGGATGTTTTTTATTTTTAGACTAGTTTCGGTCATAGATGTAAAAAGCCTTAATAGAAGAATAAAAAGCTAGCACTTTACGATAAACCAAAGCGCCAAAAAGAATGCTAGCCAATACTGCGCTGTCGAAGCGCTTCAAATAAGCAAACCCCTGTTGCAACTGATACATTTAAACTGCTGACACTGCCAACCATAGGTATTTTAGTGAGTTGGTCACAATGCTCTCGAGTCAATCGACGCAAGCCACTGCCTTCAGCTCCCATAGCCAGTGCAACCGATCCTTTAAAGTCTGTTTGGTAAATATTACTCTCAGCCTCACCTGCAGCCCCTGTAATCCAAATACCGTAGTTTTGCAGCCACTTCATTGTGCGCGCTAAGTTGGTAACACGAATAACAGGCACATGTTCTGCAGCACCACACGCAACTTTTCGGGCAACTGAGTTTAATGGTGCTGACTTATCTTTGGGTACAATCACAGCATGCACACCAGCGGCATCAGCCGATCGAAGACAGGCACCTAAATTATGCGGATCGGTTACTGAGTCGAGTATCAATAAGAAAGGTTGAACCGACAATCCTTGTAAAATATTTTCTAAATCACCTTCTGTTTTTTCAGCCTCAGCTTTAATAACAGCCACCACACCCTGGTGGCGCCCACTAACAAGGGTATCTAATGTTTTTCGAGGCACGTATTCAAGTTTAATCTTAGTCTGCTGAACAAGATTGAGCAGCTTAGATAGTCGCTTATCTTCGCGCCCTTCTTGCACCTGAATAGAGACAACAGAATCAGGCTCGCTTCGTACTAATGATTCAACCGCATGTAAACCAAAAACGGTATCCAAGCTCATTGCTTTTTAGCCTTACGCTTACGTACGCCGCTATCTTTTTCAGACGCGGGTATCTTTTTTACTTTTTTAATTACCGGTTTCTTTTTCGCTACAGACTTCTCAGACTTAGACTTGTCTGCTGCCGTTTGGGGTTTACGCTTGGTGGGTGTCTTTTTTGCTTTATCAGACGTTACTTTATCAGACGATGTTACACCCTTCTTTTCCGCCCTCTTTCCTTTTGCGGCACCTCTCTTTTCACTTCGACGCCGAGCAGGCTTTCGAGGTTCTGCACTCACGAGCAACAAATCAACTTTACGCTCTTCCAAGTTTATTTTAGCGACTTCAACAACAACTGAATCTCCCAAACTATAGGATTTTCCTGAGCGCTCACCAACCATACGATGTTTGGCACCATCATACTGATAATAGTCACTACTCAAAGACGACACATGCACTAAGCCTTCGACATATAAATCAGCTAACTCAACAAAGAAGCCAAAACCTGTGACACCCGAAATAATCCCTTCAAACACTTCACCTAAATGCTGTTGCAAGTATTCACATTTCAGCCAACTATTTACATCACGCGTCGCTTCATCAGCACGCCGTTCTGCCATTGAGCAATGTTCGCCTAATACCAGCATTTTGGGTAAGTCATAACCGTATGTATATTTCGAAAGATCTAAATCGTCAGGTCGTAATACATCATCTGATGCTTTTTCACTATAGATGATCGACTTAATTGCTCGGTGGACAAGCAAATCAGGATAACGCCGAATTGGCGAGGTAAAGTGCGCGTAGTGATCATACGCCAAGCCAAAATGGCCCTTCTCTTCAGGCCCATATACCGCCTGACTCATTGAGCGCAACAAGACTGTTTGCAGCACACTAAAGTCTGGACGCCCTTTAATTTGACGAATAATTTCTTGATAATCACCAGGCGTGGGTTCTTCTCCACCCATCAATTGTAAACCCTGTTCACCTAAAAACGAACGTACGTTTTCAAGTTTCACGGCGCTTGGTGTTTCATGAATTCGGTACAAGGTAGGAATTTTATGACGAGATAGAAATTCAGCCGTGGCAACATTTGCGCACAACATACACTCTTCAATGATTTTGTGCGCATCATTACGCACCGTCGGAACGATTGCTTCAATCTTTCGTTCTTCACCAAAAAGAATTCTAGTTTCGACCGTATCAAATTCAATAGCGCCACGCTCTTTGCGTCGCTCTGTTAACACATCAAAGAGTGAATATAAGCTATGAAGTTCGGGCAATACCGCTGCATAATCTTCGCAAAGCTTTACTCCATCGGGTGAATCAGGTGCCTCTAACATGGCGCTAACTTGGTTATATGTTAGCCTTGCATGGCTATACATAACGCCTTCGTAAAACCGGCTTGACGTTACGCGACCATCAGCACTCACATCCATTTCGCAAACCATACATAGACGATCTACTTTCGGGTTAAGCGAGCATAAGCCATTCGACAACACCTCTGGTAACATCGGAACAACATAATCTGGAAAATAAACTGACGTTCCCCGATTATGAGCTTCAACATCTAGCGCTGATTCTGGCTGAACATAATAACTCACATCCGCAATCGCTACGTATAGCTTCCAACCAGAGCCTTGTTTTTTACAATACACGGCATCATCAAAGTCTCGTGCATCTTCACCATCAATCGTAACAAGCGGTAAATGCCTAATATCAATTCGGCGTTTTTTATCGGCAGCAGATACCTTAGGCTTTAATTTTTTCACTTCTAGTTCAAGTGACTTAGGCCATTCAAAAGGCACTCCGTAAGTGCGAATAGCGACATCAATTTCCATACCAGGCGCCATGTGGTCGCCCATTATTTCTATTACTCTTCCTGTAGCACGGGTACGTTTTGACGGCTGATGTAAAATTTGCACCACCACATACTGACCATGTTCGGCATTCGCTGTATCTTCAGAATCGATTAAGACCTGCTGGCTTATTCGGGTATTTTCTACTTCTACCTGAACAATATTCCCTTCACGGTATAAACGCCCAACCAATTGGGTCGTATTACGCTCGAGAATTTCAATAATCACGGCATGCCGCTTGCCTTTATGGTCTTCGCTATCGGCACGTACTAAAACTCGATCACCATCAAAAACAGTTTGCATCTGGCGCGCAGACAAATATAAGTCTGAGCCGCCCTCATCAAGCTTTACAAAACCAAACCCATCTCGGTGTCCAATAACCACACCTTTCATTAAATTAATGCGTGAAACAGGCAGATATTGCCCTCGTCGGTTGCTGACTAACTGGCCATCCCGACACATTGCAATCAACCGACGCCTTAAAGCTTCTATATTGTCAGGATCGGTTAAATTAAGTTCATCGGCTAATTCTGGGTGAGTAGCAGGCGCATGTCGCTCATCTAGATGACTCGTGAGAAATTCTCGACTCGGAATTGGATTGTCGTAATTAGACGCTTCACGCGCTTTATGGGGGTCAGAAGCAATCGATTGCTTCTGAGCTTTTTTAGACTTTGGTTTTGTCATTCATGACCGCGCTTGAGTTGGCTTTATATCAATTAAAAAAGATAAGTATATGTTCAAGCGATAATTATAACGTCTAACGAGCAATATGTAGAAATAAATTAACGCCACTGGGATCTTTAACTACATTCATCTTGGCGCGCTGCACGCCACAGCAAGATGCTAAATAATACAAATGGGCCTCACTCCTAGGGTTCACATGCCATTGCAGGAAGTCCATATAGCTTTGACTCGGGTTACTTGTGCTCAAATTACCAATAACTAAGCGTCCACCTTTTTGGGTCTGAGTCAGTAGTTTTTTAAGGTTTACCTTAAACGCATCATCATTTAAATAATCGAACAAGCCCTCTGACCACACGAGGTCGTATCGATTAGGTCTATTCAAGTCGGCGACATTACCATGCTGAAACTGTACTTGATGACTGAAATTACGACAAAGCAAGCGCGCGTAATCTAACGCTTTCCAATTATTATCCATACACAAAAAAGAAGCATCGCTGTTGTTATCAGTTAAATAGTTTGCAACCGACCGCGAAGAACCCGACGCAACATTTAAAACATTTAGCTCAGTATTATTAAGCGCTAATTCTCGCATTGCTTCGTTAAAGGATTGTTGGCTATGTTTAACAGCCTGAACAAACGCTTGCTGATTCCAAAATTCATCCCATTTTTTTAAACTTTGGTCAGCAGTTTGGAAGTCTCCATGAATACGTTCAATCAATTCAAAATCACCCGCATAGCCATGCGGTTTTCGATATGCAAACCCTTGCATCGTATCGAACGTTAACGACTTACCCATTAAATCTTCTTTAAAGTCAGGCCCATAGTGAGAAAGCTCACCACATCGTTCAAGTAAATTAAATGCCTCCAAGGTATAATTCAACGCGTCATATTGCTCAGGTTCAGGTCCACCCGCTTCTACAAATTCATACATTTCATGCACTGGAGTCATCATATTTTTACCTTATTTTTGAATACGTTCACAGCTTGAAGGATAAAATTAGAGTAATAAAACCAATTCCTAATTATTCGTTATAAAAATTTTCGATAGACCTGCTGAATTCTTCTAAAAAACAGCTAGTAACAAATAAGTTCACACTACAAGCACAGAATACTGTACATTATTTAACCACCGTCAGTACTATTAAAGTCACATCAAAAACATTCAAATGAATTGAGGTTTTATTATGTTTGAGGACTCCCTACCTACTTTTGAAGCATTGCTCGCACTTGCAAAAGAAGATCCAGTAGAATTTGAAGCACTCCGCGATCAACTATGTAAGCAAATAGTAGATCAGGCACCCGAGCATATCTCTAGGCGTTTAAAAGGCCTTCAATTTAAAATAAACATGGAGCGACGACGCTCTAAAACTGCTTTAAAGTCTTGCTTAGAGCTGTCTAAACTAATGAACAATTCCTTAATCGAGCTAGATGAAGCATTATCCAACCCGCAAGAATTCTTAATGAAACATAACAGTATTGCCCCGCAAGCAGAAAATACAAACCAAACAAACACAAAAAAATCTAGCGCAGAAATAATACAATTATTCCCTAAGCCATCTGTTATTTCAGAAACTCCGACCATCGTGACCCCGACAACATCAGAAGATTGAATCCCTACACTATTTCCCGCACACTAAGCCCTTATTCAACAATAAGAGGTTTTTATGGGAAAGACTGCCTGGGTTGCCGGCGCTACAGGGGTTGTTGGTAACCATTTAATAGAATTATTAAACCAAAACCCCGTTTACTCTGAAGTAGTTGCACTTGTTAGAACCCCCCTACCTGAGCGCTGGAAAAATCTTTCCAAAGTGACCCAGTGGGCGGTTAACTATCAAGCACTCAAAACAACCTCGACTAATATTCACGTCGATGATTTGTTTTGCGCGCTAGGGTCAACGACAAAAAAAACTCCCAATAAAAAAGAATATTATCAAATTGATGTGCAATACCCGCTTAACTTTGCAGCACTAGGCACTCAAAATGGCGCATCGTACTATGGTTTAGTCTCTTCACATGGCGCCAACCCGAAAGCACTTTCGTATTATTTAAAAATGAAAGGCGAGCTTGAGCAGAAATTAAGCAAGTATGTTTATCCACATACCAGCATTGCACGCCCAAGTTTATTAAAAGGACAGCGCGATGAATTCCGTTTACTTGAGCATTTAAGTGGTTTTTTTATGGATAAAATGCCGGGTAACTATAAAGCCATTCATCCTATTGATGTGGCGGCAGCATTAATTGAAGCAGCGAATAATGGTAATAGTGGCATTGAGTTTTTACCGTCTAAGTCAATGCAGAGCGCATCCAAAAGATACTGCGTCTAATCTAATAGTACAGGTAACAATGAACTGAGGGACCAATATAATATGAAAGATACGATACAAGATGAAATCGGTGCACTAATTGGCTCCCTTAAATCCATTCAACTTGCTACCTTAAGCATAAATCAACACCCCGAAATTAGCTATGCACCCTATCTGAAGTTGGCAGATAGTTTTTTCATTTTTATCAGCGAATTAGCCGCGCACACTCAAAATTTAAAAATACACCCCAAGCTGTCATTAATGTTTATTGATGATGAATCAAGCAGCAAAACAGTATTTGCGCGCAAGCGGTTAATACTTGAATGCGAAAGCGTATTGATCGATAGAGAAAATGAAAGGTGGGATCGCATCCTTATAGCATTTGAGAAAACACAAGGAGCAACCATTGAACTACTCAAGACACTACCTGACTTTTGCTTATTTGAATTAAAAGCAAAAACAGGCACCTTTGTGAAAGGCTTTGGGCAAGCATACAAACTATCTGGTGAATCGTTAAAAGAGATCAATCAAATAAACTCATAACAATTGCGGTATAGCTTAGACTACCTCTAAGCACAATCTCCTCATCAATTTTTTCTAGATTCTTAAATGTAAAGTTACACTTTTAATCATCCATTGGTTTTTCTTGCCTATACTATTAGTGACTAAAAAGAATTTCCTACAAAAAATACGAGCATGTAATTTGATCGATGCGATTAAACAAATTGAAGAGATACGCGAAGCACGATTACGGGCAACCTCACTCTTCACCTTAAATTTCGCGCTAATCATGTGTGTTATTTTTCTATTTCGATCTCTGCAATGGGAGCTATACGGACGGGTATTAAGTTTAACAACCTGTTCAAGCTTTCTGCTTATAAGCATAATAATTTTACGCAAAGGAGGCTCTCGAACAATGCCAGCCATCTTAGGAATTATTGGCTGCTCTATTGCTGTAGGCTATTCCGCTTATAGTAGCGGAGGTTTAGGGAACCCAGCATATGGGTGGTTAATTGCCCTCCCATTAACAGGCGCCCTGCTTGGCGGTAAAAAAGGAGCCGTAGCAGGTTTTTTCGTTTCACTCGCAACAGCTCTTGGTCTTGTATACCTAGAGTACGGCACTCACTCATTACCTAACCTCACGCCGATTATTTATCAGCAAAGCCAAGATCGACTTAATCAATTAGGACAGTTAATTATTGTGTCTTTATGCATAATTAACCTTTTCAAGCAGATTAAATTTTCAGAAGTTCAGTTATCAGACTTCGTCATCAAACTATCTAATGAGGTTGACGCAAGAACACTTGCCGAACAGAAAGCTGAAAAAGCCAACCAAATCAAAAGTGAATTTTTGGCCAACATGAGCCATGAAGTAAGAACCCCCATGAATGGCATTATCGGAATGCTAAATATTCTACAAAAAGAGAAACTTAACGAAAAACAAAGCAACTATCTTGAACTTGCTAAATCAAGCTCTGATACCTTATTGGTCGTCATTAACGATATTCTCGATTTATCCAAAATCGAGTCAGGTAAACTGCAGTTAGAAAAAAAAATCTTCAATTTAGCCAAACTTTTTAAAGATACAGTACAAATTAAGACCTTGAATGCCAGTAAAAAAGGACTCTACCTGCATTCTCATACCGATCTCCGTTTTGATTGGGTGATCGGCGACCCGACCAGGCTCCGTCAAGTAATAGAAAACTTATTAAGCAATGCAATCAAATTCACCGAAGAAGGCGGGGTTGAACTAGCTGTTTCGCTAACACCAACGGATGTAAGCACTTGCTTGCTAACCGTTAAAGTTTCAGATACGGGAGTTGGCATTTCACCCAAAAAGCTTAACTCTCTCTTTACGCCCTTTCAACAGATGGAATCTTCTACCACCCGTCGATTTGGAGGAACAGGCCTTGGTTTATCTATATCAAAACAATTGATAACATTGATGAATGGTGACATAGAGGTCAGTAGTGAAGAGCATAAAGGAAGCATATTTCTATTTTCACTTAAGTTAAACGTACCAGAAGTTGATGATATTCAAGAAGAAGTATGCAATTCAAGAGTACCGCCCAATTTACATCAAGATCACATTTACCCTGTTTTACTGGTTGAAGATAACGAGATAAATATTCTCGTTGCCTTAACGATACTCGAAGGCTATCCCCTCAAAGTAGATGTTGCTAAAAATGGGATTCAAGCAATCGAAATGATTAACCGTAATTATTTGAGTGAAGACAGCAACTATTGCGCAATATTTATGGACTGCCAAATGCCTAAAATGGATGGTTATGAAGCAAGTACAATTTTACGGCAACGACCTGAGTTTAAAGACTTACCCATTATTGCGATGACGGCTCATGCAATGAAAGGTGATCGTGAAAAATGCCTAGTCGCAGGTATGTCAGATTACATAACAAAACCAGTCGAACCGAAAATTTTAGAAGAAAAACTTTCACAATGGCTGAGCATTAACATCGGATAAGCTAACGTTTATCTAAAAAACTCTGAGGGAGATTGAACAAGTACGTATTAAATGACCATTTCAGTCAGTAAAAGCCCTTTGATACCTGCCCAATAAATGACAGAGCACCAAAAAAACGTCGCCGCAGTCAGCTCAAACATTATCTTGGCACGGCTTTCTTTCAACCTTCGGGCGATCAAGGCGTAACTAGGGACGCCAAGTAATATAGGTGCTATTAGAAGCGTGATACTTTTTCCGTATCGCTTCCATATTTTTAGTGCTCTTCTGAGGTTTTTATTAAAGCCTTTGGCTTTAGCCTGTCGCTTCGCCATCCACAGGTCTGTCATAAAAAGAGCCGTGGCAGCAGAACCAAGCGCCGGCACCATATTAAACAGCAACATTTCAAAATAAGAAAAACTAGCGCCAACCGCAATAAGCGGACCGATATACGTTTTCCAAACACTAAAGAAAAACATGCTCAGTATTTGAAGCAGGTACGTTTCGTCCATAATCAGGTCACACTATTAGACACAACAATTAAATAAAATTCGCCGGATCTCAACGCTATTCGAAACGCTATGACTCTGACCTTCCCCAGCGTTCAACAAGTTTCTGCTCCACACCGAGATGATCCAATAGTCGCGCGACAATAAAATCAACTAAGTCATCAAGTGTTTTAGGTTGATGATAAAAACCAGGACTGGCAGGCATTATCACCGCTCCCATTCGCGTTAGCTTGAGCATATGCTCTAAATGAATTTCGGAATAAGGTGTTTCTCTTGGCACAAGAATAAGCTTACGACGCTCTTTCAAAGCAACGTCTGCCGCGCGCTCAATAAGATTATTACTCGCACCACACGCGATGGCTGATAATGTTCCGGTACTACATGGACAAACCACCATCTGACTTGGCGCGCCCGAACCTGATGCAACCGGCGCCATCCAGTCTTCTTTCCCAAACACTTCTAATTGCCCTGGTTTGGCATTAAACTTTTCACTTAAATACTGTGCCATTTTTGCCGCTTGTGCAGGTAACTTCAAGTCTGTCTCGGTTGCGGTGACAATTTGAGCCGCTTTAGAGACCATCAAATAAACTCGTAAGCCCTCGTTTATCAGGCATTGCGTTAAACGAAGTCCGTATTGAATGCCTGACGCGCCAGTGATCGCCACCGTGATAGTTTGCGGATAATCTAATGGCTCAGACATTCATGTCTCCTGAAGCAAGGTTTACCGCATCAATAATTTGTTGATGCATACCAGAAAAGCCGCCATTACTCATAATGACGATATGGGTTTCGCCTTGAAGCTTAGATAGTGTTTTTTCTATCAACGTTTCAACACTTTTACCAAGCTCATGCTTTTCATTCGCCGCTTGGATTTTATTTTCTAGCCAGCGTTCACTATTTGATGCCTTACTTGGCGTCAATTCTGCCCATATCACATGATCAGCTTGCTCTGCACTGGCCAGCAAGGTCTCTGCATGCACCCCCATTTTCATGGTATTAGATCTAGGTTCTATCAAGGCAATGATATTCGCCTTACCAACTTGTCGCCTTAAACCCTCTAAGGTGGTCTTAATCGCTGTCGGATGGTGAGCAAAGTCGTCATAAATTGAAACCAAACCTGCTTCGGCATTAATATTAGCGATACACTCCATACGCCGCTTTACTCCCTTAAAGCAAGAAAGTGCTTCAGCACTATGCGCCAAAGTAACCCCGACATGCCGCGCAGCGAGCATCGCAGCCATGCCATTCTCAACATTATGCTTACCAGTTAACGTCCACTTAACCGTTTGAGTTTCATCGCCTAACATCACCTGAAATTCACCACCTGACGGATTCAATTGACGCCATAGCGGCTGTTCAGTAGTTCGCGCATCAGTCGTTTCTGCTATGCTTTGAGAAAAAGATTGCTGTTCTGACCAACAGCCCTTTGCTAATACTTGGTCGATCGCTTCAACCTTCGCTGGATAAATGACCCGCCCATTACTAGGAATAGTACGAATAACATGATGAAATTGCGTTTGTATTGCCGCTAAATCTGCAAAAATATCGGCGTGATCAAACTCTAAATTATTAACAATAAACGTTCGCGGTCGGTAATGAACAAACTTCGAACGTTTATCAAAAAATGCACTATCATATTCATCGGCTTCAATGACAAAAAATGGCGTTTCACCCAGTCGCGCAGAACAACCAAAGTTCCCTGGCACACCACCAATCAAAAAGCCCGGTTTCATACCGGCATATTCTAGTATCCAAGCAAGCATACTACTGGTGGTAGTTTTTCCATGCGTACCCGAGACACCTAACACCCACTTGCCGGGTAGTATTTTATCTGCCAATAGACCCGGCCCGGAGGTGTAGGGTAAACCTTGGTTAAGAATTTCTTCTAACAAAGGGTTGCCGCGACTAATCGCATTACCGATGACATATAGGTCGGCACCTAAGTCGAGCTGATTCAGGTCATACCCTGAAATAAGCCCAATCCCCTGCTCTTCTAGCTGAGTGCTCATCGGTGGGTAAACCGACTGATCACACCCTGTGACTTTCAGCCCCATTTCTTTAGCGAGTACTGCAAGGCTCCCCATAAAGGTGCCACAAATACCAAGAATATGAATATGCATACAGACTAAAAGCTACCTGTTGAATCGATTTCAATTGCCTTATCTAGTATTTCTAAATAAGCCTGACGTGCTTTAATTTTTGTACCGTGGTGCGCACGCATATTCAACGTTTTCATTTGTGTAGCAACCTTTTCAGCAGTTGCCATCAATTGTTCTGGCGCAACAATTTGGTCGAGAAAACCTGCTTTAACCGCATCTTCAGGGCTAAACATTTCAGCATTCATCAGCGAACGATTAAAATAATTAGCCGGTATTCTGTTTCGAGCTAGTTCAATCCCTGCATGATGCATGGTCATACCAATCGCGACTTCGTTCAGACCAATCTTAAAAGGGCCTTCAACACCAATTCGATAATCAGCACTTAGTAAAATAAATCCACCTTTCGCAACAGCATGACCAGTACATGCAACAATGATAGGAAAAGGAAACGACAACATTCGACGCGCAAACTTTGAGCCTTCTGTCACAAGCGCCATAGCATCAGTCATACTTTTTTGCATGGTTTTTAAGTCATAACCGCCTGATAGAATTCCCTCTTTACCACTGAGTATCACCACAGCCTTTGCTTCTTCTGCCTGATCTAAGGCTGCATTCAACTCATCAAGAACCTGATGTGAGATAGCATTCACTTTGCCGTTATTAAGCGCTATTTTTGCAATATTGTCTTCGATTTCTATGTTTACTAGTTCCATTATTATGCCTATTCAGTATTTATATATTAGATCAATAAAGGTATATGCCAGACGCACTGGCTATTTCAAGTCTATAAAATGTTCTCGATAGTAGCTCAATTCATCAATTGACTCTTTAATGTCATCCAACGCTAAATGAACGCCTTTTTTTGTAAAGCCACTTAAAATACCGGGCTTCCAACGCTTGACCAATTCTTTTAATGTACTCACATCAAGGTTTCTATAATGGAAAAAAGCTTCCAACTCAGGCATGTATTTGACTAAAAAGCGCCTATCCTGACCAATACTATTACCACACATAGGTGAACAGCCAGCATCAAGATGCTCTTTTAAAAATGCAATCGTATCCTGCTCCGCAGCCTGCTCGGTAACAACACTCTCTTGCACGCGTTTGGTTAACCCGGTTTTACTATGTGTTGTGGTACACCATTCATCCATGGAATTTAACAACGCATCACTCTGATGAACAGCAATCACAGGCCCAATTGCGAGAATATTTAGGTCAGCATCCGTGACAATGGTAGCGATTTCAATAATCCGTTCTTTCTCAGGGTCTAACCCCGTCATTTCAAGATCTACCCAGATTAAATTATTTTTACGACTCATAGTTTTTGCCTTGATATAAAATTTTGTATCTATTTTTAAACTTAACCAAACAAGATAATGACTAAATCATCTTTAAACAAGCGCTACTGATATGATTTTACTGTTAGAATGGGTTTATTAGTTAATTTTAAACCCCAGATACTTAGATACAAGCCCAGTAGCCAACTATATTTATGGTTCTACTGGGCATATTGCCACACCACAATAAGTCAGCTTATGAGCAAACGAAAATTAAACCGTCGCCAGCAATGGCGTATTGAAAAAATTCAAGCTGAGAAAGCATCACGCGCTGATCGCAAAGAGAAATCAATCAGTAAACAAAAGTTTGCGGGTGATCTTAGTGACGAGCAAAAAGGTTTAATTATTGCGCATTATGGTCAAAAGCTTGATGTTGAAGCGCTCGAAGGTGATGAAAAAGGTAAAATTTACCGCTGTTTTGTGCGCGCGAATATAGATTCATTGGTAACAGGCGACCAAGTTATTTGGCGAGCTGGCCCAGACCTTGACGGCGTCATTGAAGCAAGACTCGAACGAAATAGTTTATTACAACGCCCAGATAATTATGGCCTTTTAAAGCCCGTGGCAGCGAATATTGATCGTATTGTTATCGTTGTCGCAACTGAACCCACACCTTATGCAAACTTAATTGATCGTTATTTAGTCGCGGCAGAAACCTTAAATATTAAGCCCGCGCTATTATTTAACAAAAGCGACCTAATTAACGACGAAAATCGAGAAGCAATAAACTCGCTATGTGAAAGCTATAGCTCCCTCGGTTACGAAGTACTCCAAACATCCGCGTTTGAATTAGAACAATGCGAGTCCACCTTACTTGATTGGCTAAGAAGCTACACGAGCATTTTTGTAGGCCAATCAGGTGTTGGCAAATCATCTTTAATCGGAAGCATTTTAGGTGATAAATCCATTCGAATAGGCCCTTTGTCTGAACTGTCCAGAAAAGGCATGCACACCACCACCACTGCAAAGCTGTTTCACATACCCGGCGGCGGAAAAATTGTCGATTCACCCGGTATACGAGAGTTCGGACTATGGCATATCTCTGAACAAGAATTAATTGAAGGCTTTATCGAACTACGACCGTTTATAGGGTATTGCCGTTTCCGTGATTGTCGGCATAACTCAGAGCCTAAGTGCGCTATTTTAGGGGCACAGGATGAAGGTAAAATCAGCCAGACTAGAATGGATAGTTATCGCAGAATTAGAGAAACACTCGACGACAAAGAAACTTATATCTAATTTTATAAATAACAGTGTCAATTAGCATTCACAGACTATAGTTAAATTAACTTATAGGATTGTGTTAATTCTCTAATTCGCTAAAAAATTTAAAATATATGTCCGAAGATTCTATTCCAAATAATGCCAATGACTGGGCACAGCTCTTGGTGAAAAAGCAGCTTCCTTCACCTTTCAGAGTCGGCCAACTTGTATTGCGTCAATTGGATGAAGGCACCTTATCCTATGCAAAACTAGCCGACACCATTAATAACGACCCGATTTTAGCTTATACCGTCATGTCGATGGCCAACAAAGCGCGCATCAAAGAAAGTGAAAGCAGTAAAACGGTCAGCCAAGCCATTAGCATGATCGGTGTTGAGCAGCTAGAAAAGAGTATTAAGAATCTACCTTTTCAAAGCGCGTCATCTAAAGATATAAAAAGCTTTTATTACATTCGCTGCATGAGCACTAGTTTATATGCAGCACATTTAGGCCAAGCACTTAGCCGCATTAAAAATAAAGGAAACCCAAAAGATATATATTGGTCTAGTCTTTTTTTGGGTGTTCCACTTTGGTATTTATGGCGTTACGCCACCCCAGAGATGCGCTTAATTCGGTATGCTATTCGCTCTAACTTCAAGCTTCCTGAAGTCGCCGAAAAAGAAGTTTTAGGTGATTCAATCGCCAATATCACAGGTGCGATTATAAAAAAACTTTCTCTGCCAGAACTCGTCAATGACTGCTACAAAAGCAAAAATCAATTAAGTAAAAAACAATGGATACAATTATCTCAAGCCGCACCGATTAAAGACATGCCCAAACGCATTGAAGACCCATCGTTATTGATGACAATGCAAGCCCCTTATTTTCCTGTGATGCTAGCCAATTTAGTCGCTCATTTCGCTACCTATGATTGGTATTCTAAAGCGACTTTACGTAGCCAAAAGATGCTTGCAACTTACTTAAACGTTCCCTTAGATGACGCCATCAAGTTAACCCATGAAGTCGCCGCAGACATGTCCAGAGCACACCCTTTACCAACCGTCATGCTTCCTGCAGCAAAATTAATGGTGCCACCACGTAAGCGGACCAAAGCAAAAAAAGCGACACTACCACCAGAAAGATCAGCACTTAAAGCAACCACCAAAGATGAAGCACTTAAAACAATTGGTGAGCAAGCAGCATTAACGAAAGAACAGTCTGCAGAACTAGCGAAAAATGCCCAAACACCTGAGTCAGAAAAGGCGCCATTAACGAAAAGTGTACCAAAAAAACCAGAAACAAAAACTAAGCAACCCGAAAATAACCATTTATATGATGAACTTACCGAAATAATGATTCATCGTCCGGAAGAGTTTGTTGACTTGCACGAACTAATGAATGCCGCGACACAGGGAATTGCCTACGGCATTAATTTAAAACGTGCGACGGTTTCATTAATAAGCAAAGATGGTAGCAAGCTAAAAGGCTATTACTCAGTAGGTTGTCAAAAGTCTGATGCATTAAAAGAATTCGGCACACAAATAGTCAAAAATACGATATTTGAAAAACTGTCTAACCGACCGGCCAGCATTTGGGTTAAAGCCTCAAGTAATAAAAAAATCACTGACCTCTTACCGATAAATTTTAAACATGCGATTGATGAAAAAGATTTCTTTTTAATGTCAGTCTTTGTTGCCAAAAAGCCGGTCGCTATTTTTTATGCTGACAATCACGACAGTGGCTCTCTAACGGAACATCATTACAAACAGTTCAAGTATCTATGTGGCGCAGTCAGTAACGCCTTACAACATCAAGCTAAAAAATAGAGTCCTTTTTCCCCATCTGTTATAATGGCGCACAGACTTACTATTTCATCGTTTAGCGACACGCAAAAAAAGAGACTCTAAAAAATGCTGCCCTTGTTTATAGAACCAAATGATCTTCAGAAATGCTGCTACAGTGTACCTTCGGACCTCATTATTATTGACCTCGGTAGTGAAGCTCGTTTTAGCGAAGAGCATATTCCTGGCGCCATACTCGTCACCCCAGCAGACACACAAGCACCAGCGCCTGTTCCCGGTTTATTACCTAGCCAAGAAGCATTAACACATTTAATGCGTCGTATCGGTTTGACCAAGAATAGCCATGTCGTCGTTTATGATGATGAAGGCGGTGGCTGGGCCGGTCGATTTATTTGGATACTGGATGAAATAGGCCATGCTAACTATAGCTATTTAAATGGCGGACTAATCTCCTGGAAAGGCGAAGGCTTAGCGATAGAAACAAAAATACTCGCAAATAAACCTTCCGACATTTCGATTGAAGTAAACCACGCCCATACCATTCAATATCAAGCACTTTGTGATGCTTTAAGTTCACCAAACACGCTCATTTGGGATGCTCGGTCCCCCTTGGAATATCTGGGTGAAAAGAAATTTTCAACGCGTGGCGGCCACATTCCTGGTGCTATAAACTACGAATGGACGCGCGCGATGGACAAAAACAACTATTACCGATTAAAACCACTCCCAAAACTTGAATCTGAGTTAGCTGAAATTGGTATTTCACGCGATAAAGACATTTTCACTCACTGCCAAAGCCATCATCGTTCAGGCTTAACTTACTTAATCGCTAAACTATTAAATTTTCCAAACATTAAAGCTTATGCGGGATCTTGGGGGGAATGGGGAAATCGCCAAGACACCCCAATTGAGTCATAATCTAAAATATACGACAATATAAATTACTAATAAGTTTCAAAATTTACTTACAGGGAATCATCAGTTAAATGAACTTGAACGATCTTTTTGTCTACAGCCAGTACATCACTCCTCAGCATCTTTTATCTCGCGCCGCAGGCAAAGTGGCTGATTGTGAAATCCCAGGTTTTAAAAACCCACTGATCAACTGGTTTATTAAGCAATATAACGTCAACATGTCAGAAGCTGAACTTGAGTCAGCACAAGATTTTAAAAGCTTTAATGACTTTTTTACCCGCCAACTGAAAGCTGATGCCCGCACCATTGATGACAATGCTGACGCGATCATATCACCTGTTGATGGTGCGATAAGCCAATTAGGCAGCATACAACAGGGTCAAGTATTTCAAGCGAAAGGACAAAGCTTCAGCATCGTTGAATTACTAGGTGGTGATACTGAACGTGCACAACCATTCATGGGCGGTGACTTCGCAACCATTTATTTAGCCCCTAAAGACTACCACCGAATCCACATGCCTTGTGCTGGCACTGTGCGAGAAATGGTTTACATTCCAGGTAAATTATTTTCTGTTAACCCAGTGACAGCAGAAAATGTACCCCGTTTATTCGCCCGAAATGAACGTGTTGCCGTAATATTTGATACTGAATTTGGTCCAATGGCAATGGTATTAGTGGGCGCGATGATCGTTGCTAGCATTGAAACCGTATGGTCTGGACTTGTTGCACCAATTCAACGGGACGTTAAAAGTACGTGTTATGGCACCTCAAACGAAGAAATCAAGTTAGAAAAAGGTGATGAAATGGGCCGATTTAAACTTGGCTCTACGGTTGTACTCGCCTTTCCACCCAATGTAACTGAGTTTGTTGAATCATTAAAAGCAACGACAGACGTTCAAATGGGTCAAACCTTTGGATCAATCAACAAATAACTAAACAATCATTCGTAAAAAAGAGAGTGAATGGCGACCTGAATATGGCCATTCACCTTAGCTCTACTTCCCAGCACTTAAACCATCTTCCTAACCCAAGATATGATTACGCCTCCTTTCCATTAATACAGAGAAGGATTGGCTAAAGGACATTAATTCGATAAAGTGTGTAATCTGTAACACCATATATTTACAAAACAATTGAGAAGTCAATATGAGCCGTTTTTGGAGTGATATCGTTCACACCCTTACCCCTTATGTACCAGGTGAACAACCTAAAGAATCCAACTTAATAAAATTAAATACGAATGAAAATCCATTCGGCCCATCGCCCAAAGTACTCGAGGCCATCAGAGCAGAAACGAACAATGAACTTCGTCTTTACCCTGACCCAAATGCGAGCCAACTAAAATCAGCGATTGCTCAATATCACCATGTCGATGAAGCAAATATTTTTATCGGTAATGGCTCAGATGAAGTGCTAGCTCATACTTTTTCGGGTTTACTGAAACAAGATAAACCCTTACTTTTCCCAGACATTAGCTACAGCTTTTATCCAGTTTATTGCGGTTTATATGACATCACATGTGAAACTATTCCGTTAAATGAAAATTTTGAAATTAATGTAGATGACTATCATACGGATAATGGCGGTATTATCTTCCCTAACCCCAATGCCCCCACAGGTAAACTTTTATCGTTAACGGAAATAACAAAGCTACTCAAAAGAAATACCGAGTCAGTCGTTGTGATTGATGAAGCCTATATCGATTTTGGTGGTGAGAGTGCGATTTCTTTAGTGAAGCAATTCCCTAACTTACTTGTTATTCAAACTTTTTCAAAATCACGCTCTTTAGCAGGACTTCGTGTTGGTTTTGCGGTAGGTGATCCTGAGTTAATTGACGGTTTAGAGCGTATTAAAAACAGCTTTAACTCATACCCGCTTGACCGGTTAGCAATACAAGGCGCGGTTGCTGCCATAGCAGACCAAGCCTATTTTGAACAATGCTGTGACACCATCATCGCGACACGAAACAAACTTACTCAGCAATTAACGGAGCTCGGGTTTGAAGTACTCCCTTCGGCGACAAATTTCGTATTTGCAAAGCATGCAACTGAAAATGCAGAAAAAATTGCAATAAAGTTACGAGAGAACTCCATCATTATTCGTCACTTCAAACAAGCGCGCATTAAAGACTTTTTAAGAATCACCATTGGCACCGAAGACGAATGCCAAGCACTCGTGAATGCAATGCAAAAAATTCTAAGCTGATAACAAATCACTTCAACCCAAATCAGGAACGACATTAATGGCTAATAAGGCTCCAGATTTTTTAATTGGTATAGATTTAGGCACCACAAATACTGTGGTGGCTTATGCCGATATGGCCAAGCCTTTAAACCCTAAGAATTCTCATATATTTGAAATCGAGCAACTCATTGCACCGGGAGAAGTTGCTAAACGGCCTCAGCTGCCTTCTTTTCGATATCACCCTACAAAAGGTGAGTTGAGTGAGCACGATACTTTATTACCTTGGACTGAGAAATTAGCCAATGAATTACCGATGGTCATCGTCGGTGAATGGGCAAGAGACTTAGGAGCCAAAGTAGATGGTAGGCAGGTAGTTAGTGCAAAAAGCTGGCTATCCCATCCTCACGTTGACCGTAGTGCCGATATATTACCCTGGGGTGGGACAGAAGATGCCTATAAAGTGTCGCCTATTCTGGCCAGTGCCAGTTATTTATTCCATGTTCGCCAAGCTTGGAATACAGCGCACCCGCGTGCATTAATAGAAGATCAAGAAGTCGTCATTACAATCCCCGCCTCCTTTGATGAAAGTGCAAGAGCCTTCACTGTCGAAGCCGCAAAGCTAGCGGGTATGCCTAATATTTTATTGCTAGAAGAACCGCAGGCAGTTTGCTACGACTGGTACGCACGACAAGGGGATGATGCCCAGGCTCAACTCAAAAAATTTAAGCTACTATTGGTATGTGATGTTGGTGGCGGCACGACAGACCTAAGCCTAATTAAGATATCACATGATAAGCAGAAAGCCTTAACGTTAACACGCATCGGCGTGGGCAATCACTTGATGTTGGGCGGCGACAATATTGACTTAGCCTTAGCACATACTATTGAACAAAAAATCAATCAACCAAGCGAACAAACCAACAAACCGATTGTTAAAAAACTGAGTACGTCGAGTTTATCTCAGCTCATACAACAAACTCGTCAAGCAAAAGAAGCATTGTTAAGCGAAAACCCACCAGAAAGCAAAAAAGTTACCTTGCTTGGAAGTGGCTCAAAACTAATAGGCAAGTCAAAAAGCTACTTACTGAGCCGAGCAGAAGTAAATGACTTAGCACTCGATGGATTCTTCCCCTTAACAACGATTAATGAACACCCCATCAAACGTCGCAGCGCTATGATCGAGTTTGGCCTACCTTATGCCCCCGACCCTGCCGTTAGTAAGTATCTTGCACAATTTATTTCCGAGCATCAAGCGGCCTGTCGAGACGCTTTAGGCCTTTCAACCGATTGCCAACAAAACGCTGAAACAATTGCCACACCTGATGCATTACTGTTAAATGGTGGCGTTTTTAACAGTGCAGCATTAGATCAGCGTGCACAAGATTTATTAACAAAATGGCACCATAATGAGATCACACTACTCGAAAACAACTCACCAGATTTAGCCGTAGCCCAAGGGGCTGTTGCTTACGCTAAAGCACGTCGCGGTGCACAATTAAAAATTGGTGGCGGCTCAGCACGTACATTCTTTCTAGCGTTAGAAAAAACCGACACGCAGCAACAGATAATTTGTTTGCTGCCTAAAGGAACCGAAGAGAACCAAGAATTCTTACTTAAAAATAGACAATTCTCTCTACGCTTGGGTCAGCCAGTTCAATTCAATTTATTATCAAGTACCGCCGATAACCATTACCAAGCAGGCGAACTCATCTCCATCAATAATGAAGCAATGACAGACCAACATTTTATTTCACTCCCGCCTTTAATTGTTGCCTTAAACTCAGATACCTCACATAAAACTCAAGTTGAACACTCATCAAGCAAGGCTATCGAAAACAATGATATTGAAGTGTCCCTGGCAACCACACTCACTGAAGTCGGTACATTACAATTAGATTGCGTATCAAATAACGAGCAACGCTGGCATGTAGAGTTTCAAGTCAGGAAGAACGGATCTATCAAGGTCGCTGACGAGGCAAAATTACCCACGGCTTTCTCAAGTGTTCAGCAACACCTTAAAACAGTATTCCATAAAAATAAAAAACAAGCCGACCCCAAAGCAATTAAAACCTTACGCATTGATATTGAGAAGCAACTAGGAAAACGCGATAGCTGGGATATTCCAATACTCCGGGCTTTATTTGATCAGTTATTAGACAGCCATAAAAATAAACAGCATTCCTCCGCACATGAACGAGTTTGGTTCAACCTTGCAGGTTATAGTTTACGACCAGGTTTCGGCTACCCTGCTGATGAATGGCGTATAGAACAAGTGTGGAAGCTACATCAACAAGGTTTACAGTTTGATAATGATACCCAAGGTTGGATTGATTGGTGGACATTCTGGCGTCGTGCCGCCGGTGGTTTAAATGCGCTGCAGCAAGCCTCGCTCTTTAAGGACATCAAAAAATTTATCAACCCGTCCGCATTGACGAGCAGAAAACTACAAGTCGAAGCTAAGCAGAAATCTTACGAAGACATGGTAAAGCTAGTTGCATCGCTAGAACACTTAGCTATTCAAGATAAAATCCAGGTATCACACTGGTTATTAAAGCGATTAGAAAAACCTGCTGAAACTAAAACTAGCTGGTGGGCACTCGGTCGAATCGCTTCACGTATACCTTTTCACGGCAGCACTCATAATGTTATTCCTAAAGAAAGCATTCAAAATTGGCTACCTCAACTATTAAAAGCTGACTGGAAAAAAGAACAATATATCGCTTTTTCAGCGGTATTGATATCACGTATGAGCGGAGATAGAGCGAGAGACATTGACGAAGCATGGCGACAAAAAATCATTAAAAAGCTTAAAGCAGCCAAAGCACCCAACAGTTGGATTGAAATGCTTGAGCAGGTCAAAGAGTTAGACGAAAAAGAGGCAAAGCGCGTCTTTGGAGAAGGTTTACCGCCTGGCTTGATACTACTTTAATAAAACCTACTTAGCGCTAACCTAAATTAATAATATGACTACCGGCCGAAGAGCGCACCGGTATAGCAATGGGTTATGTGCCCACCATCATTATTCCTCTGATTATAAAGTTTGCGGAATATATCATGCGTTTTAAGATTGAGGTGAGTTCAACGACTCCCCAACAAAGCTTTGAGTTGAGTACTTGCGTAATTTTTCTATGTTCTACGTGCTTATTTTTTGCCAAACTGCGAGTTCATTACCACTGGGCTCAATAAAATAAAAACGACGCCCTCCTGGAAAATCAAAAATAGACTGTGATATTTTAGCACCCGCCGACGTCACTTTAGACTGCGTAAACTCTAAATTTTCACTTAACAAAACAAGTAACGCCGCGCCCTTATCGATCGTAGCGCTTAAGTCCGATTTATAAAAACCACCCTCTAGACCCTAAGCTGAGAATGCCGTGTAATCTGAACCAAAATCCTTAAACGACCAACCAAAAGCCTGCTCAAAAAATTGTTTTGTTGCAGGAATATCTTTAGCGGGAAATTCAACATAATTCAATTTTTCATGTTGAGACATTGAATAAATTCTCCTTTGC
>JBLHVH010000008.1:0-36467 GCA_047628385.1 Oleiphilaceae bacterium
TCTAGTATTTTTCGGTCAGCAAGTTTGGTCTTTACCGTGCTCAATTCTTTTTCTAGATTTTGCTGTTCGTTAAATCGGGCGATTGCAATGTTAACGATGGAGGGCAAGCGCTGAATTTGAATGTCATCTACAATGAATGCATTAACACCGGCTTTAATTACGTGCTGAATCATGTGTGGTGTGTCTTTTTCAGCAAACAGAATTAAAGGTAAAGGTTTATGCTTTCGGAGTTCAGATAATTTTTTGAGCGTGACCAAATCGGGTGCATCTATGCTGATCATAATGATGTCAGGCTTATGTCGGTCAATGTGGTTTGTTATTTGAGTTATATCAGTAATTTGTTCAACAATCTGGTAGTTATTTTCTATCAACGCTCTCTTTAGTAAAGAAAATTTCACGTGCATTGGGTCGACCAAGAGTACTCTTGGAAGTGGTTCTTGCTGGTTATTTACTTTTTCTGTTTTCATATAATTAATTTATATGTCGCTATAAAAAATTTCTAATAGAAGGTTGAGATTCACTTCGCTTATCCGAAATTAACAAAAATAGTATTTAAGCCTTGGCTTAACACTATCCGCATGAATATTTTAAAGCAAATAATAAACCATAAATTAAAAATTTATATATTTCAGTGTGTTATATGGTTTTTATGGGCTTAAATTATTTGAATGATTCAATTTAGTGCTTTCAAATATACGTGAGTCCATTTAAATGGCGGGTAAACGCACCAAAACTAAACATTGTATTTTAAGCCAAGCCTCGAATTGTTAGTTAAGTATTGATGTAAAGATGTTTTGGGCCCTTTACCTTTAATATACTGTAATCAAAATGCCTTATTAGTTAATAGAACTCTTATATAAAAACTATTAAGCTTTACTCTGATTTAAGTATTAGAGCTTGGTCGCATTACTTTTTATGACGGGTGTCACACTCTATATGTGCACGGATTAGCATGAAAACATATCGCAACAAAACCTTTCAAGATCTAACCCAATTTTCCCCGATTAACCACTACACTTTTTACAATTGTTAGCAATTCAAATAAACAATCTTCACTAGGTTGTTATTTTGAAAAGTTTGACGCATTTAAATAGACGATATAAATATTCTGTTAGGAGCACGTAAAGATGATTGAAACTACAATTCGTTTTTTTCAAGAGGGTGGATTTTTCATGTATCCAATCTCAATAATTTTAGTTGTAGGTTTGATTATTGCGATAGAGCGCTATGCATACTTAACGCTAGCCAAGCGAAGTAATCGAGCGGATTTTAATAAGCTTCATAAAATGTTGGGCGGCAAAGATTTTAAATCAGCTGTTAAATTTGCATCTCAATCAAGTTCGGCGATGTCAAACATGGTCGGTGCAGGTCTGGTGCGTTTTGGTCGTAAACAGCCAAAAGAAGAAATCGAATATGCAATGGAAGAAGGCTTACTTGATGCGATGCCTCGTTTAGAAAAGCGTACTCAATACCTTGCGACACTTGCAAATGTATCGACACTATTAGGCTTACTAGGAACGATTATTGGTTTGATTGCTGCTTTTACAGCCGTTGCTTCGGCAGACCCAGCTCAAAAGGCGAGTTTATTATCACAAAGTATTTCGGTCGCGATGAATACCACCGCATTTGGGTTAATTGCAGCCATACCTTTGTTATTGATTCATTCTGTATTACAAACGAAAACGAATGAAATTGTTGATAGTTTTGAGATGGCGGGTATTAAAGTGATGAATATTATCAGTGATCGTACTCCAGTCGCGGCTTCAGAAAATAAATCAGTCGCTTCTGCTCCAAGACCTCCTAGTCCTAGTGGTATGCAAGTTGCTGCTGTTTAATTTTTATTGAATTTAATCTGAATCATGACAATTAGCTGAAGCATCAGGGACTAAGAAAAATGAAACGAAAGCATCGACGCTTGCGCACTAAAGATACTGATTTAGATATCACTGCCTTTATGAACTTAATGATTGTATTAGTACCTATTCTTTTGATGAATATGGTATTCGCACAAACGAGTGTATTGGAGTTGAATTTTCCTAGTCAGGCCAATAATCAAGACAACCAAGAGTTAGCATTGCAGCTACAGGTTATTATTCTTAAGGAAAAGTTGGTTGTTTCTGATAATAAAGGCGGTGTCATTAAAAGTATTGAGAATAAAGATGGCGCTTATAACTTTGAAATGCTTGGTAAAGTGATGCAGAATTTAAAGTCCCGTATTCCTGAGAAAAAAGATATTACAGTTATGGCTGAAAAACAGACGTCTTACCAAACATTGGTTTCAGTGATGGATAAAGTTCGCTCTTTTAAGGCGGTGGTTGCTGGAAGCTTGGTGCATGCTGAGTTATTCCCTGAAGTATCAATTGCAGACGCGCCTGAGGTGGTCACACCGGGAAAAGTGGCTGATGTTCAAGCAACGTCAGTAGGGAAGGAGAAGTCATGAAAACCTCAGCCAAAGCAAAGAGAATTCAGCGTCATCAAAAAAGAGGTAAAGCTCAGGGGCAGCTTAACTTAGTTTCATTAATGGATATTTTTACCATTCTTGTCTTCTTCTTGATGGTTAACTCTGCTTCGGATGTCCAAGTTTTAAACCAAGATAACAGTGTGAAACTACCGGTATCTAATGCTGATAAAGTTCCTATCAATGCACTGGCACTTGCAGTGACTGCAGATGATATATTGGTGGGTGGTCGCCCTATTTTAAAAGTGGATCAATTAAACGCTTTTGATGGCGACATTGAACCGTTATTGAAGGCTGAATTAGATTATCAGTCTTCAAAATCTAGAGCAGCGCCATCACCGTTAGGTTTACCGATTATAATTCTAGCCGACCGTGAATTACCTTATGAATTGTTGAAAAAAATTATGACAACATGTGTCGAGTCAGGATATGCCAGTATCTCTCTGGCAGTTAATAAACCTGAACAGAAGGAGGTTTAATCGTGTCACTTACACAGCAAGGTTTAGCCTGGAATATAGAAGCAGATGAGAATAACCGTTTAAAGAAAACCATTTTCAGTGTTCTTCCTTTATTTATTTGCTTGGTTATATATGTGTCTTGGGTTGACTTACCAGAGCAAGATAGGGAAGCGTTAGAGGCATTGCCACCGCAACTCGCTAAAGTTATTCTGACAAAGAAAGCTGAGCCGAAGCCTGTTGTTAAAGAGAAGAAGAAAATAGAAAAGAAAGAAGAGAAAAAAATAGTACCGGAAAAAATTGCAGAAAAGCCAAAGCCAAAATTAAAGAAACCAGCGCCAAAAATTGCCAAAAAACCAAAAGCTAAAATCAAGCATAAACCGAAAGAAATATTACTCGCGCGTGAGAAAGCCAAAACATCTGGATTACTAGCGATGAGTAGTCAGTTGTCTGCCCTGAGTGCCATGGCAAGAAAGGTTACGCTAGATGTGCCTAATACTATTACGGCTAAACCTATTGCTAGAAAAGCAGTGGATAGATTGGCTTCAAGTGTATCTACTGGCAGAAGTGCGGGTGTAGATAATACTTTGCTGACGCAGGATACTCAAAAGATAGACTTGTCTGCACGTAAAATTACGGAAGTTGATCAGGTTGAAGAGGTGTATGCGGCTGTTGAAGAGGAGGATAATGCAGTTGCTGAACAATTATTAGTGTCGCAGCGTACGTCTGAGGAATTACGTCGCACAATGGATGCAAATAAGTCCGCTATTCAGAGTATTTACAATCGTGCTTTGCGCAAAAAACCATCACTCCAAGGAATATTTACGCCGCTATTGGTTATAGAAGAAAGTGGTAAGGTATCAAATTGTACGACTGAAGCGTCAACCTTGGGTGAGCCTGGATTAGAGAGTAAATTTTGTAAGCGCTTAAGATTGGTTGATTTTGGTTACAAAGCGGGTGTCGTTAGAATGAAATTTAAGTACCCGTTTGATCTATTGCCTGGTTAGTTTGAAGGCTAATAGAAACTAAACAGTCATTATCCATTCCTCAGAATATTATTTACCTCACAAGGTTTACGTAAGTGCTGTAACATTGTGAGGTAAAAATTCCCGTAAAAAACACCATTTAAGCGACTAGCGGCTATTATTTAGGCAATTTAAAGAATATCTGCTTTAATTATTGTTCATATACTATTTGTGTCTTGCTCTAATTTGACACCATTGTTACAGTTGCTCGTTTAAATTATTTCAAAATTTTTAGGTTGACATCACTCCATGTTTAAAAAGATCCGAGGCTTATTTTCCAGCGATTTATCTATTGATCTTGGTACAGCTAATACACTTATTTATGTTCGAGACAGAGGCATTGTACTTGATGAACCTTCTGTAGTTGCTATTCGAAATCACGGGTCGCAAAAAAGTGTTGCTGCTGTGGGCGCAGAAGCGAAAAGAATGTTAGGCCGAACACCTGGTAACATTACCGCGATTCGCCCCTTAAAAGACGGCGTTATTGCTGACTTTGTGGTAACAGAAAAAATGCTCCAGCATTTTATCCATAAAGTACACGAAAATAGCTTCATAACACCGAGCCCTCGGGTTTTGGTTTGTATACCAAGCCGATCAACTAAAGTTGAGCAAAAAGCAATTAGAGAGTCTGTACTTGGCGCAGGGGCGCGTGAAGTATTTTTAATCGAAGAGCCTATGGCTGCGGCAATTGGCGCAGGTCTTCCAGTTGAAGAAGCAAGTGGTTCGATGGTTGTTGATATCGGTGGTGGTACTACCGAAATCGCGATTATCTCTTTAAGTGGAATTGTTTACGCTGACTCTGTAAAAGTAGGTGGTGATCGATTTGATGAAGCTATTGTTGCCTATGTTCGCCGTAATTATGGCAGCTTGATTGGGGATGCAACTGCTGAAAGAATCAAGCAGGAAATTGGTTGTGCTTATGAAGGACTTGAATTACGTGAAATTGATGTTCGAGGGCGTAACTTAGCGGAAGGTGTACCAAGAGGATTTACGCTAAACAGCGAAGAGATTCTTGAGGCGTTGCAAGATTCTTTAGCGCAAATTGTACAGTCGGTAAAAGGTGCTCTAGAGCAGTCTCCACCAGAGTTAGCTTCAGATATAGCAGAGCGAGGTATTGTTCTTACTGGTGGGGGTTCTTTATTAAGAGGGCTGGATCGGTTGTTGAGTGAAGAAACTGGCTTGCCTGTTATTGTTGCAGAAGACCCTCTTACCTGTGTGGCGCTCGGTGGCGGTAAAGCGCTTGAGTTAATTGATAGCCCTTCTCAAGGTTTTTTCCCAATCGAATAAGCCTTTTAAATTAAAACCATGTTGGTGCGCTAATGCGCACCATTTTTTTATGTAGTATCTTTATATTTATCACTGATGCTTCTAAATATTTATAACGTATCCACCGTATTGTAAGGAGGGGCTGATTAAAACTATATTTTCACAAGGCCCTTATTTAGCATATCGATTGCTCTTGGCGGTTATTCTATCCGTCATTCTTATTTTTATTGATGTCCGTACATCCCAGTTAAATTCGGTTCGTAATATCATAAGTTCGGCTTTAGCGCCTGTTCAGTGGTTAAGTGATGTGCCTAATAGCATTGCTTTTGGTATTGAACAGATTTTCACAAGTCGTGAGTCGCTAGAAGGAGAGTTGGAGCTGATGAAAGATCGTATGCTAGTACTTCAGCGAAAATCTCAAAAACTTGCATCAGTGACGGCAGAGTTGAATCGGTTGCGAGAGCTCTTAAACGCATCTCGTGTTTTAGACGAAGGTGTTGTGGTCGCTGAACTGATTGGCGCTAGCCCTGACCCGGATAACCAGTATATTTTAATTAATAAAGGTTTTCAGGATGGCGTATATATAGGTCAAGCTATTCTTGATTCAGACGGCTTAATGGGACAAGTAATTGAAATTAATGAGTTTTCTAGTCGAGTTCTACTTGTTTCTGATAGTCGTCATGCTGTACCCGTACAAGTTAACCGGAATGGGATGCGTGCCATTGCGTATGGTGTGGGTTCCTTAAGTTTTCTTGAATTAGGTAATGTCCCTGATACGGCTGATATTCAAGTAGGTGACTTGCTAGTGAGTTCTGGTTTAGGCGGGCGTTTTCCCGAAGGGTACCCCGTTGCAAGAGTGAGTTCAATTGAACACGATTCGGGGCGGTCATTCGCGCAAGTTAAAATTACTCCCGAGGCTAAACTGAATCGAAGTCGTTTACTTCTATTGGTCTTTAAACCTTCTGACCAAGTACCTGCTTTAGTTATTCCTGATGAAAAGGAAGAGGTGCAGCGTGTCGATTAATAAAATTAGATGGTTAACTGTCTTTCTCTCTTTTATTTTTGCCGCTATTCTTGAGCTAAATATACTGCCGGAATCATTAGCTTTTTTAAGGCCTGAGTGGTTAGTGTTGACCTTAGTTTATTGGCTATTGCGTCACCCTGAGAAAATAGGAATCGTGACAGGTGTTGTGATTGGGTTGATTATGGATGTTTTATCCGGTAGCTACTTTGGGGTACACGTATTATCTTTAAGTTTGATTTGCTACCTTGTTCTAACCATGCATAAGCGTCTAAAGATGTTTCCCTTAGTGCAGCAGTCTGTTGTGGTGTTTTTCCTGGTTAGTATTCAGCTAATGGTCGTTTATTCACTTAGGTCTGTTTTAGGCGTATCTGATATTGGCTTAGCCTATTTGTGGCAAGCGCTTTCAAGTGCTGTTTTTTGGCCGGTAATCGTTATTTTGTATGACCGCTTAGCGTTTGCACTAAGATAATGAAAACAACTATTATCTTGGCTTCCGCCTCACCACGTCGAAAAGAATTGCTTGAGCAGGTGGGCGTCTCGTTTAATATTCATTCTGCGGATATTGATGAGCGTCCATTGCACTCCGAACAACCGTCTAAATATGTATATCGTATGGCAAAATCAAAAGCATACGAAGCGTGGAAACAAATGTCGGCTTCTTCAGACTTTTTGATAGAGGAGCGGTTGCTGGTGTTAGCTTCAGATACAAGTGTTGTGCTAGGTGATGAAATTTTTGGTAAGCCGGAATCAAAATTAGAATTCATTCGGATGATGAAGTGCTTATCGGGTCAGAAACATGAAGTTATTACCAGTGTGCATGCTTTAGAGATTGTTGCATCAGGCATTAAATCAGAAAAAGCGCTATCAGTTAATACTAAAGTAAGTTTTAAGCCGCTTACTCTGAAGGAAATAGAGTGGTATTGGCGTACAGGTGAGCCTGCAGATAAAGCAGGGGGGTATGGTATTCAAGGTCGCGGAGCTTTATTTGTTGAGTGTATTGAAGGAAGCTATAGTGCTGTGGTTGGTCTGCCATTAAAAGAAACGGCTGAGTTGTTGGCTGATTATCACGTTGATATTTGGTCGCTTTGATTGACCAAATTTTTTTATACAGAATACGATTATAGTTTCTACTTTTAAAAATAAAACAGTCTTATCCTAAGGACAAACCATGAGTGAAGAGATTCTTATTAATGTAACACCTGTGGAAACACGTGTTGCGGTGATTGAAAATGGAATGTTGCAGGAGGTCTATATTGAAAGAACCTCAAGATGTGGGATTGTAGGTAATATTTACAAAGGGAAAGTAGTTAGAGTGCTCCCAGGAATGGAGGCTGCATTTATTGATATTGGTTTAGAAAAAGCAGCTTTTATTCACGTTTCAGATGTTAAAGCGCAGATTAACAACAGCATTGTTAATGGCAAAGAAGTTACGCCGGATATCACCTTATTATTGCGTGAAGGACAGTATCTGGTTGTTCAAGTTATTAAAGACCCTATAGGCACAAAAGGTGCGCGTCTGACGACTCAACTCTCTGTTGCTAGTCGTTACCTTGTTTATATGCCTGATGTTCCACATATTGGTATTTCGCAGCGTATTGAGGATGAAGAAGAACGAAACCGTCTTAAAGACCTAGTTGAAAGCTGTCAGTTAGATGATGAAACTCAGGTAGGTGCAGGTTTTATTGTAAGGACGGCTGCTGAAGGCGCCGGCGAAGACGAGTTTAAAGCAGATATTCACTTTCTTGCTCGACTTTGGAAAAAGCTTAAGCAACGTATAAATGAAAACGGCGTTCCTTCTGTCATTTATCAAGACCTTCCCCTTTTTACTCGCGCTATCCGTGATTTGGTTAAACCTCAATCTGAAAAAATTCGTATCGATTCAAAAGAAAGTTACCTTAAGGTTAAGGAATTCTCCGAGAACTTTTTGATTGATGTCAGCGATCGACTTGAGTATTACCCAGGTGAGCGACCAATTTTTGATCTTTATAGTATCGATGACGAAATTCAGAAGGCTTTAGGTCGTAAGGTGCAATTAAAATCGGGTGGCTATCTGATTATTGATCAAACTGAAGCCATGACGACGATCGATGTCAATACAGGGGGGTTTGTCGGGCACCGTAATCTAGAAGAAACAATATTTAAAACTAACCTCGAAGCTGCTCGCACTATTGGGCGACAACTAAGGCTAAGAAACTTAGGGGGTATTATAATATTAGATTTTATAGATATGGTAGATGAGGAGCATAAGCGACAGGTACTTAGAATGCTTGCAAAAATGCTCGAAAAAGATCATGCGCGCACCACGGTTAGTTGTGTTTCTGAACTCGGCTTAGTTGAGATGACGCGTAAAAGAACCACAGAGAGCTTAGGGCAGACCTTGTGTGAACCATGTAATGTTTGCAATGGCACAGGTCTATTGAAAACCCCGGAGACCGTGTGTTATGAAATTATGCGTGAAATATTAAGAGTCAACCGAGCGTATGAGGCTTCAGTATATTTGGTCATGGCCTCGCAAAGTGTCATCGACCGTTTGTTGGATGAGGAGTCTGATAACATTGCTGATTTAGAAACCTTTATTGATAAACATATCAAGTTCCAGGTTGAGGTCATGTATAATCAGGGTCAGTTTGATGTTGTTCTGATTTAAACGTTTAGAATAATCATTTTCATTAAAAATTCACCTACCTACTAGTAGAGTCTGACTGTGCTGAATAGCTCCTATCGACTGCTTAAATTCAAGGCTAAACTAGTATCCTTTACCGTTTTATTTCTTTTTGCCCTTTATGTGTTAATCGGAAGAGTTTTCTTAGAGGTTTTGCCTGACTATCAGGATGAGCTTGAGAATCTGCTTTCGGAACAAATTCAAATGCCTGTTGAAATTGTCAGTATTAGCGGGCGCTGGGTTGGCTTTGATCCTGTGTTTGATATAAACGGCTTAAGTATAAATGGCGTTGAGAATATTTATATTGGTCGTACTCGAATCCGCTTAGCATTTTTGTCTTCGATCTTCGCTTTGGCGCCACGCTTTAAATCTATTGTTGTTGAGCACTCAGAGTTTACGCTGTTTCAAGAGTCAGGAGATAATACTTGGAAGGTGGCTGGGATAGAAATGCCAGAAAATCAAGGTGGCGCAGAGGCGGATTTTTCAGGCTTTAATAGTATTTTAAATGGTGTTGCGGTCACGCTCATTGATAACACTATTTTACTCCGGCATAACCAAGGTAAGGTGCAGATGCTTCGTTTACCTGCCGTTAACCTTCGTTACTTAAATGATAATGTCTATGCTAGCGGTAAGGTGTTGCAGGAAGAAGGTAAAAAAACCTTATTGAATTTTTCGATCGAAGGGCAGAGCGTTCTATCCAGTCAAGATATATCAGGCACACTTTATTTAGAGGCAAGATCTGCGGAGTTTTTTGACCGAATATTAAAAACCTATCAGTGGGGCGATGTTGCAATTCAGGACATTGATGCAAGTGCACGTTTGTGGTTATCATTTGATGGCTTGAGTGTGACAGCATTACAAGGGGATGTGCAGGTACGCAAAATTAATTGGAAAGTTCATGAGAAATCACTGCCACCTATCCTCAATGCAGCGATGGGTTTTCAATTCTTAACGGCAGATAACAAAAAGTTGCTAATGCTCAGTGGGGTAAGTCTCAACTGGGCTGGAAATACCTGTGATAGTAATGATGTAAAGATAACGCAACAGCTTTCTGAGCTTGAGTTACAGGCAAGTCAGCTCAATATAAAGTGTATGAGTCGTTTAGCTTCAGTTATGGGCTTATTGCCAGCATCATTACAAGATCGGTTGGATGTTAGTTTACCTGAAGGCCTATTAAGAAATGTTAAGCTAACCATTAGAGAGCAGAACGATAAAAATATTCTAATAGAAACATTGGAGGTGAGTAAGTCGGGAGAAAATAATCAGCAGTCCTTATCTGTGTCGTTGCCAATAGAGCGATTTAGCTTTGAGGCTGAATTGGACAATGTTTCTATTAATGCATATTCAGGTGCCCCCTCAGTTAAAGGGGTTGATGGCTATATCTATGCAGGTACAAAAGGCGGTGGTGTTATTTTTGATAGTCCGCAGTTTGAATTAGGTTTTCCTGATTTGTTCATTAATTCTTGGCAAATGAAAAGAACTGAAGGTGCTATTTCTTGGCTTATAAATGGCGATGATGTGTTAGTTTCTTCCGAGGGGTTGAGACTTTTACAGAAAGATAATAGCTTAATTTATGGCGATTTCTTTTTACGCTTGAACCCTTTAGGTAAAGAAGACTATTTAAGTCTTTCTCTTGGCATACAGGATGTCGCACTCACCAACGCATCGGATTTTGTACCCAGTTTGATTTTAGGCGAAGCGTTAAAGACTTGGCTTGATGAGTCTTTAGTGTCAGGGGAGGTATCAGAGGGCATATATGTTGGTTATGGTTCAATCGAAACTGACTCACCTGAGAATAGTTTTACATCCAGTCTTTACCTTAAAAGTAACCAGGGAGAGCTTTCATTTGCTGAAGGCTGGCCAAATTTGGAAGAGCTAAATGCAGACATCAACCTTCAAAATAGTGAATTAAATCTTTCAGCAGAACGAGCAAAAATTAAAGATACCGAGTTGCTTGATATTTATGTTGTCTTGCCCGAGACAGTCAGTGGTCTGGATGACCAATTAAATGTAAAAGCAAAATTTCAGGCTGGCAAAGCTGAACAAGATTATTGGTTGAACCATTCGCCCATTTCTTCTGATACTAAGAAAATTATGGAGCAATTAGAAATAAATGGTAATTTAGGTGTTGGCTTAGAGCTTGATATTTTATTGGCGGATGAAGTAAGCGTTGCTTATCAAATTGAAAGTTTATTTAAATCGGTAGATGTTAGGCATATTTCGACAGATCTTATGTTTAATAATGTAGCGGGCGTTCTAAAGGTTTCTAGCTTAACTGGCGTTATGGCAGATGATGTTACGGCTAATTTTTTAGGGTATAAAGCCGATATAAATATTGCAACACGTAATGAGCCCTCACAAGAAAGTACTGAAATAAAAATCAAAAATAAAATTAAGCATGACGTTGACGGTGCTTTGAATTCACGGACAGTGATAACGGTTGATTCGGTTATACCGGTAGACAAACTACTGGGTCATTTCGAACAAAATAGAATAATTGGATTGAGTGGTATGCTGAATTACCATGCCGAGCTCAATCTGCCTAATCAGGCTGAAATGGACTCAACGTTAACCGTTACCTCTGATTTGAAAGGTGTGTCATATGATTGTCCTGCTCCATTTAAGAAGGCTGCGTGGGAGGCGAGTGATTTAATTCTTAGTCTACTCATTGGCTCGGATGAAATGAATTTGAATGTTGACTTAAGGTCAGAAGGCGCTCCAAGTATTCAAAGCACCTTGAAGTTTGTAGAAAGTGAACTTACTTCAGGAGAAGTTCTAATTGGTGAGGTGGTATCTAAAAAAATGGATATTAACGGACTCAATCTTGTTGCAAATATTGAAAAAATGGAGCTTCAACCTTGGATTGAATTTATTCAAGAGAATATAGCGGTATCTAAGTCGTCTGAGTCTGGCTTATTGCACAGCATTGACCTGAAAATAGGGGGCTTACATGCTTTCGGGCAAAATTTTAAGGGAACTCAAGCGCTCATTACTAAGCCTGAAGATCATTGGGTACTTGATTTAAAAAGCGAATCAATTCAAGGGAAAATTAACTTTCCAACTGAAGACTCTGTTCTAGATATTCAGCTTGACCATATTTTTTTAGAAAGCGAGCAAGTTAGTAATAATGAAGTTCAGAATAAGGAAACTATTACCAAAAAGAGTGATGCCGAGCTTTTTGATCCGCGGCAACTACCCGAAATTACATTTTCAACTAAAAAGCTTGTAAATGATAAGATCAATTATGGTGCTTGGAATGCGCATGTACTCCCTAATGGGCATGGTACGACCTTTAAAGGGTTAAAAGGAAATATACAAGGGACAGAATTTACTGGTCAGTTGAATTGGAAGTTTGATGACTCTGTAGAAGGTAAAGGAACTCATACCAGTATTCTAACCATGGATATGAAAGGTGATAAGGTTGAAAAGTTGACGAAAGCGGTTGGTAAAGACTCATTGGTTAGTAGTGAGCGATTTAATGCAAGTATCTCTTTAGTTTGGCCGGGAAGTCCTCCTGATTTTCAATTAGCGAATGTGTCTGGAAGTTTGCTTCTTGAAATGGAGGACGGATTCTTAAATACTGAGGATGCTAAAACAGGCGCATTGAGAGTTTTTGGGATTTTAAATACAGAATCGATTATGCGTCGCTTAAAGTTAGATTTTTCTGATTTGTATAAAAGTGGTGTAGGTTATGATGTTTTTTCAGTTAATGCGACTATTAACAGTGGCTTGTTAAGCTTTGTAGAACCTTTAGTGATTGATGGGCCATCTAGTAGTTACTTGATAAATGGTTCTATCGATTTAAAAAAAGAAACACTTGATATGGATATGCTTGTCAATCTGCCTGTTATTCAGAATTTACCTTTAGCGGCATTAATTTTAGGTGCGCCTCAGATTGGTGGTGCAGTATGGCTTGTTGATAAACTGTTAGGGGAGCCGTTATCTGCCATTACAACTGCCCGTTACGATATCACCGGTTCATGGGAAAAGCCTGACGTTAAATTAAATTCAGCCATGAATGCTAGCAAGAAAGATCGCTCTAAACAAAAAAATAAAAGGTAAGTACTGTGGAAATAATCGCTTCTGCAATTCAAATGGTCAGCACTGATAATATCGAGCAAAATATTGATGAGGCATTGCGTTTATTAAATATTGCCGTAGCAGATCAAAGCTCAAATTTAATCGTTTTTCCTGAAAACTTTCTTTGTTTTGGTAAAGCCCAGCAACAATATTTAGCGACAAATCTATCTGTATATCTATCAAAGTTTCAATCAATTGCGAAGAATTTATCTATTAATTTAGTTTTAGGGAGTGTGCCAAGTTTAATTCGTGAAGATGGCACTCAAACAGACGGTCGATTTCGAAGCGCTTCTTATGTAATAAATACTCAAGGTAATATTTGCTGCCAATATGACAAAATAAATTTATTTGATGTTGATGTCGATGACCCTCATGGTGAGTATCGAGAGTCTGAAACGTTTGAAGCGGGAAAATCAATAAAAGCTATTGATATTGACGCCGCTAAACTAGGGTTAAGTATTTGTTATGATTTGCGCTTTCCTGAGTTGTATCAGTCTTTAAGGCTTGCTGGGGCTAATGTGCTTACGATACCTGCTGCATTTACAAAGGTGACCGGACGTGCGCATTGGGAGATATTACTTCGAGCTAGAGCGATTGAAACACAGTCGTTTATTGTGGCTGCAAACCAAGGTGGCACGCATTCAGGGCAGCGTGAAACCTGGGGGCATAGTATGATTATCGACCCCTGGGGAGAAATTTTATCTGAGGTTGGATTCGGTGCAGGTGTTTGTAGTGCTTTACTTGATATGTCAAAGCTGAATCAAATACGAGCATCCATGCCGTTATATCGTCCTCAATGAAGTAGAAACTCACGATTAAAGAATGTTATTTTTTAATCGTGAGTTTCTACTTCATTTACTTAATTTGAATAAAGTTCGCGAACAAATTGAAATAGCTTTTTAGCCGCGCCTGTATTTTTTTCTTGAGCTAAATCTTTTTGAGCATTTCGAATAAGTTGACGTAATAACTGAGCATTCGCTTCAGGCTTTTCTTCGATAAACGCAGTTAAACTTGCTTTATCTCCTGCAATTAAACGCTCTCGCCAAACCTCAATTAAGTGTATTTCTTGAGCGTATCTCAAGCTACTTGAATCGAATTCGTCTAAAGCATACTGAATAGCTTCAGGATCCTCTGCGCGCATTAGCCTGCCAATATAATTAAGGTGGCGTCTTTTAGCTTCGTTTTGCTGGATATTATAGGACTCTTTGACTGCTTTAAGTAATTCTTCGCTAATTGACATTTTTTCCAGCTGAGCGGGCTTTAGGTTGGTCAATTTTTTACCAAGAGCTTGTAACGCTATCATTTCTCTTTTGATTTGAGATTTGCTGATTTCAGGCGTTAAATCGTCATCAAAAGCATTGTCATTTTTCATGTTTGTTCTCTAAATTTATGTTGCATATGCAAGTGTTGCTAGGCCTAGAAATGAAAGAAAACCTACAACATCCGTAATGGTGGTTAAAATAACACCACCGGCTAATGCTGGGTCTATATTCCTTGATTTTAAGAAAATGGGAAGTATCGTACCAGCGATTGCTGCTACAACAAGGTTAATTATCATTGCTATGGCGATTACTATACCTATTGTTGTGTCTTCAAACCAGAATATAGAGGCAGAAGCTACGACCAAAGACCATAAAATACCGTTAAATAAACCAACAAAAAATTCTCTATTGAGTAACCAGCTAAGGTTACTACGGCTTATTTGTCCAACAGCCATGGCTCTAATCACTAATGTCAGTGTTTGGCTTCCAGCGATACCGCCCATACTTGCGACAATTGGCATTAACACAGCGAGTGCAACAACCTGTCGTATTGTATCTTCAAAAAGTCCAATCACTGCAGATGCAATAAATGCAGTAATCAAGTTTATACCTAACCAGACGGCCCGACGTTTTGCTGTTTTATTGATGGGAGCAAAGGTGTCTTCTTCTTCATCTAGACCTGCCATACTCATCAATGAGTGATCGGCATCATCACGGATAACGTCGACAACGTCATCGATCGTTATACGGCCAAGTAATATATTATTTTCATTAATCACGGGTGCTGATACGAGATCTTGACGTTCAAATAGTTTAGCGACTTCACTATCAGGCATGTTGACATCGATTGTTACGATGTCTGTTTTCATGACTTCTCTTACTGTAGCGTAAGGGCTAGATACCAGCATTTGAGTTAAGGGTAATGAGCCAATGAGAGCATCTTTACGGCTAACAACGAGTAGCTTGTCTGTCATTTCTGGTAGTATTTTATGACGGCGAAGGTATCGTAAAACGACTTCTATTGTTATGTCAGCTCTAATTGTTACCGTATCGGTGTTCATTAGGCCGCCCGCCGTATCTTCGGCGTAGGCAAGTACTCTTTCGACGCGTTGACGGTCTTGGCTGTCCATGGAGTCCAAGACGTCCAGAATGACCGTTTGCGGAAGTTGTTGAAGAATGTCTGCTAAATCATCAGTATCAAGGTCTTCTGTGACGCTGATAACTTCTTGTGTATTTAGCTTACTAAGAAAGTGGTATTGAATGTCTTCGCCGAGGTATTGAAGTACTTCACCTTTTAGGCCTTGATCGAGTAAGTGCCAAATCAGTGCTCTTTGTTTTGGGGGAGAAGACTCAAGAAAGTGGGCGATATCACTGGGTGAGAGGCCTTTGTTTACGATTCTAGCAACTTGCTTGGTGGAACCTGCTTCAATGGCTTCTCTAATGCTTTGAAGTTTCGATTCTGGACTGTTATTAGGGTAGTTTGCTGCCATTTATAGCCTAAACAAGAGGAGGGTTAGTATTGTTCTTCCAGATTATATTGCTATGCCGAAGTATAGCTGATTGTATGAGATCTAGACAGTTGTAGTGATTAAACCTTATTGCTCCTCTCCAAAACGATCATTTATAAGTGCCTTGATAGCTTTAAGTGCATCAGTTTCATCTTGTCCATCACATGAAATTTCGACAATAGACCCACAGCTAGCTGCAAGCATCATCACTGACATGATACTTTTACCATCTACTTCACGACCCTCTTTACTTATTTTTGTTGCACTTTCAAATCGTGTAGTCGTGCTCACAAACTTGGCTGCCGCTCGAGCATGTAGCCCTAAGTGGTTTATAATTTCAATTTTTTCAGAAAGCATGTCATGTCCAAGTTAAGCTTTGTTATGGGTCTTTGTACTCGCTCGTTAGTGATGGAGTTCATAACATATCAGAGTTTTTTTCTATAAGTATTGTTTCGGATGGGGAGTGTATTATTTTTTATAGGGTTGGGGTAGTTCTTTGTGTCTAATTTGGACATTGTCATATAGATTCGTAAAATATTGGCCAATTTGGTCACACAAATATACAGATCGATGCTGTCCTCCAGTGCAGCCAATCGAAATAGTCATATAACTCCTGTTTGAGTCTTTATATTGGGGGAGCCAAGTTTCTAAAAAATTAATGATGTCTTGTTGCATTTTTATTGCTTCAGGCTGGGCAGCAAGAAAGTCTTGGACGGGCTTATCTAGTCCGTTATACATTCTTAAGCTTGGGTCCCAATATGGGTTGGGTAAGCAGCGCACATCAAAAACGAAATCGGCATCACTCGGAACGCCGTGTTTAAAACCAAAGGACTGAAATAAAATTGCAAGTTCTTGCGTTTTTCTACCGGCTACCCGAAGTTTAATAAGATCCCTTAATTCATAAAGGCTAAGGGTACTAGTATCAATATTTAGATTTGCTTTGGTAGCAATAGGTTCTAAAAGAAGTCGTTCTTTTTTAATTGCTTCTTTTAAAGAAACGTTCAAGTCGCTTAAGGGGTGTTTTCTTCTGGTTGCATTGAATCGTTTTAATAGGACGTTATTTCTAGCGTCAAGAAAAATGATATCAATTTGGATACTTTGTTCTAAACATTCATTATAGAAAGACGAGAAATTTACGATCCCACTTTCAAGGTTTCGAGCATCAATACTGACGGCTATTCTGGATAAACGATCATCTTTACTGTTGATAGATTGTTTACAGAGGTCTAAAAGTAACCCCATTGGGAGGTTATCTATGCAGTAATACCCGAGATCTTCAAGCACATGAAGTGCCGTACTTTTTCCCGACCCTGAGCGACCACTAACAATAACTAATCTCATGGGTAAAACCCTATTAAAGTAAACATATTATGATAAGGCCTCGTGAGTATTAAGAAATTATAATGGTTGGGTTAATCTATCATTGTTCGATAGAGTTCGTCACCTGTAATAGATTTCCTTAGCCGCGCACATAGAGACGGGTCATTAAACTTTTCTGCAATTTGACTAAGTAGCTCTAAATGTTCGCTCGTTGCTTCTTGCGGTACGAGTAATACAAATAAGAGGTCAACGGGTTCGTTATCAATTGCATCAAAAGATATTGTTTGTTCCAGCGTAAAAAGGCAGCCAATGACTTGGCTGCAATCTTCTAAACGGCTATGTGGAATCGCAATGCCTTGACCTATACCAGTACTTCCAAGGCGTTCTCGTGCAATTAAATTATCGAAAATTGTATTTTCTTCTAGCTGAGTAAAGTGTACCGAAATTAGTTTGGCAACTTGTTCTAGAACTTTTTTCTTGCTACTCCCAAGAAGACCACATTGGGTCAACTCAGGAGAAAGTATAGCTTCAATAGTAATGTTTTTATTTGGCATGTTTTACCCGAATTACTAAGCCTGATGGCTTATCGTGCTGAAGCGCCATGAGAGCGATCTACTGTTTTTTCTTTATGTTTAAGAATTTGGCGGTCTAATTTATCAACTAATAAGTCGATTGCTGCATACATATCTTCCTGTTCGGCTGTGGCGTGTATATCTGCTCCACTTAAGTGTAATGTGGATTCAGCTTTATGGCGTAGCTTTTCAACGGATAGTGTAACTTGAACATTACTAATGTTGTTAATATGGCGTTCTAGTTTTTGCAATTTACTGGATACATAATCCTTCAATGCATCGGTTAAATCAACATGGTGACCGGAAATGTTTAATTGCATAGCTTTCTCCTGTTTTCTTTATTTTAGTGAATAATCGAAACTGAAAATATTCACATTTTGTGTAGCACTGATTGATATTGGCTACTAGGTCTCAACGTACACGTAAAATTAATAAAAATTTCTATCTCTAAACAAGACGTTTTCTTTCATTCGATGGCGGAATAATCATTGCTTCACGGTATTTTGCGATAGTGCGCCTAGCTACATTTACGCCCTGTTCTTTCAGTAGATCTGCTATTTTACTATCACTTAATGGTTTTTTAGGGTTCTCTGCTGCAATGAGCTTTTTAATAATAGCTCGTATTGCTGTAGATGAACATTCACCACCTGATGACGTACTAACATGGCTAGAAAAGAAATACTTTAACTCAAAAATACCTCTTGGGGTATGCATGTATTTTTGTGTTGTAACACGTGAAATTGTAGACTCATGCATGTCAACTGCAAGTGCTATGTCATGAAGGATTAAAGGTTTCATAGCTTCATCGCCATAATCCAAAAAACCTCGTTGGTGCTCTACTATTTTACTTGAAACTTTTAATAAGGTCTCATTCCTACTTTGTAAACTTTTAATGAACCATTTAGCTTCTTGTAATTGATCTTTCATAAAAGTGTTGTCAGTACTACTATCGGCACGTTTGATAAAAGAGGCGTAATTATTATTAACACGGATTTTAGGTGCAATTTCAGGGTTTAACTCGACTCGCCAGCGGCCTTTTATTTTTTTAACAATTACATCCGGCACGATATAAACCGCCTCTGCCGAGGCAATCTCTTCGCCTGGTTTTGGGTTGAGTGTTTGTATTAGTGATATAACTTCTTTTAATTCATGTTCTTTTAAACGGCTACGTCTCATAATCTGGGCGTAGTCGCGGTTACCGAGCAAGCTTAAATAATGATTAATGATTAATTTTGACTGAGGTAGCCAAGGGGTGTCATCAGGCAATTGTCTGAGTTGGAGTAATAAGCATTCAGGGAGGTCCCTCGCGCAGACACCAGCAGGGTCAAAATTTTGAACACGCTTTAATACTTGTTGAAGCTCATCTAACTCAACTGGGTCTTCGTCATTTTCATCGTACAAACCTTCAAGAAGTTCATCTAAACTATTGCTAAGATAACCTTCTAAATTGACAGAGTCTATGATGGAGAGGGCAATGAACCTATCTCGATCAGACATCGTGATGAGACTAAGTTGCTCTAATAGGTGGCTGTTTAGTGTTTCGCCGGATGAGTTTCGTGTTTCGAAATCACTATTATCATCAGGAGCAGGGCCGCTACTAGTGGGAGCGTTATTAGGGTATATGTCGTCCCAAGCAGTGTCTACAGGTAAGTCATTAGGAATGGTGTCAGATGACCATTCGTCTACTTCACTGTCATGTTTTTCTGGCGTGCTTACTTGCTCTGATGACGAAGATTCCGGTGTGCTGTCTTCTTGTTGCGTATTGTTTTCTTTTTTATCAGCATGGCTAAGCTCGTTTTCTTCTTGCATTTCAAGCATAGGGTTTGAGTCAAGCGCTTCTTGAATCTCTTGTTGAAGATCTAAAGTTGATAATTGCAGCAATCGAATTGCTTGCTGCAATTGGGGGGTCATCGTAAGTTGCTGACCAAGTTTTAGTTGAAGTGATACCTTCATTACCATACTTTTGTGTAAACCTTAAAAAGAGATCAAAATAAAACCATTAACTAACTACTAGTGTAGTGCTAAGTTATTCTGCTGTGAAACAAATTAACATTTTTTTACGTTAATCGTGATCATTTTATTGCATTGTATTTAAAAGGCTTAGTTTTAGCCTTTTAAATATAAGTACTTAGAGGCGTAAGTTTTAATTATATTAAAGCTTAAATTTGTCGCCAAGGTAGACTTCTTTTACTTTTTGATTGGCTAAAATATCTTCTGCTGTGCCGGATGCAATGATATGACCACCGCTAACAATATAAGCTTTCTCACAAATATCGAGGGTTTCTCGTACATTATGGTCAGTGATCAGAACGCCGATCCCTTTATCTTTTAAGTGAGTCACAATTTGCTTGATATCATTGACTGAGATAGGGTCAACGCCAGCAAAAGGCTCGTCTAACAATATAAAATCTGGTTCCATTGCAAGTGCTCTCGCAATTTCAACTCGTCGTCTTTCTCCGCCAGATAGTGCCATGCCTAAGCTATCGCGTATATGAGTGATATGGAATTCTTTTAATAGTTGCTCCATTCTCTCAACGCGCTGACTCTTATTGAGGTCTTTCCTTATTTCTAATACACCGAGGATATTATCTTTTACAGTTAATTTTCTGAAAATTGATGCTTCTTGAGGTAGGTAACCAATACCTTGCTTTGCTCTACCATGCATAGGGAGGTGGGTGAGATCTGTATCGTTAATACTTATCTTACCTTTATCCTGAGACACAAGACCTACAATCATGTAGAAACAAGTGGTTTTACCGGCCCCATTGGGGCCGAGAAGGCCAACAACTTGGCCACTTTTAATAGAAATAGAGACATCGATTACCACTGCGCGTTTATTGTAACTTTTAGCTAAGTGTTCTGCTTTAAGGGTTTTCATGAATAGGCGCTATACTGTTAGGTGTTGGTGTTGGTGTTGGTGTTGGTGTTGGTGTTGGTGTTGGTGTTGGTGTTGGTGTTGGTGTTGGTGTTGGTGTTGGTGTTGGTGTTGGTGTTGGTGTTGGTGTTGGTGTTGGTGTTGGTGTTGGTAGTTCAGGCTTTTGAGAAGAGGTATCTTTAAGTTCATCAAGGGGTGACGTAGTTTGTGGAAAGTATTGAATTTTAACACGGGTTCCCTCAGCTTTATCACCTTTAGCCCTTATTGCTCTTTTTACAATATCATAATGAATCTGTTCGCCAGAAAATGAATTGTTATCTTGCACCAAGCTAGCATTGTTTAATAGTTTAAGTGATGAATCAATGGCGGTATAAATGATTGTGTTTGCGTAGCCGTGAGTGAGGCTGTTAATGTTTTGCGTCTTTTGAGTAAAGTGGGCTGGCGTGCCGGTTGCTTTTATCGATACAATTTTTCGGTCTATCGCATTAACTGAAATATTATCGGCTTCTAGTCTTGACTCACCTTGGATAATGATAACATTACCTGCATAGTTAGAAATACCAGTGGCGTCGTCAAGTGTCGCGCGATCAGATTCAATTTGAATGGGGAGTTTGCTAGCAGGGTCGATTGCTAGTGCGAAAGGTGAAGTAATTAAAATAGAAAATAAAATTATAGAAATAACGACAGTGTAGGCCAAACACGATGGTTTATTAGTTGAATACATAATGACCTCGAACCTCTGATAATAACTCGATTTTTTTCTCATCAATCCAGGCATTTAGACCTACGGCTTGGATTGAACTCTTACCCTTTGTCATAGTAACTGCTTGATCTGTAGATATGAAGTGAGTTTGATTATTTAGTTCAAATTCCTCGCTTTTTATTGTCCAGGTTTCAAATGGTTCTGTGCTTTTGTTAGGTGCAAGAATGTTAATGACTGTTTGTAATTTACTGGAATCAGATGCGGGTGGCGGCGTTCGTTGGATGACTACATCACCTTTTAAAAACAGCTTTTCTTCTTCTGGGTAGAATATGCCATTTTTGGCATTTAGAGTAATAGAGTCATTATCACTTGTATTGAATGCAAGGGAGGGGGAGTCTATTACAATGCGTTTAGGATTTAAGTAATAACGTGCTTTCTTACTTGAAAGGTTTGTAACATGGCCATTCTTATCATAGATTTTAAATTCGCCATTACTAATAAAGGCGCTAGGTTTCTCAATTTGATTGTTGTGTGCTTTTAGAATAGTTGTGTCGGAATGGTTATTTTCATGCAATAGTTTATAGCTTGCGATTGCAAGTAAAATAATTATAAAAGCTTGCCCCAGTGTCTTGTTGAATCCCATATTAGTTTAGGTATGCTTTATGTGTGCTTTCAAGTAGTGCTTGTGCGTCCAGTATTAAATCACAGACTTCTCTTACTGCACCTTGGCCGCCCGCTAAATTTGTACAATAGTCGGCATGTTGCTTAACAAAAAAGTGACCATTTGGAACTGTGACGCCTAAGCCTGAGCTTATAATGGCTGATAGGTCTGGAAGGTCATCACCAACGTAAGCAATGTTGTCGAAGACAATATTTAATTCATCACTTAATTCTTGTAATGCTATTTTTTTATCTTCTCTGCCTTGAAGTATAAAGTCTATTCCTAAATCTCGAGCGCGACGAGCGGTGAGAGGAGAGGTTCTGCCTGTGATAATCGCAACTTGAATGTTATTTTTGAGTAATGTTTTTATGCCTTGGCCATCTAATATGCTAAATGCCTTAAGTTCATCGCCTTGAGCAGAAAAGTAAACTTTTCCATCTGTCATTACGCCATCTACATCTAGGACTAACAATTGAATTTTTTTTGCTTTTTCTATAATAGTTTGCATATCAACTCCAGCTAATTAAATGACACCTGCTCTTAATAAGTCATGCATATGTAGAGCACCAATCACTTCTTGATCGTTATTTGTAACGAGTAAGCCTGTAATCTTATTTTGTTCCATAATGCTTAATGCTTCGGCCGCAAGAATATTTGCGGTAATAGTTTTGCATTGAGTGGTCATTACGTCATCGATTGTCGTGGATAAGAGGTCAAGCTTCGCATCGAATGTTCTTCTTAAGTCCCCATCTGTAAATAGACCTTTTAATTTATTTTCTTTGTTAACAATAGCCGTAAGGCCAAGGCCTTTTTCAGAAATTTCGATTAGGCCTTCTGATAAGAGAGTGCCTAAGTTAACTTTTGGTATTCTATCTCCGGTATGCATTAAGTCTGCGACAGTTAAAATTAGTTTTTTACCAAGACTGCCGCCAGGGTGAGAAAATGCAAAGTCTTGCTCAGAAAAGTTTTTTGACTCAAGTAATGCGACAGCTAAGGCGTCGCCCATGACAAGCGTGACAGTGGTACTAGACGTAGGGGCAAGACCAAGAGGGCAAGCTTCTTGCGTTATACTGACATCTAAATTGACGTTTGATTGTTTAGCTAAAATTGAATCAGGGTTACCCGTCATGCTGATAAGCGGTATGCCCATGCGTTTGATTAAGGGTAAAATAGTAATTATTTCTGTTGTATTGCCAGAGTTTGAAATAGCGAGTACAACATCATTGTTGGTAATCATGCCTAGGTCGCCATGGCTAGCTTCGCCTGGGTGAACAAAAAAAGAAGGGGTGCCAGTACTGGCTAGCGTGGCTGCAATTTTTTTTGCAATGTGCCCTGATTTACCCATACCGGTGACAATGACGCGGCCCTTACAATCGGTCATTAATTCGCAGGCCGATGAGAATTTTTCGTCAATACGTTCAAAAAGGTTAGCAATAGCGTCGCGTTCAATTGTTATCGTGCGCTTTGCTGATTCTGTATACGTCATACTCATGAGTTAAATCGATACCGATTGCTGATATAGGTTGGTTAAGTAAGCGCAGTAAGATGCTAACAACAACAAGCCAGCTACTTTACCAATGTCTTTTTTCTTTAACAGTACTTTGCCATAAACTAAAATTGCCAAAGCTCCAGTCAAGACTAGCATAAAAGTATAGTCACGTGAGATAAGTGTGTTACTGAGAGTGGGAGGATTAATGAAGGCGGGTATAGCGAGTACCGCAAGTAAATTGAATAAGTTTGACCCAATAATATTACCTAAAGCCAGATCGTGATGCCCTTTTAAGGCGCTTGCTACGGATGCTGCAAGTTCGGGTAAGCTCGTCCCAATTGCAACAATAGTTAGCCCTATTATCAATTCACTTACCCCTAAGTGCAGTGCGATGCCTGAAGCCCCCCAAACAAGTAACTTAGAACTACCTATTAAAAGAATGATGCTGACAAAAAGCAATGTGTAAGCTTTTCTTGTTGGAATGTTTTTGTTGTCAGCTATTTCATCTATTTCTTCAGATTGTTCGTCTGGCTGTAAAAAAGTTAATGCAGTCAGAGAAATTATTAAAATAACCAGAAAAAATATACCGTCCATAAAGTCGATAGTCTTATCCCAGATCAATAGCGTTGCAATTAAAGTCGCGATTAGTAAAACTGGGAACTCAACTTTAAGGATGGATTTTTTTAAAGGTATCGCTGATACCATAGCGGTGATACCAAGGACGAAAGCAATGTTGGCAATATTTGACCCGATGGCATTTCCTACGGCTAAGTTGCTCGCGTCGCTGAGTGCTGCAGTCGCTGAAACAATAAGTTCGGGAGCAGAGGTGCCAAATGCCACAATGGTTAAGCCTACCATCATGGGGGTCATGCCCAGTTTAAGGGCAGTGGCAACCGCACCACTAACAAAACGGTCGGCACTCCAGATCAAAATGATTAAACCAATAACTATTGCAGCTGAAAACGCTAACATCTTTAAAAGATAACCTCTAAGGCAAAAGAAAGTGAAAATTACATACAAATATCTGGCGCATTTTGCGAGAGATTCTAATTGAGTGCAACAGTTTTCACTTGTGATAAGCGAGAATGGCTAAAATTGAGCTTATGTTGCTACTTATTAATATTATTTATTGTTTTTGTGAGGAAAATTGTTGTCTAAAGGTGGGTAGCTTTGATTAAATAGTGCTTCGAAGAAGTTGGAATCGCAATAAGGTAGAGAAATTTTTGGAATCGTATATCAAAATAAATGATCTTCATTTTTCCCGTGGGCATCGCGCTATTTTTAGTGGGGTTAATTTAACCATTCCAAAGGGCAAAGTGACTGCCATAATGGGGCCAAGTGGCACTGGGAAAACGACTTTGCTTAGATTAATTGGTGGTCAAGTTAAGCCAGATCGAGGTGAAATTCTGCTAAATGGTATTGATGTTGTAAAATTTAAACGGAAAGAGTTATTTGACGCGCGTAAAAAAATGGGCATGTTATTTCAAAGTGGTGCATTGTTTTCTGATTTAAGTGTCTTTGAAAATGTTGCTTTTCCCATGAGGGCGCATACTAAACTGCCTGAAGATATGATTCGTGATATTGTACTGATGAAGCTGAACGCCGTTGGGTTAAGGGGCGCGCGTGATTTAATGCCTTCTGAATTATCTGGCGGGATGACTCGGCGTGTGGCTTTAGCGAGAACGATTGCTTTAGATCCTGAATTAATTCTGTATGATGAACCGTTTGCAGGTCAAGATCCTATCGCTATGGGTGTTTTAGTGCAGTTAATACGATTGTTAAATGATGCATTAGGATTAACAAGTGTTTTGGTATCTCATGATATCTCGGAATCTTTGAGTATTTGTGACCATGCTATTATTCTTGCAGATGGACATGTCATTGGTGAAGGGCCTCCTTCAGAGTTGAAACGGTCAGATTCACCTTTAGTGAAGCAGTTCTTAAATGGCTTGCCTGATGGTCCTGTACCATTTCATTTTCCAGCGTTAGACTACCAAACAGATTTGTTAGGGTGAGAGAAGTATAAGTGATTGATTTAATTATAAGGCTTGGACGTTCTGGTTTGGGCTACTGTCAAACAATGGGCCGTTCTGGTGTTTTTTTGTGTCATGCTTTTTTTGGATTGGAGCTGTCACTTAAAGGATTTAAACTATTATTACATCAGCTTTATAAGGTTGGTGTGCTTTCTTTAGTGATCATAGTTGTTTCAGGTTTATTTATTGGTATGGTCCTCGCACTTCAAGGCTATAGCATTCTAGTAGATTATGGTTCTGAACAGGCTGTTGGTCAGATGGTAGCTTTGACATTGGTCCGTGAGCTAGGGCCAGTGGTTGCTGCGTTATTATTTGCGGGTAGAGCAGGTTCAGCATTAACCGCTGAGATTGGCTTGATGAAAGCAACTGAGCAGTTGAGCAGTATGGAGATGATGGGTGTTGATCCATTAAAAAGAGTGATCGCTCCACGATTGTGGGCCGGGTTGATTACAATGCCTTTGCTTGCTGTAATATTTAGTGCGGTGGGAATTTTTGGTGGATTGCTAGTAGGTGTTGAATGGTTGGGGGTATATGAAGGGTCTTTTTGGGCTAATATGCAATCTTCTGTCGACTTCAAAGAAGATATCTTAAACGGTATTATAAAAAGTGTTGTTTTTGGTGTTGTTTGTTCTTGGATTGCGGTATTTCAAGGGTATGATTCAGAGCCCACCTCTGAGGGAATTAGTATTGCAACAACTAAAACGGTTGTTTATTCATCGCTTTCTGTATTGGGCTTAGACTTTTTATTAACGGCAGTGATGTTTGGGTAAGTTTTTCATTTTTTATTTTTTATCTTTAAAGAGAGTTCTATGTATCAACGATCGATAGAAATAACTGTTGGCGCGTTTATGTTATTTGGTTTTTTGGCCTTAGCTTTTCTGGCTATACAGGTGAGTGGGCTTTCTACAGAGGGTCAACGTGATACTTATAAAATATATGCCCAGTTTGATGATCTAGGTGGGTTGGCTGTAAGAGGTCGAGTGGCTTTGGCCGGTGTGACAGTTGGTACTGTTAGTGATATTTCATTAGATACCAAGGCCTATACAGCATTGGTTGAAATGGATATTTATCGTAATATAGATGGCCTTTCTACAGATAGTGTTGCCTCAATTCAGACGGCTGGATTACTTGGAGAGAAATATGTCTCGCTCAGTGTTGGGGGTGACGAAGAGGTTTTAGTCGATGGCGATACTATTTTTGATACGCAGTCGGCTTTAAATCTTGAGAAAATTATTGGCGCATTTGCATCAGGTGATATTAGCCTTTAATGAATGTTTTGTGGTTTAAGAATTCAAGGGACATGGGATGAACACCAAAGTTAAATGTATACAGAAGACTCAATCCATATTTTTGGTGATATGGCTCGCTTGTTTGAGTGTTTTTATGCTTAGCAATAGTGCTTATGCAGATACAAGCCAAGAAGAATTAGTACGAGAAAGGGTTGAAAGAAGTGTTGTGGATCTTCTGGAAACCTTTGAGAGTGAGCGTCAGTATTATGATAGTCAGCCGGATCGTTTTTTTAAAAATATGGATGTGGCATTAAGTAAAATAGTCGATTTTAGGCGTATTGCTGGCCGTGTGATGGGTAAATATGCAAAAAGAGCCTCTAAAGAGCAGCGTAATAATTTTGTCGAAGTGTTTAAAAAGAGTTTATATATTACGTATACTAAAACGTTGATTGAGAGCGGTGTTTTTAAAATCAATGTTACGAAAGCTAACATAAATAGCCGAAGTGATAAGCGTGCGAATGTAAATCTTGATGTTATTTCTGATAATGGCACTGTGTTTCCGGTACTTTATTCTATGCATAAAAATAAACAAGATCTGTGGTTGGTTGAAAATGTAGTTGTTTTTGGTGTCAATATAGGGCTTGCATTTAGGGACAGATTTGAAACACAAATGAGAAAAAATAAGAATGATGTTAATGCTGTAATCGGGTCTTGGACGGTTAATCTTGATATTAATAAACCGAAAAAAGAGGGTTAAGTTTTGGCTTTAGTTGTTGAAATAAATGAGAAAACTATATCCTTAATCGGTGATGTTCTAAGTCCTGAAAATCATTCGAATATATTAAATTGCCGTTCAAAACTTGAGAAAGCTATTGCTTTATCATCGGGTAAGTCTTTACAAATTAATCTCGCTCAATTGAACGCTGTTAGTAGTGTTGTGCTTTCTTTGCTCCTTTGTTTTATTCGCACAGCGAACAAGGTCTCGTGTGAATTGACTTTTGTAAATATGTCTCAAGATTTGTTTGATATGGCTCGCGTAGGAGGGATAGAGTCTTTATTTCCTCCTATAAATAATTAAAGGCACTTTAGGGTATTTTAAGTGAGTTTTTGTGTAAGCCAAATACTATTTAGAAAGTGTTTGTAAGACTAAGTTTACAATATGGCATCTTTCTTTAGGCAAAGCCTCTATTCCTGTATGATAGCCCCCCATAATATTTCTATTTGGATTGTTGACAAGTGTGTTGATAATAAATGGAAACTTCTTATTTATATTTTAAAACAAGGTTGAGTGTTGACTATGCAGACTACTGAAGTTGAAAAATTGATTCGTGATCAACTTGAAAATGTTGAAGTAAAAGTAGAATCCGATGGGTCTCATTATCAAGTAACGGCTATTGGTGAAGTGTTTTCTGGTATGGGGGCTGTGAAGAAACAGCAGCTAATATACGGATGTTTAAATCAGCATATTATGGATGGCACAATACATGCTGTCATCATAAAAACGTATACACCGGCAGAGTGGGCTGATCAAGCTTAAGTCGGTCACTCTTAATTAAATATCATATAAGGAACTAATCGTGGATAAATTAGTGATTGGCGGTGGCGTTCAAATAGACGGCACAATACGTATATCGGGTGCAAAAAATGCGGCTTTACCTATTTTAGCCGCTGCATTGTTGGCTGATGAGCCTGTTACGGTTGGAAACCTACCGCATTTGCATGATGTAACAACCATGATCGAATTAATGGGACGTATGGGTGTTGAGCTATTAATTGATGAAAAGATGAGCGTAGAAATTAACGCTAGTACGATCAAAGAATTAACAGCGCCTTACGAACTAGTCAAAACAATGCGTGCTTCCATTCTTGTCTTAGGCCCTTTACTAGCTCATTTTGGGCGAGCTGAAGTATCGTTACCTGGAGGTTGTGCAATAGGTAGTCGACCTGTAGATCTTCATCTTAAAGGTCTTGAAGCGATGGGGGCTGATATAAAGGTCGAGGATGGCTATATCCGTGCAAGTTCTGATGGGCGCTTAAAAGGTGCAAATATTTTTCTGGATATCGTAACGGTAACCGGTACCGAAAATTTAATGATGGCTGCCACGTTAGCTGACGGTAAAACGACTTTAAATAATGCGGCTCGAGAGCCTGAAGTTGTAGATTTAGCTGAATGTCTAATCGCTATGGGCGCTGATATAACTGGTCATGGTACCGCTACGATTGAAATAAATGGCGTGCCATCGTTGAAAGGTTGTCACTACGATGTTATGCCTGACCGAATTGAGACTGGAACTTATCTCGTAGCTGCTGCGGCAACACGAGGTCGAGTAAAGCTTAAAGATACTCGAGCAGGTTTACTTGATTCAGTTTTGCTTAAGTTAGAAGAAGCAGGCGCTCATATTACATCGGGCGATGATTGGATTGAGCTAGATATGAAGGGAAAGCGGCCAAAAGCGGTTTCGATTAAAACAGCGCCTTACCCTGGCTTTCCAACAGATATGCAAGCGCAATTTGCAATACTAAATTGTATTGCTGAAGGCACTGGCACGATTACGGAAACTGTTTTTGAAAATCGATTTATGCACATTCATGAATTAATTAGAATGGGTGCAAATGCTAAGCTAGAGGGTAATACTGCTGTCATTACAGGTGTCGAGCGATTGCATGCTGCGCCCATTATGGCAACAGATTTGAGAGCTTCAGCTTCGTTAGTCATTGCCGGAATGGTGGCGGAAGGCGAAACAGTGATCGATCGTATCTATCATATTGACCGTGGTTACGAGTGTATTGAAGAGAAGTGCCAGTTATTAGGTGCAAAAATTCGTAGGCTTCCTAGCTAAGTATTAGTGCGTATTAATATACTAAAACGTTCGTAAAATAGTTCGAGAGAAATAGAATGTCAGAAAACTTAATAATCGCTTTATCTAAAGGGCGAATCTTAAAAGAAACGCTGCCACTTTTAGAAGTTGCGGGCATCGCTCCTTTAGAAGATGTGACCTCTAGCAGGAAGCTTATTTTTGATACCACAAAAGAAAATATCAAAATGATTATCTTGCGTGCTACGGACGTCCCTTCATACGTGCAGTATGGTGCTGCTGATATTGGTGTAACGGGTAAAGATGTGTTGATGGAGCATGGTGCCGAAGGTTTATACGAGCCTTTAGACTTAAAAATTGCTAAATGTCGATTAATGACAGCAGCAAAAAAAGGCGCAGTTAGTCCACCCGGAAGAATTAAAGTAGCGACAAAATTTGTGAATCTTGCGAAAACTTATTATGCAAGCCAAGGTGTTCAGACTGATATTATTAAATTATATGGCGCGATGGAGTTGGCACCATTATTAGGTTTAGCTGATGAAATTGTTGATATCGTCGATACCGGCAATACATTAAAAGCTAACGGCCTTGAGCCTCGTGAAATGATTCATGCTGATATTAGTACGCGTTTAGTTGTTAACCGTGCTTCGATGAAAATAAAACATGCTGAAATTCAGCCTATTATTGATCAGTTAGCGGCCGCTGTTAAATAAGTATTATTTCGCTGTTATAGCGTCGTAAATTTAAGCTTAGAACGAAGAAAAAATTTAGGAATATAAAAATGGTACCAATTAAGCGCTTATGTAGCTCCGATAAAGGCTTTGATCAAGATCTAAAAAAACTTGTGGCGTGGGATGATAAGTTGGATGCTGAAGTGCATTTAACGGTTAAAACGATTCTTCAAGATATAAAAGATCAAGGTGATGAAGCGCTTGTTAAATATACCCAGCGATTCGATGGCTTGGAAGTGGCGTCAGCTACAGAGCTAGAAGTACCAAAAGAAAGGCTTCAGCAGGCATTAGATGGGCTGCCAGCGGATGAACGTAGTGCTTTAGAGGTGTCTGCTCAGCGTGTATTTGATTATCACCAGCGTCAAAAACAGGACTCTTGGGATTTTAAAGAAGACAATGGCACCTTATTAGGTCAGCGTATTCAGCCTATTGAGCGAGCGGGTTTATATGTTCCAGGAGGAAAAGCGTCTTACCCATCGTCGGTGCTCATGAATGCTATCCCTGCTAAAGTTGCGGGTGTTAAAGAAATTGTGATGGTTGTACCGACACCGAGGGGCGAGGTAAATGAACTTGTATTTGCTGCAGCCGCAATCGTGGGAGTTGATCGCGTCTTTACTGTGGGTGGCGCGCAAGCTGTGGCTGCATTAGCGTATGGCACGCAAACAATTCCAAGCGTTGACAAAATCGTCGGGCCTGGCAATATTTATGTTGCAACAGCTAAGCGTGAAGTCTTTGGTACCGTTGGGATTGATATGATTGCGGGGCCTTCTGAAATATTGGTGGTTTGTGATGGAAAAACAAACCCGGATTGGATTGCGATGGATCTATTTTCTCAAGCTGAGCATGATGAAAATGCTCAAGCAATCCTAATATCTCCTGATAAAAACTTCCTAGCGCAGGTTGAAAGTAGCATAGAAAAGTTATTACCAACGTTGGAAAGAGAAGATATCATTAGGGCGTCATTGGTCTCGCGGGCAGCAATGATAGAAGTTAAAGATCTTGATGAGGCGGCTCGCGTGAGTAACTTAATTGCGCCTGAACATTTGGAATTATCTGTAGAAGACCCCGAAGCTTTATTAGAAAAAATAACACATGCGGGTGCAATTTTTATGGGAAGGTTTACTGCAGAAGCATTAGGTGACTATTGCGCAGGGCCTAATCATGTATTGCCTACATCAGGTACAGCGAGATTTTCTTCACCTCTAGGTGTTTATGATTTTCAGAAACGTTCTTCAATTTTGTATTTTTCTGAGCAGGGTGCAAGTGATATGGGAAAGGTTGCTTCAATACTTGCTAGAGGCGAAGGTTTAACCGCTCATGCAAGGTCTGCTGAATATCGCATTAAGCGTTCTTAGTTATTTTTTCTTAGCAAGCTTATTCAGGGTGATTTAATGAGCGAAAATTTAAAAGCCATCGTAAATTATCTGGATAAGTATCTAGATATTAATAAAATTAAGGACTATTGCCCAAATGGTTTACAGGTCGAGGGGCGAAGTGGGGTTGTTAAAGTTTTAGGGGGTGTTACTGCATCTCAAGCCTTAATAGATGAAGGTATTCGGCAAGGTGTTGACGTAATACTAGTACATCATGGTTTTTTTTGGAAAGGCGAGCGGGCAGAAATAACAGGTATTAAACGTAATAGGCTAAAAGCATTACTTGAAAATGATATTAGTTTGATTGCATATCATCTTCCTTTGGATGTTCATCCTGAAGTCGGAAACAATACTCAACTCGCAAAAAAATTAAGGCTTACTGTTACCGGCCCCTTGGAGCCTTTAGCGACTAAAAGTATTGGACTAGTTGGTCAGTTGTCGGAGCCGATGAGTGCCGCAGACTTTCGTGACCTTGTGAGTAAAGCTTTAGGTCGGGAGTGCTTGCATATCGGCGACGAAAAAGAAATTATTCAAAGTATTGCGTGGTGCACGGGTGCAGCCCAAAGCATGATAGATAAAGCAGTTGAGTTAGGTGTTGATGCTTTTTTGAGTGGTGAGATATCTGAACCCACTGTTCACATCGCGCGTGAAACGGGTGTTCACTATTTTTCAGCAGGGCACCATGCTACAGAGCGATATGGTGTTCAAGCCTTAGGCGATAAACTTGAAACGGAGTTTGATATCCAATTTCAGTTTATCGATATAGACAACCCTGTTTAATATTTTACTAATATTTTCATTATTCTATCTTGTTCTATCTTGTTCGGGCTCACCCGAGGTATTTTCTTTCTCTGCTAGTGGTTGCTCATAATCTTCGTTGCTATCTTTCTGTGGTTCTTGTGAGCTTGGCTCATTTATGTTGTTATCAGGTACTTCGCTATCTTCTAGACCATAGCGCTCTGATAGTGTGCCTTCTGCATCAGGTGTGTCCTTGGGTGCATAATCCATTGGTGGTGCGTAATGCTGATTATCTTCGGTTTGAGTATTCGTATTATCGGGTGATAAATTAATTGAGAGGAATTGATCTGAGTGATCATCACTACAAAGTTTGCTTGCGCCTTTCGCCAGCTGTGTATGTACCTCTCGGTAGCTTTTATTTAGTGTTTGCACAGCCTTTGCTGTATCCATGAAATGCTCACTTACTTCAGCCTGGTATCGTGAGTGGGTATCTTGTAATTCGGCTAGCTTCTGCTCAAGACGTTTATTTTTGCTGGTTTCACCCTGAAATGATCGATGAAAGACAACTCCAAGCATAATGCCGAGAAAAAATAAACCTGCACCCGATAGTATTTGTATTATAAATTCGCTCACTGTTATTCTCTTCTCTATTTTAGTTGCATTAAAGAATGATCGTAATGATCTGACAGTCTAAACCAATTCATTATATTAAAATATACCAAAACCTCTTTGGATTGATGACAATAGCTGAGAGATTTTTATCGTTAAAATTAGCCTTTCTACTACTTACACGGCAAAATAGCGTACTTTTATTTCCCCGTTACTTTTGAAAACGCTTCAAGGTTAGTTTTTATGCCATCTTCTTTACCTTTATCACCTCTTCAGAGATATCTTCAAGACTTAGAAAAAGACGATTTTGTTGAGGACGCTGCTCAGAAAATGGCGGTTGAAAAATTACAAAATTTGTATGAACGTTTAATTATTGATCAAAAAGAACGTGAAGCTAAGTCATCAGGCTGGTTTAGTAAGTTTAATAAGAAAAAGCCATTACCGGTCAAGGGCTTGTATTTTTGGGGTGGCGTCGGGCGTGGTAAGACTTATTTAATGGATAATTTTTTTGAGAGCTTACCTTTTGAGCAAAAAATGCGTATTCACTTTCATCGATTTATGCAACGTGTTCATAAAGAACTTACCGTATTAGAAAACCAAAGCAACCCATTAGTTGTCGTGGCCGAAAAATTGAGTTTAGAAGCACGTATAATTTGTTTTGATGAATTTTTTGTGTCGGATATTGGCGATGCGATGATTTTGGCAAAATTAATGGAAGAGCTATTTAAAAACGGCGTATCGCTAGTGAGTACATCAAATATTATTCCTGATGGATTATATAAAGATGGTCTTCAACGTGTCAGGTTCCTACCGGCAATTGAGTTGGTAAAGCAGCATACTGAAGTCGTTAACGTTGACGGTGGAAATGATTACCGTCTTCGAACACTTGAACAAGCAGAGTTGTTTCATTCACCTTTAGATGAGGCTGCAACGCTGAATTTAGAAAAGTGCTTTAAGCAACTGGCAGTTGAGGCGGGCAGCCATGACTTAGAACTCGATATCAATGGTCGATTAATGAGCGCTCATAGACATGCGGATGATATTGTCTGGTTTGATTTTAAAGAATTATGTGACGGGCCAAGAAGTCAGAATGATTATATTGAGTTAGCAAGAGAATTTCATGCTGTCATTATAAGTGATGTTCCTCAGATGAATGTTGACACCGATGATCAAGCTAGGCGTTTTATTAACCTAGTTGATGAGTTTTATGACCGTAGCGTTAAAGTCATTATCTCTGCTGCAGTGCCTATACATGAACTCTATCTAGGCGGTAGACTCTCATTTGAATTTGATAGAACTGAGAGTCGATTATTAGAAATGCAAAGTCATGAATACTTGGAGCAAGCACACAAGGCTTAAAAAGCCTTTATTCATATTTTGATCGTTCATCGATATAACTTTCGATACCTGAGTGTTAGTCTGATTACGCCTTTTGATTGTACTTTCACTAAGTTGGAAGTACAGAGTATTAATAGAAAAAATTAAAATACTAATAATTATAAAAAATAATAGCTGTGATCAACACGTCCAATTACTGGTAAAAATATGAGTGAAGAGCAATCGTTACCTGAGCATTCTGTAGAGACGATACACCCTTTTAAAAAAGTCGCACAAAAAATATTGTCATTAGCAATTCTTTGCATTTTATTCGCCACTATTATTGCTGGTACCAGTGAAAATTTTCACTCAAAAATGCTGAGTGTAGGCGCGAATGTCTGGGATGATTATTTTATATTACGGGGTGATGAGCCCGTAGCTGAATGTGAATTAAATATTGATACTGATTCTAGGCTGTCGGAGTTAGCCAAAGAGCATGAGCTTGAGAATACAGACTTTGATTTATTTGAATCAGAATTTGATCGTGGCGCTGCAAAAATTTCATTATTAAACCAGCTCATGATTTGTAAGGAGCAACATAAAGCAAAAGCTATTTATATAGAAAATATGTCGATATCGGTCGGCATATTTAGAGCTGTAGAGCACTCATTAGCGAAGATTAGTTTGTTTGCCATTGACAAGCAAAAGCTCAGTTTGATTTTACTGTTGGTATTAGCGGCGATTGTCACAACGTGGAAACGAGGCCACATTGCTTTTAAATCAATACACTCTCAACTTGATCACTACTTATCTAATACCGCTCAATTTATTGCCAACGCATGCTTAGGTATTTCGACCTACGCCTTTTACCAAGGCTCATATGCTTCCGGTACAGAAGTAACTAACCCTGAGTTAATGATTATACTCATATTAGGTTGTATTGCCTTGTGCTCGCTTAATTTGTATCAAATGAAAAACCCACAAGATGATTTAATTAAAGGGGGGCGTTTGTTAACGGCTGTGTTAACGATACCTATACACACCTTTATGCTATTGGCGGCAGCGTTTCATTTCTTTGTAACAGAGTCGCACTTTCCAGGAGTATCGATTTATTTTACCCAGGTTTTTCAACTAACCAATTTACACTTAGCGATTGGTTTATATATTTTAGTGGGAATGCTTTTAAAAGAAACTTTATTTGGTGCCAAATTATTTGATGTATTTAAACCCTGGCATATGCCGCCTGAAATGTTAGCGTTTGTTGCTATTGGCGTGATGGCGTTTCCTACTGCTTACACAGGCGCATCGGGTATAATCATCATTGCCATGGGGGCTGTGGTTTATCAGGAAATGCGGCGAGTCGGGACTCGACGACAACTATCATTAGCGGTAACCGCGATGACTGGCTCAGGTGTGGTTTTAAGACCGTGTTTATTGGTTGTTGGCATTGCTATTTTAAATAAAGAAGTCGTGACTGATGAATTATTTCATTGGGGATTTCGCGTATTTATTTTAAGTATGGTGGTATTCGCTGTTTTTGCTATGATCACGCGTAAAGACCCAATGAAGTTGACGCCCGCTAAAGTAGCGCTAATACCTTCTTTAAGAATGTTAGGGCCTCTAATGCCTTATATAATGATTCTAGCGGGTATTCTTATCTTTTATGCTTTCGCTTTAAATGCTTACTTAGATGAGTTTTCTGCGCCAACAATTTTGCCTATTATAATTATTGCGATTGTTATTTTTGAGCGGTGTTTTAGTAAAGACTTTCATGAACGCAATAAAACAGCAGGTGCAAGCCCAACTGTTACCACTGCATTTTCATCAGCCGTTGATAACTCTGCATTGCAAATAGGAGCCATTTTAATGTTAATGGCTTGTTCGTTTACAGTGGGTGGTATCATTGAGCGCGGAGGTGGTGTTTTACTTATCCCAGAGAGCTTTACATCAATCTATGCCGCAATGGCCTTTTTGGTTATTTTTCTCGTAGGGATTGGCATGATTATGGATCCTTTTGGTGCTTTGATATTAGTGACTGGAATGATAGCGCCGGTTGCATATAGCCAAGGTATTCATCCTATACATTTTTGGATGACTTGTTTAATGGCGTTTGAATTAGGCTATCTCAGTCCTCCTGTGTCTTTGAATCATCTACTCACACGGCAAGTTGTTGGTGATGAAGAAGTGGCATTAGCGTTAAAAGAAGGCGACACATTTTATTATCGTCATGAACGTATACTGCTTCCCTTGTTGGTGATGGG
>JBLHVH010000009.1:0-35254 GCA_047628385.1 Oleiphilaceae bacterium
TAAATATTTAGTCCATTTGGCGTATGTGAGACAAGGTAATGAATAACGAAGCTTCAACATCAAAACAGTTTGGCTTTACTTTAATTGAACTCATTATTGTCATCGCGCTGCTAGGAATTCTAGCAGCGACAGCGCTACCTAGGTTTGCGGACCTTTCAAGAGAGGCCAACATTGCTGTATTGGAGGGAATGGGCGGAGCAATATTAGCAAGCGCCAATATAGTACATGCCCAAGCTATAATAAAAGGAGTACATAAGCAGGCGATAACAGACATCGACCTGGACGGAGATGGTGTTGTCGATGTAGAAATTGCCTATGGCTACCCCAGCGCTAATCGCAACAATAGTATTTCAGAAATCATGGACGCTAGCTTTTACACAGACTGGACTTGGTCTACGTCCTTTGGAGATGGGCTGTTTTGGCTGACTACTGCAAAGCTAGGCGGACGAACAGGTGTATATGTTAACCAAACAGCCGTGCTAGCGAGTGGATGTTACATCCTTTATAACCCCGCCACAGCAACGGTATCAACCCCCGTGGTTAGGTATGTAACAACGGATTGTTAGCAGGCACTTACTGAAGACCATTTCAATATTGATACTATGTATGTCAAAAGCGCATTGCTCTAACCCTTCAGTGTTTCAATAAAGCCTTACTTGACATAAAAACACTGTATTAGCCTCAGAAAAGACATAAATTAAACCCAACAATGAGGGCAATATCTCTATTCGTGAGGGTCAATATACGCGAAGTAACCTTTCACCACTAACGTTCACCTAAGTGGAGCATAATTGTTAACTAATAATTCGCGAAAAATGAGAGTAGCCCACAGTTCTGCATACGCTCTTAATGCGCTTGCTAGACGAAACTGACAACTTTACAGTAAAAAATATTCCTTTATTCCTGATAAAACATTCGCCGTTGCAACTGAAGCAAGTATTAAACCCATAACTCGACTGATGATACTTGCGCCGCTGTTGCCAATTATACGGTGGATCCAGCTTGCCCCAAGCAGAAACACAAAAACAACCACTAATACCGCGAGCATCATTCCAACAGTTTGGGTTTGTTCAATAATTGTATAGCGCGTATTTTCGGTCATTAATACAGCGGCAAGCATTGCACCTGGGCTCGCTATTGAAGGCACCGCTAGAGGAAAAATAGCAGTTTCGTTACCATTGGCTGCCAATTTAACTTCTTCGTCTGGTTTACTTTCCCCAAAAATCATTGATAGTGCAAATATAAATAATACGATCCCACCTGCGACCTGAAATGCTGATAGCGGAATTGCCATCGCGGTTAGAATAATTTCACCGGCGACGACAAAAAATATCAATACTGTTGCTGCTGCCAACGTAGCTTTGAATGCGATTAATCTTTTAGCCTTATGATCAAACTGGCCAGTCACCGCAATAAAGACAGGAACGGTTCCAATAGGGTCAATCACTGCAAAGAAAAAAATGAATGTTGAAACGTAATCGATCATAAGTCTATTCCTATTTCGCCTAACAGCTTAAGGCGGAACCGCATAACTACCTTTGAAGAAGTAAAGAATAGCATTTCTCAGCATCAAGTAAACGCTTGCTTTAGGCCATAACAGGCTCCATAGAATACTGATAGCACTCACGAATGAGATGGACTATACGGAAACAAAAAGCAATGCTTTTGCGGTCTTTACAAATCTAAAAGGGTATTGTTTATACGGTCAAAGCCAGCGGTATTTAGGTAGTCAAAAAGGCAGCACTTTAGCCTGCATTATAACCCATAGCTGAATAATAAAATTTCGGCAAAATCTACAGTATAAACAGTGCCTTAAATAGTACTTGGGTGTATCGTAAGATTTTATCGGGAGGCAATTTTTGAACCCCGTAGCTTCAAAATCAGAAGCGGATTCAGACTTTTACATTTGATGACAACAACTTGATTTAACCAAGTCATCAAGTGTTGCTGTATTCACAGCACACTCGACAAAACGACTAAAGCATCTCACACGTTTTAACTATTTAAGGAGATAATTCTTTTAGCACCATGCACTGCATAGCCTTTTTCTTCAATTTGAGCAATCACATCTGCCTGATCTACGGCATTATGTTCCACTTTTAGCTCAATTTCTAAACGTGTTTTGAAGGGTGATAATGTCAACAGGTCTGGATCAATCGTATCAGGTAGTTCTAAGTCTTCTATCTTGGTACCTTTCGCAACAGATAAGTGCTTTTCACCATTTTTGGTACTGGTATATATATCAATTTTCAATGTTAGAGCCTTTCAAGTAAGTATTTTTGCTAACGATACGCTTAAATCACTCAATTACCAATTTTTACTGTCAGTATTTTATGTATCCAGTAAGGAAGATGCTAAAAGAAATATACCTGACTGAATTCACTCAACCTAAAGTGCCCAAGTAAAACTTGCCTATTAGCGACAAATTAGCGCGCAAGATTTATATTGCCATAGGCTTTATTCGTTGAATATTTAGAAACGCTACAACTTGAACTGAGAGGTAGAGTCTTTCAGTGAATCGGATGCACTCAGCAGTTTATTTGCTAGTACAGCTAACTCACTGAATGAAACCTCTGTTGACTCTACAGAGTCAACCATTGCGGTAATAATCTCGCTAACACTTGCTACAACCATGGTTTGCTCTTCTGTGGCGGCGGCAATAGTCGTATTCATAACATTGGCCTGCTCTACCTCATTTTTAATTTGTTCAAGATAATCACCCGTCTCAATTGCGCATTTTTCACTCATTTCTGACTGCCCTTTAGCGGACTGCATAGCACTAACAGTAGAGACTGCTGCGGCTTCAAGGCGATTAAGAACACTACGTATTTCGGTGGTGGCATCCCCCGTCTTTGATGCCAAAGCGCGTACTTCGTCCGCGACGACTGCAAACCCTCGCCCTTGTTCACCTGCACGAGCGGCTTCAATCGCTGCATTCAATGCCAGCAAATTTGTTTGTTCTGCAATTGAGGAAATAACATCTAATATTTTCGCGACATTTTCAGTATCTTTAGCGAGTCTTTCGACTAACTCGGCGGCATTAATGATTTGTGAGTTGAGGTCTTTGGAATTTGATATTGTCGAATTGACAATTTCTAAGCCTTTATTGGTTCGGTCTTCGGTGTCTTGCATGGCGACACTTGCCGCTGAAGCTGAGGCGCTAATTTCAGAAATAGATTGTGTGATCTCATCCATTGCCTGTTTCGCTTCGCGTGCTTTTGTACTTAGCTGGTCGGTGACACTTCTAACTTGCTGAGTATTAGAGTCGAGGTCATTGGCTGTTTCAAGCAGCGGATTAGAAACATTCATAATGCTGCGCACAATGCCGCTTAACTTGTCCATAAAGCTATTGAAATTCAATGCGGTCGAGCCTAGTTCATCGCTACCATTAACAGGAATGCGCTGACTTAGCTCCCCCTCACCTTCAGACAACTCTTTTAGTGAACCACTTAACTGGTTAGCAGTACTGCTTAAAGCAGATGCAATATAAGTAATAAAAAGGGCCAGAACTACAAAAAATATGGCGCTTATGGCACTGCTTTTGTAAAGCCCATCTTCACCACTGGACACCGCTTTTTGAATAGTTACTTTAAACTCATTATTAATGCTTTCCTGATACTGGGTAAGAGCTTTATTAGTGCTCTCAAATAGTTTTGCCTTAGCAGTTATCTTACCTTTTAATGCTGAAAAATCGACATCATCACTCAGCATTGCTTCTACGAGAGGAACGGCAATTGCTTGGTATTTCTTAACATTACTATCAATTTTTTCTAGCTCTACCAATCGCTCAGCATCAAGTTGTTTGAGCTGTTGTAGATTTTTAGCCAATTGACTAATACTTTCGATGCCTTGAATTTTCAGGTCATCTTCGGAAAAACTAACCGCTTGGGTTAGCAACTCATCGGCACGTTTTAAGAGCGTGTCGTTGACTGTTGCTAGCCGAACCGAGTCGTAAATTTTCTGTTCAAGCTTAATTAAGTGATTTTGAGTTGATAACAAAGAGCTAACACCAATGGTAGTGTTGATCGCTAAAGCTATAACATAGACACCCAGAATTAACATAATCTTGTAAAAGATTTTGAGGTTTTTGAACCAACTCATTTTTGAATCCCAGTATTAAGATATGAAGTATTTTTATATCGCTCTATAAAAAATGTAGTTGATTTGTAGCTATTCGTCCAATATCTGATTATTAAATTGACAAAAGAGAAGTTGAATACTTTCCTTATAAGTCGACAGAAACAACTAATCAGGAGTATATACATGCCGATTAAAAACAATATAGTGCTCGGTATTGCCCTTTTTGGTGCAACGCTCGCACTACCTACCTTGGCCTACGACGTTGAACAAATATCAATCAATGGCTTTGCTTCAGTTATTGCGGCCCAAACGATAGATAGCGACGAAACGCTATATGGCCATAACAATGACCTGTCATTTCAAAACGAATCAAGGTTTGCATTACAGTTTGCAGCCCCGATCGGTGAGAAATTTTCTGCAACAGCTCAAATTCTAGCCCGAGGAGAGGATGATTTTGACCCTACGTTCGAATGGGTATATTTAAGCTATCAGGCGACCGATAGCTTAATTATTATGGCTGGCAGGCAACGTTTTAGTCTTTACAAATACTCTGATTACGTTGATGTGGGCTTAGCCTACCACTGGATTCGTCCGCCTCAAGGGGTTTACTCACTACCTTTTAGTTCAGGTAATGGTTTAGGTTTCTTGTATAACACCGCATTAGGTGATGTTGACTTTAATTTCACTTATAAATTTATTGGCGAAGAAATTTCAGACTACGTACCATCAGGTACAATTGATATTGAGCCGGCTAACTTTAAAACTACCATGAGCCACTTGCTCAACTTTGATTTTACTTGGGATGATTTCAATTTTGGCGCAAATTATGGCTTGGTTCCAGAGCTTAGCTATGACGCTCAAGCGTTTGATGATCTCGAAGCTGCACTGAGAGACCCTTCAACGGTAGGTCTTTCATCTACCGCTTTATCTGACGCTGAAGTGAACGCAGTCATGTCAGAAGTGCGCTCTGATGACGAAACCGTTAACTTTTATGGTATCTACATCGGCTATGACCCTGGTGATTGGTTTGTACTCGCAGAATATACCTACTATGAGTTTGACGACGCTAACGCCTTTTCTGATCAACAGTCGCTTTACCTTTCGGCAGGTTTACGAATAGACCAATTTACGATTCATGGCACCTATGGCCTTGATGAAAATGACCCTAGCTCTACTGTTTATAATACCGTTACAGACCCCTTCCTGAAAGCCTTAGTTAAACGCTCCGTAACCCAGCAGGAAGAAGATAGCAAAACCTATTCGTTGGGTGTTAGGTGGGAGATTGAGTCAGGTATTGCGCTAAAAGCAGACTACACCACTTATAGCGATGACATTGACAAAACTGTAGATGCTGACCTTATCTCAGCAGGCATCGACTTTGTATTTTAAGGAGGATAGACATGAATATTAGTTTGTTTAGATTAGTTGTTGCTGTCCTGCTTTCTTCTGTTTTTATTGTAAATAGCTGGGCAGAAGTCGTCGTGATTGTTCATCCGTCTATTATAGATTCGGCCTCCAAAAAGGATGTCAGTAGAATATTTTTGGGGAAATCCAAGAGTTTGCCTGGGGGACAAAAGGTAAAGCCTGTGAGCTTGTCTGAAGGTAATGCAGCGCGAGATGAATTCAATGAAAAAGTACTAAAAAAATCAGACAGTCAGCTAAAGTCTTACTGGTCAAAATTGATTTTCACTGGAAAAGGCCAACCGCCTAAAGAGTTAAACAGTGATGCTGATGTGGTGGCCAAAGTATCGTCAGATCCAAAGAGTATCGGCTATATTAGCCCCGCTAGTGTGACAGATGCAGTTAAGGTATTGGCTACGTTCTAATCTCTAATTTATCGTCCTGTGCAGTCAAATAATATGAAACGGTTATTTGACTGCATACCTCTTAAGCGATGAGCCGACTCTAAAGATTGCCTCACCGACCAAAACCATTCACGACACCACTTTACTCTGCATGCTCAGATAATTTTTTACTGCGTTGCTTAGTTAATCATGCACCGCAAATAAAAAAATAGTTCTGGCAAAATGATAATAGGATAACGACTCGACTATGGGGCCATTCGCTCTCGAGCACGCTCTGAGAGATCCTTACCTGAGGTTTTATCATGTATCTCTAGCTTATGATGAAATGCTGTTTTAGCTAGCATATGCGCAGTGACAGGGGCAGTAATGATCAAAAATAGTGAAATAAGTAGTTCGTGCAGGCTTAAATGACCTTGTTGATAGGTGACAAGTACCACCGACGCAATAAGCAGGCAACTCATACCCAAGGTTGTCGCTTTGGTAGGACCATGAAGACGGGTATAAAAGTCGGGTAGCTTTGCAAGGCCAAGAGAGCCAATAAACACAAAAATTGCTCCCATGACTAGAAATACTGATACCACTAATTCAATCCAAAATTCCATCATATAGTCCTAACTATTCTCGCTATAAGGTTTTTAAACAGCTACTTATTCGTCCGTTTATTCGATCAGGTCGCCACGTAAAATATATTTACACATTGCTGCTGTGCTAACAAACCCCAGCATGGCAATTAATAATGCCGCCTCAAAATACAGTGTTGTACCTGAAGAAATACCAAATAATATAATCAACGCAATACTGTTAATGTACATGGTGTCAAGCGCCAGAATACGGTCGGGCCTACTTGGCCCTTTGTAAAGTCGCCACAAATTGAGAATCAACGATATACAAACTAGCGTGGTGGCAATCACTATTGCGGTACTTAGCATTCGAAAATCTCCATAAGAGGCCGCTCATAACGGAGTTTAATTGATGCGATGAGCTCATCTTTATTGATCAGGTTCAATACATGTACGTAGAGCCACTGTTTGTCCTCGGATATTTCTGCGCTAACAGTACCTGGAGTTAAAGAAACGGTACTGGCAAGTATGGTAATCGGGAGTTCATGTTGAATTTCAATAGGTACCGCAACAAATGCTGGGTTCAATTTTTTAGACGAACCGATCACTAATAGCGCCACCTCAAAGTTAGCCACAATAATGTCACCGACCACTCTTAATACGTAGCGAATGGCAACGAGTGGCTTATGAATTCTTGGTTGTGGGTCTTGCATGCCAGATATCAGTAACGGAATGGCTATTGCCAAAAACGCAGCTAATACTAAGTGCCCAGGCGCGACGGTATTGTTGAGTAATAGCCAAACGACAAACAGTAGAAGAGACTGTAATGGCATCGGAAATAAGCGAAAACGAGGTTTAGTTTCCATTATTGATTCCCTCCTGGAAGCAGAGCGTCAACTGACTGAGTCATATCATGCAGCTGCGCCGCTGCAAGATTGGTATAATCAGTAATCGGGCCACCAAAGACGACTAACAACAGTGATGCAGAGAGTAACAATGCAACAGCAATAAGCTTCAGTGGGGAGATAGGCTCATCATGGGTGCTTTCCCCTGAATATCGCCAGAAAATAGTGGTGCCAGCACGGGATATTGCCACCAGTGACGCCAGTCCGGCTAATAAAACAACCGGCCATACCCAGACTATTTCATGCATGCCTTGAGCCGCTTGTAAGATAAGTATTTTGCCCACAAAACCTGATAACGGTGGCATACCCACAACAGTGAGTGCTGCAATGAAGAATGCAATGCCAATGACGGGTCCATGCTTCATTTTACGCGCAATAACATAGCGGTCTTCTGCTTTCCCGCGCTGTTTACTGATCAGATCAGCAAGCAGGAATAGCGCCCCGGTGACTAAGGTGGTATGTATCATATAATAAAGCGCTGCCGAGGTGGCCGATTCACGCTGCATAGCTATCGCCAGTATGAGCGTTCCTACCGAAACAATTACTAAATTGGCAACCGTTAACCTTAAGTTTGGACTGGCAATAACACCTATTGCTCCCATCACTATGGTTAAGAGTGCCAATGGCCACAACCATGGTATGGCAATACTGGCTAAGGCTCCTGCATCTTCGCCAAAAACAACAGTATGTACGCGTAAAATACTATAAACACCAACTTTTGTCATAATGGCAAATAGCGCCGCCACCGGGGCGCTGGCTGCAGCGTAGGTTTTGGGTAGCCAAAAGTGTAGTGGTAGCAATGCTGCTTTCAGCCCAAATACGACCAATAACAATAAACCGCCAACTTTTGCCAAGGCTTGTTCATGTTCGCCTAATAAACGTACTTTATTGGCCATATCAGCCATATTAAGTGAGCCGATGGTGCCGTATAAAATACCTAACGCAAACAAGAAAATACTCGAACCTACTAGATTTATAATTACATAATGCACATTGGCTTTGGTTTTTTGCTTACCGCCTCCGTGTATTAATAGTGAGTAGGACGCTATGAGCAGCACTTCAAAGAAAACGAACAGATTAAATATATCGCCTGTTAGAAACGCGCCATTAACTCCCATGATCTGAAACATAAATAGCGGATGAAAGTAAATACCGTCATTATCATCGCCAGCACAGGCATATAATTGTGCACCCAAGCCAAGCACCGACGTCAGTAACACCATCATGGTTGATAGCCTATCAGCCACCAGCGCAATACCAAACGGTGGTTGCCAGCCGCCCAATATGTACATTTGGGTTCCTTGCTGATGACTTGTGAGTAATAGTAGAGCGGACGTGATGATGAGAATGATCATGACCGAAACACCAAATACACGGTGCCAAATTATTGAATTGCTTAACGGCGGTAGTAGCATCAATACTGCCGCGAGCATCGGCAATAAAATAGGAAGAATAGGCAGATGTTGCATTAACCATTCCTCTTGTGTGACGCGCGAGGTTTGGTCGACGGGTCGGGGAGCTTTCCATCTACGTGATCGTTCCCTTGATCCGCTCGGGAGCGCATGGCTAATATCACCACAAATGCTGTCATGGCAAAGCCGATTACGATAGCGGTTAGTACGAGCGCTTGGGGTAATGGATCGCTGTAGTCGGTTGATTGACCCAGCACTGCCGCGCCATTAAGTTTCAGACGACCACTGGCAAAAAGAAACAGGTTTACCGCATAAGATAGCAGGGTAAGACCTATTACCACGGTAAACGTTCGCCCTCTTAGAACCAGAAAAAATCCGCAAGTGGTCAGTAAACCAACACAGAAAGCATAAATAGCTTCCATTAATCGTTCTCCTTAATATCAAAACGTTCGCTGGTCGTTAACTTACCCAAATTTGCTAGTATTAGCATCACGGAACCCACGACGGTTAGGTAGACTCCTAAATCGAATACCATAGCGCTGGCAAGTTCGAATTCGCCAATCCAAGGTAAATGAAAGTAGTCAAACCACGTACTCAAGAATGGTTTGTCAAAGATCCAGCTGCCTATGCCCGTAGCGGTTGCAATTAATATCCCGCCTGCAATAAGCCATTGGTAGTCAATCTTGATTCGGGGTTTTATCCAATGAACACCATGAGCAATATATTGCTGAATAATCGCCACAGATGTAATAAGACCAGCAATAAAACCACCACCCGGTACGTTATGACCCCGTAAGAAAATATAAACGGATACCAGTAGTGCTAAGGGAAGAAGACTCTGTGACACAATTTCAAACATCATAGGGTGAGGATCATTACTCCAAGGACGTCCTTTATCATCACTTATCGGCATATAAATTCGCATTTTGGCAATCAGTTTAAAAATACCTAATGCAGCAATACCTAATACGGTAATTTCTCCGAGTGTATCGAACCCTCTGAAATCAACAAGAATGACATTCACGACATTGGTACCGCCGCCACCTGTTTTGCTGTTAGCTAAGAAAAAGTCTGAGATGGTATTTAAGGGCGTTGTGAGCATCGCGAAACAGATGGTGCCTATCACGCACCCTAACAGCCCAGACACTAATAAGTCTTGGCTTATCCGGCTCGGACTCGACTCTTTTAGTGTACTTTGAGGCAAAAAAAACAACGCTAAAAGTAACAAAATAATGGTAACTATTTCGACAGAGAGTTGTGTTAGTGCCAAATCTGGGGCTGAAAACTGAGCAAATACCAGCGACACGATTAACCCCACAACGGACAGAAATATAAGCGAAAGAAATCGTCTTCGGTGCCATATTACGGTGGCTATAGCACTTAATATCATCAACAAAGCACCCGTTATTGCAACACCATCAACAGGGATTTGCGGACGTGAACCTGCATTCTGGGCCAGATCAAGTAGCGGTAATGACCCCATAACAAGTGTGAATAACAGCAGTAAGAAGACATATCGTTGCAGGGAGCCGTTTTCCAAAATTTTTATAATGCGCTGAGAGAAGCTTACGATCGATTGAATAACGCCTTCGAAGATAAGTTTTGCATCTGGCTCAATAAAGTGAGACTGAAACTGAAAAAGGTGCCGACGGTTATAGTAAATCACGGCACCACCCACCAATGCTAAAAAGCTCATAAACAATGGCACGTTAAATCCATGCCATATCGCCAGACTATGACTGGGAACATCATGAGCAAGCACTGCAAAAGAGGCGACATATAAAAGGTCACCAACAATGTAGGCGGGGAATATTCCCACCAGCAAACAGAGGGTAACGAGAATTTCGACCGGCACCTTCATATAACGAGGGGGTTCTTTGGGGGTTTTAGGAAGGTCTATCGGTTCACCATTAAAGAATACATCATGGATGAAGCGTAAAGAGTAGGCCACCGAAAATGCAGCCCCGACAGTCGCCAAGAGTGGGATCATCCAAGACAGAGAGCCCAACATACCTTGGTTAAGGGTTTCTGCAAAAAACATCTCTTTTGACAGAAAACCATTCAACAATGGTACGCCCGCCATTGATAGCGCCGCCACGATAGCAAGCGTAGCGGTATAAGGCATGTATTTCCAAAGGCCGTTGAGCTTGCGCATATCTCGTGAGCCAGATTCATGATCAATGATGCCCGCAGCCATAAACAGCGAAGCCTTAAAGATAGCATGGTTGATAATATGAAACACAGCCGCAACAGCCGCAAGGTCCGAATTCAGACCTAGTAAAAGTGTAATTAGTCCTAGATGACTAATAGTAGAATAAGCAAGAAGGCCTTTAAGGTCATGTTTAAATAGGGCGACATAAGCGCCTAAAAGCAGTGTTGTTAGCCCGGTTAGGCTGACAATCATAAACCAAAGGTCCGTATCTGCCAATACAGGATAAAAGCGGGCCATAAGGAAAATGCCTGCTTTTACCATTGTAGCAGAGTGTAAGTAAGCACTAACTGGTGTCGGTGCCGACATAGCGTGTGGCAACCAAAAATGAAACGGAAATTGTGCTGATTTTGTGAATGCCCCTAAAAGCACCAATATTAAAGCTATCGGGTAATGAGCATGCGATCGAATCAGGTCACCACTAGCTAATACTGTATCGAGGTCATAACTATCGACAATATTACCAATCAGCAATAAGCCCGCGAGTAGCGCAAGTCCCCCGGCTCCTGTAACCGTCAGAGCCATTCTCGCGCCTTTACGAGCTTCAGGTTTATGAGACCAAAAGCTGATCAGTAGAAACGAACTAATACTGGTCAGTTCCCAGAACATCCATAACTGAATCAAATTATTAGAGATGACAATGCCGACCATCGAGGTCATAAATAGAATCAGGTAAGCATAGAATCGGCCCATCGAGTCTTTTTTCGATAAGTAGTACCGAGCATAGAGAATCACCAGCAGTCCAATACCAAGAATCAATAGCAAAAATAGCAGTGAAAGTCCGTCGAGCCGAAATGAAAGGTCCAATCCCATAGAGGGGATCCACTCTATGGATTGACGAACGGCTTGACCATCAAATATATCGCCCGCATACATTAGCACCAAAATCAGTGACCAAGCGGGTAATATTGCAACGGAAAAAGCACAAAAACTACGACCAAAACGCTCTGTTAGCAAGGGAACTAAAGTGCCAAAGAGCGGTAATAATACGACCCATAACAGGTTCATAAGGGGGGATGACTCCAGATTAAATTGGGGGTAAAACTAATAATAGGCTGATTTATAAACAGTGCCTTGCCCTCGCTCACGATACACATTGGTGAAGCCATTAGGCAGTCATAACGAGCAGAACTCGCCAGCAGAATCATGACGAAGATGATCTTTAATCGATTTTGATAATTGCTGTGTGATCATGACGCTCTCAAATTATTTTTATATTATCAGATTAGTTATAACTGATTTGTAAAACGCAGTAAAGCAATGCTGTAATTTTAAGAATGAACACTGCGATGACGCTGTATTAGTTAGATTTTATAGTACTAATAATTGAAAATTATTTAATCTTGCATCAAACCATTGAACTGTCACTTAAATATAATGCAAATCATCAGCTTAGCAAAATTATAGACGTTAGTATTAAGTTAAAAGTCATCTCTGGCAACATACCAACTCGTCTGACTTATTCCACGTTAGGTTGTTTTTTAAAACTGCCTGACCGCGCCTTCTTTCGGAGCAATATTAGCGGCTACTTTATGCATTAAACGCCCACCACCTCTAAGAGAACGATAGAGATTATTAAGCACATTACGGTGCGCTGCTTGGACTGGTTTAGCAATTTGGCTCACGATAGGAAGCTTCTGAGCCAAATAGAAAGGCTCTTCTGTAATCGAATAGTGCATAGTTTCGACCGTTTCGAGAGTCTTCTCGTAAGCACTACCGAGAAAATCGACAACCCCGGCGACCAACCTCTGTTTCGGTGAGTCGAGAGGTATAGCTTCTACCATAGAAGGCTCTTGTACTGAAGAGTATCTAACCAGCGCCTCCGCAGAGGGCTTTTGATCGCATAATTCAGCCTCTTTCGTCCACGCAGCAAGTAGATGATAAACTCTATCAGAATGAGCGATACTATAATCGTACGATAAGCCCTCTATACGCGCTGTTTGGCTATTAGCTGGAGCTGAAGAGAAAATAGACCTATTTTCTGCTACCAAGGTATCGCCTAATACTCGACTCAAAACACCTTGCTCATCAACGTTTATACCGCTTTTAATAAAATAGTGTCTTGAAGACTCTGCATAACTCACACCCTCAACAACTCGATCTTGCGATTCATTGAGGAGCTTCATACCCTGCTTTAGGCTTTGTAGTCGGTTACTTCGATGCCCAATCCGATCCGCCCAGAGATTTATCCAACGCATTGGAAAGCGCCGAAGAATGTCACGACTAATGTAACCCATTCTATCCAATGGAGAGCTTTCATTTGGACTACCTAAGTAGATACACTTTGATAATATTGACAACCACTGAAATTGATTATTTTGGGCCGAATACTGGGCGTGTCGCAGAAGTGTGCCCCCCATACTAAAGCCAATTAACATGAGCTCGTTGATCGCTATCGGATAGGACCTGAACAGTTTGCTAAGCTGTGCGGCAAAGTTTCGACCATTTTTTTCTAAAGATAACCCCGTATTATAACGTAAATAAAAGGGCGTGTAGCCGAATTCTTCTTGTAGCTTGCTACCATAATCTTCTTTGCCGCTGTCTTTTGGTGTATCAAAGAAAGCGCCAATATAGTGGTTTATGATCAACTCATTAGAGCTGCCGCTTTTAGGAAAATCCCATACTGTCTCAAGCTGTGTCAGGCCATGCACTAAGATGACAACTTTATTACTCAAAGGGGCGTTTAGTTGTTGAGTGAGCGGAGTATCTAACGACAATTTTTTTGAACGGTGATAAAAACCCATTTGAATGGCTAATGGATTTTTTTCTTTTTCTAAATATTCACCGATCATACTGTTAAGAATGGAACGGCCCGATCGCCCAACGTGTTTAGAAATTTCTTGTTTGGTATGGTCCTTTTTGATCATGGGCTACTACTCATATACAACATAGGTTTTTAGATTAGCAGAAATTTATAAACCTAATAGCCTGAAATCGATTTAGTTTATTAATCAATGGTAAGAAATACTTGATTGGCACAAGAATAAGCAAGTGAATGTACATTTAGAGCTCCAAACCAATCAAGGGGCAATCCATGACAGCAGCGATACCTCTGATCACTTGATGCTCATGTTCATTAACACATATATCTGCTTGCGCTGCGCCAATAAACCCTTTAATTAAACGAGGTTTAAGGAGAGGATAGGCTTGGCCTAATGCACGAACAGCCCGAGTAAACTTAGCTTGGCTACATAGCTCAATCGGCAAAAGTTGAATGGTATAGGTACCAGCGATATTACACGCTTTATTAAAAGCCTCTAACTTAGCATCTGCCTTTCCACCTCCGTAATGAACCACGCGCGATAGCACAATTTCATAAATGGGCGAGAGCTGCTTTATCGTTTTATATTTTGGCTTCAGTACTTTTGAAAGTCCAAAATGCCGATCACAGTACTGACACACAAGCTGACAACTCACCCACTCAAATAAAGCAATACCGCCATCTGCTTGAACCATCTGCTTCATAATTTCACGTAATAATCGGTATTGTTTCAGAGACATCTGTTTCAAACTTGGAATTGCTATCTCTAACAACTGCAAACGATGCTGGCCAGGAGCCTTTGGCTGAGCATACAGTTGATCAAGCAATCGCTTCGACTCTTTTGACGGCTGTAACCAGTTTTTTTGATTATGTTCAATAATCACCAGCTGTTTTGCCATCACTGCAGCGTTATTATTCAGCAAGACTGATAAAACTAAAGAAACGGCACCTAATGGTTCATGTGCGAGTGCTTTGGCCTGTTTAAATAACCTATCCGCACTCGGTTTTTTGGTATGCAACATAGGCTTACTTGGCGCGGGTTCAAGCGTAAACTCTATCGGCCTCCCATCATAATTCGATGTATTTTTTTGTACTAAGGCCTTTGTTTCACTCACGCTATCAACCGTTTGATCAGTTGCCGCAGAGCGGCTCCCATTAAACGAAGCATATGCGTCATTTGAGTGGCCCATAGATCGACCAACTTGATCGGACTGTTTATGATATCGGGTAAAACGCCCGTTCCATGAAGGCAATACTCGATTAATTCTCATCTCTAGCGGAGGATGGGTCGCAAAGAGCGATAAAAAACTTTTGTACGCACTCGAAAAAAATAAGTGTCCGACCTCATGCGCAGCACTATGTTGTATATTTGAATGTTGGCCATAGCCACCAATTATCTTCAACGCGCCCCCTATTCCTTCAGGGTTACGTGTAAATTGCACGGCTGAAGCATCAGCCAAAAATTCACGTTGTCGACTCACCGCCGACTTAATTAAATCGCCAAATAATTGACCTAACCAACCAATCAAAAAAAGACATAAGCCAAAAATAAATAAGCCGCCATTTACATCTCTTCGAGAGCGAGAATACGACCGTCTTGATCCATGTCGCATAATTGTACGACCTGTTTCACTAATCATCAATATGCCATGAAGTACGGCTAACAACTTCATATTCAATAGCATGTCGCCATTTAATATATGGCTAAATTCATGCGCTATTACGCCTTGGAGCTGTTCTCGGCTCAAGCACTCTAGTGTGCCACGAGTAACCCCTATAACGGCATCTTCAAAGGATAAGCCCGCTGCGAAGGCGTTAATACCTTCCTCATTATCCATGATATAAACAGGCGGAACCGGTATACCTGAAGCCAGCGCTATCTCTTCAACGACGTTAAGTAAGCGGCGCTCTAAAACATCATCCGTATTCGGTACCAGCACTCTGCCCCCAAGAGACTCGGCGACCACTCGACCACCATGACGTAACGAACTCCACTTAAAGGCCATACTAAGACCAATCACACCACAAACAAGCCCTGTCACCCAAAAAAACTTGTGCCAACCCAAGCCTACGAACACATACCTAAACCACTCAATTATGGTAGATAAACCCGTTATAGGCTGAAGTTCAATATTCGATAAATTACTAGGGTTGCTATACCAAACAAAGATGGCAAAACAAACATTGGTGATGAGCACAATACTCACTACCGAAAGGAAATATAGAATCAGTAACCAGTTAGTTTGTTTTCTGGCTTGATCCTGCGCTTTATAGAAATTCATACTTAAGCTTTATCTAAGTGCATCGTCATACCTACATAAATTCATTGTCTAAAAACTAACCTTAGGTGCCTGTTTAATTGCTATTGAATCTTCAAATTCTAGCAAACTAGCATCTTTTTTATGGCCAAAAGTCGGTGCAAATAAGTTATGCGGAAAGCTCTGTCTAAAACTATTGTACTCAGTCACAGCATCATTAAATGCCTGCCGGGCAAAAGCGACGCGATTTTCTGTGCTACTTAGTTCTTCATTTAGCTGCAGCATGTTATCACTCGCTTTTAAGTCTGGATAAGCTTCAACCGCAATATTTAAGCTCCCAAGCGCACTTTGAAGCAAACCCTCATTAGATGCTAAGTTCTGCAACGCTTTTCCACTGGCAGGATTTGAAGCGGCCTCTTTCAAACCAGCCAGCGCACCATTTCTTGCGGAAATAACAGCCTCAAGTGTCTCACGCTCATGACTCATATAAGCTTTGGCCGTTTCAACTAGATTGGGAATTAAATCGTATCGTCGCTTAAGCTGGACTTCTATTTGAGAAAAAGAATTTTGAAAGCGATTTTTCAAAGCAATTAAGGTATTAAAAATTCTAATAATATAAAAAATAATAAAAGCTAGTACGATCCATGAGATGAAAGTCGATATTTCCATATGAATGGTCTCTATATTCACTGAGGTTAATTTAGACAGCATTTGCTGCTATACGTTTTGTATGACTAACTACTTTAGTGGCTTTGCTCGATCGTTGTTGACACACAATTCACGTCATTATGCTGTATTTTCCAGCCGTCAAAACATTGAGCTATTTTATTACAAAGTGACCTAACCCTATAAACCTAGATCTAGTTGAATTATTTATCAATATTAACTTCAGATAATTTTGCCAATACCGGGGCTTAACATGTTAAATTCATGTCACGCAGGAGGACTTGTCCGAAAAACAAGTAATGAGGCTATCGTTGGAAATAGGATGATAAAAAGAAGGTGCAAACAAGCTGCATGCTTACACCTTTAACACTTCGTTTATTGAACTTGTTCGTAAGCCCATTCAAGCCATGGCATTAGCGCTTCTACATCACTTGCTTCGATCGTGCCACCACACCAAATACGCAAACCGTCGGGCGCGTCACGATAGGCGCCAATATCATAAGCAACCGTTTCTTGTTCGAGCAACTTCGTCATCGATTTCAATGCATCAGATGGTAAATCAAGTACTAAACAAACACTAGTATTTGAACGAGTAGCGTCTGTTTTAGCAAGAAAATTAATCCATTCATGTTGCGCAACAAAACCTTCGATAACCGCTAAATTCTTTTGGGAACGCGCTATTAACGCAGAAACACCACCTAAACTATCCACCCAAGCAAGTGCATCGAGATAATCAGCCACACATAACATCGAAGGTGTATTAATCGTCGCCCCGTTAAAAATACCTTCGATTAACTTGCCTCCTTTCGTCATTCTAAATAGCTTAGGCATCGGCCAAGCAGGCGTATAGGATTCCAAGCGCTCTACAGCTTTTGGACTTAAAATCAACATACCGTGCGCGCCCTCACCGCCTAACACTTTCTGCCAACTGAAGGTGATAATATCTAGTTTTTCCCAAGGCATTTCCATCGCAAAGACTGAAGACGTCGCATCACAGATGGTTAAACCCGTTCGGTCATCTGAAATCCAATCGCCATTAGGTACTTTTACACCTGAAGTGGTTCCATTCCATGTAAAAACAATATCGTGATCAGCATTAGCTTGTGAAAAGTCAGGCAACAAGCCATAGTCTGCTTCATAAATTAAAACGTCATCTAACTTTAATTGTTTCGTAATATCGGTGATCCAGCCTTTACCAAACGATTCCCATGCAAAAATATCCACAGCCCGTTGACCAAGCACAGACCACATCGCCATTTCCATAGCGCCTGTATCAGAACCCGCCACCACACCAACACGATAGCCTTCTGGTAAACCTAATAACCGTGCAGTTTCAGTGCAACAAAGTTCTAGTGGTTTTTTTCCTATCGCAGCACGATGAGAACGCCCAAGAGTTTCTAAGTTTAATTGATTAACCTGATAACCTGGTCGCTTACTGCAAGGACCAGAAGAAAAATTTGGATTATTTGGTTTTTGACTCGGTATCATAGGAGGCTGTCCTTTAATAAATTTTACTAATTCTAATCTAGATTAGATCGCTTTGCTGTTAGAAATTGGCATGAAATAACAATCCACTTAATTATGCTTATTTCATTCTGAAGTTGGTTTGTGGTAAAAAAGAGCTATAGTAAAAAGAATACCAAATAATAACACTACCGTTTAATAAATTAGAGGCATTTAGTGCTTAAGCAAATCCCAATCACTGATCTAATCGTCGACATGTACATTTCTGAAATTCTCGAAACGGCTGGCGTGCCAATGCCGAAGAAGAAGAAAGGCATGATACGTGACATCCGCATTATCAGTAAATTTATTGAAATCGGCATCCAGCAAATCATCATTGACACAGCTAAAGGCTTAGATATTGCAAGTTTAGACCCTACAAACACGTCAGGCGATACAGAGAATGACGCCAAAACAGACACTAATGAACTCTACAGTAAAGAAATCGAAGAAAATCTGAAAAAACTTAATAAAGACATGAAAACTGAACATCATGAACTTTCATTAGAGTGGGCAAGTGCCAAAGATATTTTTAAAGCATCTGTAAATATTTTGCATGAATCAATGCAAGCAATAAAGAATGATAAAAAAATTAATCCTGACTATTTCCACCAAGCATCTAAAGCTATTTTACGCTCAATCATGCGTAATAAAGATGCATTAACATGGCTAGGAAGAATTAGAGACCAACACAGCTACCTTCACGAGCACTCTGTCAATACTTCTATTTTAATGGGTCTTTTTGCTCATGCTCATGGCCTAAGTAAGGCAAATATAGAATTATGCATCACTGGCGCGTTGTTGCACGATTTAGGTCAAGTACATATTGAAGAAGAATTCTTCCAACGATCAGGTCCATTGACACCGCAAGAATTTGAACAAGTGAAAGAACATGTCAATTTCGGCTTTCGAATACTTGCAGAAGACGACGACACCTCCGATATCATCATGCACATCATACTGGAGCACCATGAACGCTTTGATGGTTCAGGCTATCCAAATGGTTTAAAAAGAGATGAAATATCCTTATATGGACGAATGTTTGCCATAGTAGACACTTATGACGCCGTCACCAACAACCGAAATTACAAAAAAGCGGTACCGTCTTCCGATGGCATGCGTACCCTACTCCAATTGAGCAAAAAGAATTTTGATGAAAGCTTAGTGCATCAGTTTATTAAATGCATGGGCATTTACCCGACCGGCAGCTTAGTTAAATTAAACAATGGTTACTTAGCGATCGTGATTGCTCAAAATGTACAATCACCTCTTAAACCACTCGTTAACATTATGTTTAACACCAAAAACAACGCATATATCAACCCAGAAATACGTAATATGATGCATGATAATGTAGAAAATGTAAAAATTACTAACTATGAAGATCCCGCTCATTTCGAAATAAATGTGAACGAGTTCATGCCGGAAGAAATGGAACTTTAACCTATCCGCATAAAATTCAGTTATGCTTAGTTACTATCTCACTTTAAATCATAAATCATCCGTCAAAAGGATTTTAAACCTTGCATAAATTTAGCGTCAGCTTATTCGTTCTATTCGTTATTTTTTTCTCACAAGCCCAAGCAAAATCGATTGCGAGTAAAGACAAAGCAGACAAAGTAAGCAGTTATTTTATGGGACAGATATTAAGTGGCGAGGTAGAAGCTGCTTACTCTTTATTATCGGCGTATGCGGGCATTGATCTTGAACAATTCATTGAACGCGGAAAAAAAGTCTCTACCGACATGAAACAATTAGAGAAAAGCGCGGGTAAACCTCTCTCTTTCGACTTATTAGAGACGCAATCTGTCGGTGAGCATTTTTACAAAATCACGTATCTATTGAAATACGAAACGATTGCCTTAATTTGGAATATAAATTATTACCAACCCGATAAAGGCTGGAAGCTTGTAGACGTCAGCTTTAATGGCGATATTAATGCTTTATTTAAATAAGCTATCACCCGACAGACAAGGCCTAACGAACACTGAAGCTTTATTTCAAAGTGAGTAATCTCTTCTCGGCGAAGCGCATCGGCTTTTCTCGGCGGTCAATCTCTCTTGACCTTGTGTTTAAGTTCTTAGTCCATCCGTAGGTCGTTTAAGCCGGACAGATAGATAGAAATCAAATCTTCAAAATAAAAAACGCCATCACCGAGAAGTGACTAAAAATATAAAACAATGAATTCGGACCGAAAAGCGATTTTTAATTAATCACCACATCTTCATCCCAAGCAACTAAGCCTAAAAGAATCGCTTTCATTTCATCAGGGTTTTTAATTGGATTCCCCACCACCGATCTGTGCTGGTAGCTCGGCAAGTAAAGACTAGCTAAGCGACTCACCCAAAACCTTAATGCCGCAAGCTCTAGACAAAAAGGCCACATGACTCTTTCTTTATCGGTCCACGCTCTCTCAGACTGATAACCTTCACATAAGCTTTCTAAGCGCGCTTTATCATGAAGACCATCAGTACCGATTGCCCAGTCATTGGCCGCGACAGCGAGATCAAACATAAAAGTCGCATCACAAGCATGATAAAAATCAATTACCCCCGAAATAGTGTCACCCTCAAATAAAATATTATCCCGAAATAAGTCGCCATGAACGGTACCTTGAGGACAATCCATTAAATGAGATTGGTAAGCACAATAACGTTTAACATACCCCTTCAATACCTTAAATTCACACGTTGTCATGTAGATTTCTAGGGCCTCCAATTGACATTTCATCCATTCGACATTTCTGTGCATAGGCCGGTGCTGAGAAAAAGAACGTAAAGACAAATGCATACCTGCTAGATAGGCACCAACGGATGCACACGATGGATTATCAGGCTGATCTAATGAAGCCCCATTCAAGCAAGGGACAATGACGCCTGACTTATCTTTTAAACAAAAGATACTCCCCCCCACTCGGTTAATAACGGGCGCAGGCACTTTAAATCCACCCTGTTCAAGATGACGCGTCAAGTCACAAAAATAAGGTAAATCATCCGATTTAATATTTTCGAACAGCGTTAATACCCAGCGTCTTACGCCCTGTTTCGGGTGCAAACTTGTAACAAAATAATTTGTATTTTCAATACCCGATGTTATTTCTTGAAAATCACTCAAGTTACCCATGTCATATTGACTAAGCAAATGTTCGATTTCTTGCATTGAAAGTTCGGTATAAACTGCCATCAAGCCTCCCGGCTATATAATTTCAAAATATCGCTTTAATTCCCAATCCGAGATATGTTTTCGATATTGCTGGCTTTCCCACATTCGTGTTGCTGCATAATGCTTTACAAAAGCATCGCCAAACAAGTCTTTTGCGACCTCGGATTGCTGTAAAGCATACGCAGCGGCATCCAATGTTTGAGGTAATGCTAAATGAGAAGGGAACGTCTGCTCATAAGCATTCCCTTTTACTTGCGTCTCAGGCTCTAGCTTACGTTCGATCCCTTCAAGACCGGAACCTATTGCGGCTGCGAGCGCTAAATATGGGTTCGCATCAGCAGACCCTAGCCGAAACTCAACCCGTTGAGAGGCATCAGAGCCTGGAATAACACGCAGAGCTGTTGTTCGATTTTCAACCCCCCATGTCGCGTCCATTGGCGCCCAAAAACCTGGCACCATCCGACTATATGAATTAACCGTTTGTGAATACATTGCACATAATTCCGGCATAAATCTTTGCTGCCCTGCCAGAAAATGTCGCTGGATATCACTCATGCCATGCTTTGCATGTTGATCATAAAAGGCAGATCGACCATCAGACTGATTACGCAAAGAAATATGAATATGACCACTTTGTCCAGGAAAGTCATTTGACCATTTCGCCATAAACGTAGCCATCATCTTGCGGCGTTGCGCCCATGTTTTTACAAAAGTTTTAAATAGAATAGCTTTATCGGCTGACAAACTCGCCTCATCAACATCGATAGCGGCCTCTAAAACACCCGGACCTGTTTCAGTATGTAAGCCTTCAATCGGAAAATCCATCGTTTCACTAAGATCTAGCAGCGACTGGTAAAGCTCTGAATGCACCGAACTCCTTAACACTGAATAACCAAAAAAGCCGGGCGTAATCGGCTTTAAGTTTTGATAATTTTTTTCACGCACCGAGTCAGGCGTTTCATCGAATAGAAAAAACTCATATTCAAACGCCGAAAACACCTGTAAGCCCATTCTCCCTGCTTTATGTAAGACTCTACGTAACAAACCTCGTGGACATAATGTTTCTGCTTGATCAGAGAATTCAGCTAAGAAAAACAACATGCCAGGTTCATCATATAACTCTCGGCAACTTTCAGGCACTATTCTCACTGGCGCATCAGGATAACCTGTTTGCCACCCGGTATATTCTACGCCTACATTTTCATAAAGTTGATCGTTCGAGTCCCAGCCTAAAACTACATCGCAAAACGCAAAACCTTTATCAAGCGCTGAAAAGAATTTGGCTTTACTCATATATTTACCGCGAATCACACCATCAATGTCTGTCAGCCCCACTTTGACGTGCTTTAAACCCCGATCCTGGATCAGCGCCTTGGCTTGCTCTGCTGTTTTAATGTCTCTTGCGGTCGACACTGCCATTATATTTACCTTATATTTTTTAAAGTATTGCTATTAAACTTAGCAAAGAATCTCGAAATCTGTACAACTTCTGTTCGACCCTAGTGAAATTGGTCATTTTTTCATCCTTAATCTGCTTTTTTATTGAAAAAAAGATACAATACCGCGCATTTATACCTTGAATAATGTATTGCATTCAACCATCGTTAATTTAATACCTGACTAAATTACTTGGTTATTATATAATTAAACAAATCGGTACTGATTAAGTCGTCTCAAACAAACATCTTAATCGTTGAAACCTCAGTACTAGTATTATTTTTTATTGTCAATTGGGAGCACGCTAAACACATGTCTGAATCAGATAAAGCAGTGAAAGACCTAATTAAACGTGAGTATGAACACGGATTTGTCACAGACATTGAAGCTGACACGTTCGAGCCAGGCTTGAATGAAGACGTTATTCGCCGTATTTCTACTAAGAAAAAAGAGCCTCAATGGCTCTTAGACTGGCGTTTAAAAGCGTACGAGGCTTGGTTAGAAATGGATAACCCTGAGTGGGCGCACGTTCATTACCCCGAAATAGACTTTAATGATATCGCTTATTTCTCGGCCCCAAAGTCACAAGAGAATGCCCCAAAAAGTCTTGATGACGTCGACCCGGAGCTGTTAAGAACCTACGAAAAACTAGGTATTCCACTACATGAACGCGCTCGCCTAGCAGGCGTGGCAGTTGACGTAGTATTTGACAGTGTATCGATTGGCGTTACTTTTAAAGCTAAGCTAGCTGAAGCAGGCGTAATCTTCTGCCCTATTTCAGAAGCGGTTCACTCCCACCCTGAGCTAGTTAAAAAATACCTCGGTAGTGTTGTCGCACAAAAAGATAATTTTTATTCTGCACTTAATTCTGCTGTATTTAGTGACGGTTCATTTGTATACATTCCTAAAGGCGTACGTTGCCCAATGGAACTATCCACTTACTTCCGTATTAACGAAGCAAATACCGGCCAATTTGAACGAACACTTATTATTGCTGAAGCAGGCAGTCATGTTAGTTATCTTGAAGGGTGTACTGCACCGATGCGAGATGAAAACCAATTACATGCGGCTGTCGTAGAGTTAGTCATACTAGATGATGCTGAGATCAAGTATTCAACCGTGCAAAACTGGTACCCTGGCGATGAGAACGGTTTAGGTGGCATCTACAATTTTGTTACAAAACGCGCGGCATGTATCGGTAAGAATTCAAAAGTGTCTTGGACACAAGTAGAAACAGGCTCTGCCATTACTTGGAAATACCCTAGCTGTATTTTAAAAGGCGATAACAGCGTAGGTGAATTCTACTCCGTAGCGTTAACCAATAACTTTCAACAAGCTGATACCGGCACAAAAATGATCCATATTGGGAAAAATACGTCTAGTACGATTATCTCAAAAGGAATTTCGGCGGGTTTGAGTAATAGCAGCTATCGTGGCTTAGTGCGTATCGGCCCTAATGCTGACAATGCCCGTAATTATACCCAATGTGACTCCTTGTTAATTGGTGATAAATGTGGCGCACATACCTTCCCTTATATTGAAACAAAAAATAAGTCGGCCATCATTGAACATGAAGCAACGACATCAAAAGTCAGTGACGACCAGTTATTTTTGTGTCAGCAACGTGGTATTGATGCCGAAAGCGCCGTCGCCATGGTGGTAAACGGTTTCTGTAAAGAAGTCTTTAAAGAGCTTCCTATGGAATTTGCTGTTGAAGCAACCAAGTTATTAGAAGTGAGCCTAGAAGGCTCTGTCGGCTAAATTAGTTAACCCTAAATTCAGAACGACTTAACATATTGAGCCCTCACATTTTCGTGCGAGGGTACTATAAGATTGCGCTAGGTGGTTTCTTCCAAGTAACTGAAGCCACAGATTGAGAGAGATAATGATGTTAAATATTCAAAATTTACAAGCAAGTATTGATGACAAACAAATTTTAAATGGTTTAAACCTTGAAGTAAAAGCCGGTGAAGTACATGCAATCATGGGCCCAAACGGTTCAGGGAAAAGCACATTATCTCAAGTATTGGCGGGTAATAATGCTTACGAAGTAACCGGCGGCACCGCTACTTTTCAAGGTAAAGACCTACTCGACATGCCAACAGAAGACCGTGCGAGAGAAGGCGTTTTTCTTGCCTTTCAATATCCTGTTGAAATTCCAGGCGTGAGCAATCTTCAGTTCATGAAAACTGCCATGAACAATATCCGTCGCCATCAAGGCCTAGATGAAATGAATGCGTCAACATTCATGAAGCTTGCAAAAGCAAAAATTCAACAAGTAGACCTTGACCCGTCATTCTTAAAACGTGGCGTTAATGAAGGCTTTTCTGGTGGTGAAAAGAAGCGCAATGAAATCATGCAAATGCTAATGCTTGAGCCTAAGCTCGCTATTTTGGATGAAACTGATTCAGGTCTCGATATCGATGCCCTAAAAGTTGTCGCTGAAGGTGTCAATGCATTACGTTCGCCTGAACGTGCTGTAATTATGATCACTCACTATCAACGTCTGCTCGACTACATTGTTCCCGATTTTGTTCATGTACTAGCAAACGGAAAAATTATTAAGTCTGGTGGTAAAGAATTAGCGCTTGAGCTAGAAGAAAAAGGCTATGGCTGGTTAGGTCTTTCTGACGACGAAGAAGCTTAAAAGGAGCCCCTATGTCTAACTTAAGTAAAGGATCTAAATCAAATATAGGCGCGCAAATGTTAAGCTCAATTACATTTGATGAAACCACATCAAACCTTAACGCATCACTACAAAGCTTTCGCCAAATTAAAAAGGAAAAGCTTGCATCAGTAAGCATTCCAACGCGTAAAACAGAATCGTGGAAATACTCCGCGAAGCGCTTAAAACTAGCAGATCAATACCCTGCGCTTTCGACGCAAATGTCAAATTACCAAACTGCTTATGATTTAGATTGCCACCAAATTCTCATTAGCAACGAACGTGTAACGCTTAATGATTCAAATATTGAAGGTTTGAGTGTTAAGCAGTTTTTAGATTTAAGCGAAGCGGAAACCAAACAAGTTCTGTCAGGCGTTATTGCTGAATCGAATACCTTACCTTTTGCTGACGTTAACGCTGTGCAATTTCAAAATGGTATTTTTCTTAAGGTTGAAGATAACGCCCAAATAGATAAACCGGTAAAAGTTGTTTTAGAACACTTGGGTCACGGTATGAGTTTTCCACGGATATTTGTATTTGTTGGAAAAAATGCCTCATTTGAATTGATCGAAGAACTGAACATCACGGCAGATGAGACCTCTGAGGCCTTTATTAATAGTGTTTGCGATATCACCGTTTCTGAAAATGCTCAACTTCGTTACATTAGAATGAATATAGATCAAGGAAAATGCAAGCATGTCGGCGCGACAGGTGTAAAACTGCTTCGTAATGCACGTTTTAACAGTTATTGTATGGCCCTAGGAAGCGAGTTAGCGCGACACGATCTACATGTCAAAATGCTAGAGCCCGGCGCTGAATGTGATTTAAATGGCGTATGCGTGACGCGCGATCATCAACATTACGATAATCACACCTGCGTTGAACATATTGCCCCTCACTGTACCAGTAACGAGACCTATCGCTGCATTGCCGACCAGCAATCTTCTATTGTCTTTAATGGCCGTATACATATTCATCCTGACGCTCAAAAATCATTAGGTTCAATGAGTAACAAGAATCTATTGCTTTCATCGAAAGCAGAAATCAACTCAAAACCTGAGCTAGAGATTTATGCCGATGATGTAAAATGTGCGCATGGCACCACCATGGGCCAGTTAGATCAAACAGAAGTGTACTATCTTAAAACACGTGGCATTTCAGCAGAACAAGCCAAATTAATGCTAACGCTTGGCTTTGTGCTTGAAGTTGTAAGGGCTGCTCCCATTGAAAGTATTGCAGATTACTGGGAGCAACAGTTAACAGACATACTCAGTTTTCAAGCAAACTAATACCAAGAAACTGTAATTAATAGCATCTTTATGACGAGGTAAGGAGGGTACGATGAGTAAGCACACGTTAAACTTGGCAGAAATCAGGAAACAATTCCCTATTCTAAACCAAGAAGTTCATGGCAAACCGCTAATCTATTTAGATAGTGCTGCCAGTGCACAAAAACCACTTGCAGTACTTGATTCAATGGACCATTACTATCGTAATGATAATGCTAATGTTCATCGTGGCGCGCATACGTTAGGTGACCGAGCAACGCTAAGTTTTGAAGCGGCACGCGATACTGTTCAAAATTTTATCAATGCCAAGTCACGACATGAAATTATTTGGACAAAAGGTTCCACCGAAGCCATTAATCTGATTGCAAGCGGCTTAAGCCAAAGCCTGAAAGAAGGCGATGAAATAATCGTAAGTCGCATGGAGCACCATGCCAACATTGTCCCTTGGCAAATGGCTGCTGAAAGATGTGGCGCTATAATTCGAGTACTTGATATCAATGAACAAGGTGAGCTAGATGTTAGCCAGCTCGACTCACTCATAAATGAACGCAGTAAAGTTCTTGCCGTCACCCATGTTTCCAACGTACTTGGAACCATTAACCCGGTTAAGTCACTCATTAAAAAGGCGCAAGATAAAGGCCTAATTACGGTAATTGATGGTGCACAAGCCGTCCCACACTTTCAGGTTGATGTTCAAGACTTAGATTGCGACTTTTATGTATTTTCATCACATAAACTATTTGGCCCGACAGGTTTAGGTGTACTTTATGGAAAAACTGAGTGTTTAGAAGCACTACCGCCTTATCAAGGTGGTGGCGAAATGATAGAGCGAGTTAGCTTTGCGGGTACTACCTACAATGTCCTGCCCTATAAGTTTGAAGCAGGCACGCCGTCTATTAGTGAAGCAATTGGCTTAGCCGCCGCCATTAAATATTTCACACAGTTGGATCGTAATGCGGTAGAAGCGCACGAGCAAGCCCTTATAGGGCGCGCTCATGAATTGGCAAAAGATATTCCAGGTATGCGCATCATTGGTACTGCTGAGCATAAAGTACCCGTCATGTCTTTTGAGATTAAAGGCCTTCACCCAAGCGATATCGGCACACTTCTAGACCAACAGGGTATCGGAATTCGTACTGGCCATCATTGCGCGATGCCGCTTATGGAGTATTTAGAGCTTCCTGGTTCAGCCAGAGCGTCCTTTGCGTTTTACAACACCTTAGAAGAAGTTGACCAGCTATTTACTGGTCTCGCCAAGATACAACGTATGCTTGCTTAACGATTAAGCAAACATAAATATAGGAAACCTTATGACTATTGCTACTTTCGACCCTAAAGTCAGTATATCAATGACTGACACTGCAACCGCTCATATACAAAAAGAGCTCAGCAAACTGCCTGAAAAGAACGGCCTTCGTTTCTTTTTAGAAACCAGCGGTTGCTCTGGTTTCATGTATGAAACAGCGTTAACGGAAGGCCCCGATTCTGAAGACAAGGTTTTCTTAATAAACGATGCGTTAAGCCTTTATGTTCCAAATAAAGACCTACCGCTGTTAAATGGAACTGAAATCGATTTTATTACCGTCGGTCTAAATTCAATGCTGCAATTTAGAAACCCCAATGTCACCGGCGAATGCGGTTGTGGCGAGAGCTTCTCCGTAACAGAAGATTAACATTCTCATTGATTAAGCGTGCGGCTATTAAACTTACTGCATGACGGTTTGGACAAACAAAATGGAAAGAGAAGTTGTATTAACCAAGCGAGACTGTGAAGCTCGCTTAGTGCCTGCCGGCACTGAAATCATGATCCCTAAAAATAGCTTTGTGACCATTACACAAGCTTTAGGTGGTACTTTTAGCGTGGCCGTTAATGGCAACCTTGCCAGAATTGATGAAAAAGATGCCGATGCGCTAGGTAAAGTTATCGAAGTTGAGCACTTTGAGGTCATGGAAGATGGCAGCGTGAATGAAGACCATGTTTGGTCAGCATTACGTAAATGTTACGACCCTGAAATCCCCGTCAATATCGTTGAACTCGGCTTAATTTATGGTGTAGAACTCACCCAAAATACTGAAAGCAAGCATATTGTAAAGGTCAAGATGACCTTAACCGCGCCCGCTTGTGGGATGGGGCCTTCGATCATTGCTGATGTCGAGCGATCCATCATGCGAGTTCCTGGTGTAGATGGAATTGAGGTTGATCTAGTCTTTGATCCACCATGGAATAACGATTTGCTAAGTGATGAAGCAAAACTTGAATTAGGTCTGTTATGAGTGAAATAGCGTTAGCGACATTTAAAGATAGCCCTTTCGGCACAGAAATATGCCAAGCCGATATTTTAGAGGCTTTTGAGTTTTTAGATGATTGGGAAGAGCGGTATAGCTACATCATAGATTTGGGAAAATCACTTCCCACGTTCCCTGAAAGCGAAAAAACAGAACAACATATCATTCATGGTTGCCAGAGCCAAGTGTGGCTTATTCATCGTGTAGACGAAACCAATAATAAAGTTTATTTATTAATTGAGAGTGATGCTATTATTGTAAAAGGTCTCGCCGCCGTTGTGCTCGCAGCACTGAATACGAAAACCCCTGATGAGATCAGCGATTTAGATGTGAACGCTTTATTTGAAAAGATGGACTTAATTCGCCACATAAGCCCGACACGTGGTAATGGTCTAAGGTCTATGATTGAACGCGTAAAGCTAATTGCCCAAAATCATTAAAGCATAGGTTAGAGTATTGATGCATTCGCTGTAGGCTATACCAAACAGGAAATAGGAGCGCCATCATGGCGTGATTATTTATTATGGAAAATAATAAGCCTAAAGAATGCATTTATTGCCAAGCAGATGCTTATTTTGACAGCGTACTTCAAGCAATTAACCAGGCAAAAACACATATCGATATGGAGGTCTATATTTTTGACATAGACCCCATCGGCAAGCTTGTTTCACAAGCCCTCATACAAGCAGCTCAACGCGGTGTAAATGTCAGACTCTTAGTGGATGGCATGGGAGCAAATTTAGATTTCATCCCCGTAGCAAAACAACTTAAAGCCGCTGGCGCCCTTGTTCGGATACACCGCCCGCTTCCTTGGTACGTCAAGCTATGGGCACTTTCCCTCTCTTCCATTAGGGGTCTGAAAAAGTTTTGGTACTTATTGACATACATTAACCAGCGAAATCATCGTAAGTTATTAATCGTTGACCATAGTGCAATATGGCTAGGTAGCATAAACGTCAGCCAGAAACATTTTTCATACGATCAAGGTGGCGAAAACTGGCGAGATACTGCAATTGCGCTTCATAATATTGATACTCACGCCATTCAATCAGTGTATAACCTCAATTGGTGCAAAAAAAAACGTAAAGAGAAAAAACGTCTTTCTCAACAACTCATAACAACTCCTTTTTTATTAAATTTCACCCGTACTTTGCGCCAAAAAAAGCGAAAAAATCTAATTTCTCGCATCGCTTCATCACAAGACTTTATCTGGATTACTAACGCTTATTTTATGCCTAATTCAAAGCTACTCAGTGCTTTAATATCAGCCAGTAAAAAAGGTGTAGATGTACGAATTGTGCTACCACATAAATCTGATGTTTTTTTTATGCCGTGGGTCGCTTCGTACTTTTATGACCAACTACTAAAAGCAAACATCCGAATCTATGAGTATCAGGCAGGCATACTGCATGCAAAAACATTGATTATTGATAATTGGGCCAGCATAGGTTCCAGCAACCTCAACCAACGCAGCTTACAACACGACTTAGAAATCGATTATGTATTACAGACAAGCAAAAGTATTACACAACTCACGCATGATTTTCTCAGTGATATTAGTCACTCCGAAGAATTTTGTTATACAGAGTTAAGTACAAAAAAACCTTGGCAACGCTATTTAGGCGGCCTAATTTTAGTATTATTTTCTTATTGGTTATAAAGCTATGAAATGGAACATTTTTAACACAACAGTCGGCGTCGCATTAGGCGGCGGTGGCGCTAGAGGCATTGCACACATTGGCGTCCTCAAAGCCTTAGAAGAAAATAATATAGAAATATCTTATATTTCAGGCACAAGTATTGGCGCTTTAGTCGCCAGTTATTATGCTTTTGGAAAAAATATCAACGATATCAAAGAAATCGGTAAAAACTTAAATTTCACCGCCATAATTGGCTTTTCAATACATAAAAAGGGTTTATTCTCGACAAAATCTATTGAGAGCATGATTCTAGACGATTTAGGTGATGTAAATATAGAAGATGCAATGATCCCCCTCGCTATTTGCACCACTGACATTGCAACCGGTAAGCAAGTAATTTTAACTCGTGGAAATCTCGCGAAAGCAGTCTGTGCTTCCACTGCAATTCCTGGCATATTCATCCCCATTGAAATTGGAAATCACACATTAATAGACGGTGGAATTAGTGAGAATGTTCCGATAAGCCTACTCGATAAAATGGGCGCAGGCATTACAGTTGGCGTTAGCCTAAACGGAAACCATAGCTACCCGCCACCTAACGACATGATCACGATAATGGGTAACGCCATGGATATTGCTATAGACCTTAGAACTAAGGATCAATTACGAAAAGCCGACTTTGTTATCGCTCTAAATTTAGAAAAATATAGTCGTTTAGATAATTCCGAAGAATTTGAAGAGCTCTACAATGAGGGCTATCTACATACCAAAGAAAAAATTAATAAGCTTTTTTGGTATAAAAAAATTCGCTTAGCTTTTTATCTAAAGAAACTCTATATGGAAATCATGCCCTTTAAACTTCCAAGCATGCTTACATGGTGGAAAGAAAAGACGTAATTCAGATGAAGCGCGACTTACCGGTACTTCGCGCACTGAATAAAACGATCAATTACCATGCGACGACTAAGTCATCAACCTGAATATTCAGTCGCCCAGGATCTACCGATATACTGCCACTTGCAAACCCTGGATGAACTTGTGAAACAGTCAGTGTAGTTTTAACATTCGTCAACTCAACACCTTTCAACAAATCAGCATCATAAAAATTAAAGGTTCGATAAAGTGCTAACTTATCGCCAGGTCGAACACCTGAACTCGCACCCGACAGAAAATGTATTGTTTTTCCTTCTATCCTGGAAATCCTTGTCATGAATGGCTGGCAACGAAGTTGGTCATCAACCATAGCGGCCATTTGATTCACCAAGCCCCCAACTGCAACACCATAATCATCCTGCCAAAACTCAGCACTGCCAAAACCAATTTTTTTATCCGTATCAGTTGTCCATTCAGCACTTAAAGCAAAATTCTTCTGCCAAATAATCGAACCACTAAAACCATCATGAACAAACACATCGACAGAAAATCGTCGATTAGTATTAGCCTGAAAACGCTTTAGCTTTGCCCAATAGGAGGTACCTAACGCCGATTCATCCTCAAAACCTAAATCTCGTATAACACCGGATATAACAAATTGAGCGCCGGTTTGTTTCGCGAATGCCGCAGCCTTCGTTAATGTCTGTTGTTCAGTATAACTTGAAGGTGCATTGACAAGGTCTTCATAAAGCGAGTGCTGACTACTTTGAAAAACAACTAAATCTCCACGTTCATGTAAAGCCTGATTTAATACACTTGATAAGCCTCTATTCACACCATGGATCGCACCAACACGAGTTTGGTCAGGCGACTGGACTGAGAACCCAAGTACAACTACCTTCTTCTTATAAGTACTTGCCTGCGACCCAGAACATGTCGGAATTTCATCGACATCCACGTTCATAGAGAGATGTAATACACCTTTCAAAACATATTCGTCCAAAATAACTGATTTATTGACGCGCGCCTGACTAGTCACACTAATTTTATCATGCTTCAAAATTCCATTTACAACTTTCTGCTCACTTTTAACATGAGACCCAACTTGCATAATAGCCTGCTGCAAAGCATCGTCCCTTGCTCTTTCTCTTGCCTGCTCGTAGGCCCCTTTTTTGTAGGAAGCCTTACCGATAACTTGAATCCACTCGGCGCAAGCATATTGAGAGAAAAGCACTAAGACTAGAACAATGTAAGTTTTTTTCATCATATATTTTCTTACTTTAAGTAGTAGATCGAATCCATTGAGTTATTCCTTTTTTTTGCCCGACTGTTTGATTGCGTCGTCATAGCACTGTCAGCGTTATAAATATTGTTTTGCGTAATAGGCCTTAAACAATTTGAACCGTATCGGAAACTATTCGTTTTATTTAAACAATCTTGAAAATTACCCGGTAACAGTAGTTCTAACACTGTCTCAAACCCCGCACCTTTCTTTTCACTTACTGAAACTACTCGTGCACCCCGAACCACAGAGTCAACAACTGTTCCAAAGCCGTCATGCTTTAAAACAAAGTCCTGGACCGTCGAAACACCTGAAATACCGGTGCCATATATTCGTTCAGCTAATGCTCGATAAGCATCTAGTTTAGACGCCCTCAAAGCCATCAATCTTTTTGGTTCAGACACCATGTCTTCCGTCTTTTCATAGGCGCTATATCCCGTCACTCGAACGACAATCGGATCAAGTAGAAATAATTCTTCCTTCTGCTGCTTGTGCCGATAGCCACTGTTGTCTCGGTTTTCAGTATTATAACCTGACGCAAACGCACCCGTACTAATGCAAAATAAAACAGACATAATCCATAGCGACATCACAGCACGTAAAGTAGAATAACGACTCATTTATTAACCCTTATTAATCAGTTTAGCCATGCATGTTTAGCGGCCTGTACCAAATACCATGAAAAAGTTGTGCCACATTTAGAATCTTAACTAATTAGCGCTCCAGCACCTAAACTCAGGCGAACAATTGCCGCATTAACAGGTAGCATTAGCAAATAAGCGGCAACACCTCATATACTTATGCTATGCGGCATCATATAAGTATAATACCGACCTACACTAAATAATTACGTGAAAGGGTTTTTCACAAAACAATACGTGATCACCAATTGCATCGAGTTAATATAAAAAAGCGTGACGTATCTTTCGTTGTGCACCTTAACTTTCGGTTACACTGTGAAACCTTTTTTTGCATTGCGCTTTTACTGCCATGGATGTTTAAGTTTGAGGAACATGCCCACAATGAGATTTAGAGCATTACCCGGCCTAGCCCGACTACTATGTTTATTATTACTAGGACTATGCTATAGCAGCGTTGCATTTAGTGGATACCGAACTTTTCTTGACCCAAGATCTATGGCAATGGGAGGCACAGGTGTCGCCGCTTCTACCAAATTTAATGCCTCGTCTCATAACCCGGCACTCATTGCCTTTAACCGCGGCAATAAACCAGACAAAATTCATATCAGTGCCTCATTGGGTACACGAGAACTGCATAATTTTGACTTAGAAAGTGACATCCGTAATTACCAAAATTCGGATGTAGAACAAGATTTCCTCGACGCCGTAGGAGAAGCAAGCTCAAATTCAACCCCAGATCAAATAAGCTTAGTCAGAACCACAGGCGCTAAACTTAAAAAGACTCTGGAAGACATGAACCTAAGCTCTTATCGTGAAGATGAAACCAGTGCATTTAGTCTATTAGTTGATACCAACCCTGTTACTATTAACTTTTTTACACGTCGAGAAATCAGAGAGATGATCACAATCATAGATACTGACGTCAATATTATTTCTACCACAATTAATCATTTTATAGACCCTGACAACGTTGACTTACCGCGAGGAAACATCGACGAACGAATAGAACCGACCGTTGATAGCACTTACTTTGAAATAAAAGAATTTGGTGCTACCGTTGCCACCACCAATGTCTATGATTACAACATGCCTATTTCATGGGGTTTCACCCCCAAACTGATCGAAATGAATGGCTCACATATTTCGACAAAAATCAGTGATTACGATGTCGCAAATCCGGTTGACGAACGTATCAGCACGGGTTTACTTGAATGGAACCTTGATGTTGGCTTCGCTATGCTATTAACCGATGACTTTCTTGAGCAAGAGCTTGGCTTAGATGGATTCTGGCTAGAGGGCGAATGGGTTTTTGGCATGTCAGGAATGAACCTTTTCCCGACCGACTTTACGCCTTTTGGCGCAGGCCTCGGAAACCCAGAACTACCTGGAGAAAAACGCGCGATCCAAGCCCAATATCAACTCGGCATAGCGCATTACCGTGAAAATTTTATGCTTACTATGGATATAGAGTTAAGTGAGCACGAAGTTTTCGACTTCGAAGGCATTACTCGCTTCGTATCAATAGGTGGAGAATATTATTGGCGTGATGACCTCCACATCCGAGCAGGTGTCCGTATCAACACTGTCCAAACAGAAGGCGCTGGTCGCGACACTGACACACTATCTGCAGGTTTTTTATATCAACCGCACGGCTTAAGTATTGAAGCAGCGGTAATGGGTAATGAATTAGAAATTGGCGCTACGTTCGGCTTTGGTTTAACTTTTTAACTATTGATGAAAATTTATCTGGTAGGCGGCGCAGTCCGAGATCAACTTCTCGGGCTAAAAGTTAAAGACAAAGATTGGGTTGTTGTCGGCGC
>JBLHVH010000010.1:0-35187 GCA_047628385.1 Oleiphilaceae bacterium
TGGTAATTGATCCATTACTGCATCAAGTAAATCAAATATATCTAGACCAATCCCTTCATTAGCTTCAAGGTATTTATTAAGTAAGTTTTCAACTGGCCAAGCAACGTCTGCAACCGCAATTGCACCAACTAAACGGCCACTACCTTTTAAAGTATGGAACGCACGACGCAAGGTTTGAATGCCTTCAGTATCTTCAGAATCAACCCTGAGTTTAGTCATCGTAGTTTTAATTTCATCGATAACTTCAGCGGCTTCTTCTAAGAAAATCTCTATAATTTCATCATCAATCAGATTTTCATCGCTTTCTTTAACAATTGAATCAGGTGATTCTGTGGCAACATCTGAGACATGATATTGAGATAGTACAGGCACTTCGGCTTCACTCAACGTTGGTACTTCACCACTGGTCGGATAGCCCAATTTAGCAACGCTTTCTTCGGCTACCTGTAGAATTCGATCATTTCCTTTAGCGCCGACAGATAAACGCTCCATATAGTATTCAATACTAGAGATTGCGTCAGCTAATCGATCCAAAGCTTGCCAATCTGGAACAGTTTTATTCGCTAACAGCTGCTCTTCAATATACTGACTGCAAGCTTGAAGTAGTTTTGCAGCTTGCGGTAACGGAATAATTTGAAGACCACCACGAATACTATCGAGCAGATTTGGAACGCCTTCTAATTCTGCATGATCCCATTGAGATGCGATAAAGTTAACAATACTATTTTTTGCTTGCTCCAAACCATTCCGTGATTCGTAAATTACGGCATTGTGGGCACTTTCAAAGTGTTCGGCAGGAACAACAAAACCAGTTCCGTCATCGCTTGATTGATCAAGCTCTGAACCAGAAGGAACATGTTCATTTGTTAATGAGTCTAGATTAGCCTCTACATAAAGTAAGGCGCCCGCCATTTCCATCAATGTTTGATCATTTGCAGGCTGACCAGATTCAATTACATTTTCTATAATTGAAACCTGATCCAATATCATTTTTCGTGATATACCTAGACCTAAAACAGCAATAGTATTCGCAACTTGCGTTAGGGGTGGAATTAAATCAGCAAGTGTTTGATTATCTTTATCTTCAACACGTACATAAAGGTCTAACTGATCTTTAATTTGGTTTAATTCATCACCTAAAGCGGACACAACTGAAGACATGGTTTCTTGACCAGGAGCTTGAAGCTTCTGACGTTCTTCATCAACTTCTTGTTCCGTCAACAGTGCTGCTGAAAGATTAAACTTTGTCTTCAGTTCTTCAATACGCGGACTAGTAACATTGGTTCTAGCAACATAATAAAGCAGATTTTTTAAAAGGTCTGAAGGCAGCGGTTTCCCAAGAATGTCAACACTCTCTTCGATCATCAACTTAATTTGATGGTCAAGCTCTCTTAAAAGTTGTTTTGTTGCTGAACTGAGTTCATCTAAATTACCTTGTATTGCATCCAAAAAACCAACCGAAACCCACCAAATTTTGCCTAATGAGGTACCCAGACAAAACTTCTCAAGCCTGACGACAACGCGATACAAATAAGTAAAATTCTGTTTAAGCTCTTGGTTTCTAATAACGCCAGCAAGCGAGAACTGAAACATTTGTCTTAATTTTCGAAGATTCGCGAGTACCTGCTCATCTTGCATTCTAAGATTATGATCTGAGTTCTCCACAACGTCAGCTGCAGCAAGATTAGGGGTAAATAAAGAGGTATCTGAAAGAAGAGGACGGCCCTGAAGCGCTCTTAAATCATTTAAAATAGGCAATAGAACAACAGGTAAATCACGCTGCCCTTTTTGTATATGTTCAAGGTAATTTTCAAGCTGAAGAAGTGACTCCATTAAAACTTCAAGCGCTTCTTGAATATTAGAAACATTGCCTTCTAAAATATACTGGCAGAGTGTCTCCATCTCTTCTGCAAGTAATGCAGCACCATAAAATTCAACCATCTGCAAAGTGCCATGAACTTGATGAACGTAGTTCAGACAAAAAGTTATTTGCGTTAAGTCGTCTTTATTTTCAACAAACACTTCTAAAGCTTTTTGAGCTTGTAACAAGGTCTGTTTGATTTCGCCTTTAACCCAATCTAGGGCAATATAGTCATGGTTGTTCCCCATAACTTCTCCAGTCAATGCGTTATCATATTTTAAACCCGAGATATAAAGACCGGGTTTAAAATATGTTAATAATTATTATGTCGTAAAAAAGCCAATGTCTGGCTATTTTCTACCCGAGAAACCAGTGAATGAGTCCATTCAACCGCCTCGCCTTGACCAATGATAAGCATCCCTCCTGGGGCTAAACACTGAACAAGACTATCTAAAATTGTATGTTTGCATGATTTACGAAAATAAATGAGTACGTTCTGGCAATAAATTACGTCCATGTTTCGCAATGGACTTTTTTCAACATCGACCATATTGGCCATTGAAAAACAAACTTTATGCTTGATACTGTCACTTACTTCAAAAAAATTCTTATCCTTTTGCGAAAAATATTGAACAATATGCGCTTGCTTCATGTCCATCAATTTACGCGTATTATACGTCGCTGCCCTTGCTTTATTTAGTGCAGGTAAACTTATATCTGTTGCTGTAATGCCAAAACGTGGTTCGCTATGACACTTTAAAAACGCCTCATTCGTCAAAATAGCTAATGTATAAGGCTCTTCTCCAGTGGAACAACCTACACTCCAAATATTCAACGACCGATTTGGACTTTCATTCTGTAACCGCGCCACTAAAAACTCTTGAAAAAGTAACAACGACTCTGGATCTCGATAAAAACGAGTCTCCTGAACCATAAAACGATCAAGCAATATATTCCATTCAACTATGCCGCTAGGATTTATGGAGACTTGTGCGTAATAGCGATCAAAATCCAAGCAGTCAATTTCACGCATTCGAATAATAAGATTTGATTGCAGCAATGACTGTCGCTCTTTGGCAACATACATACCTGTACGCTCTTCCAGTAAACTCTGCCACTTTAGAAACTGAGCATCACTTAGTACTGGAAAGGATACTTTCTGCCAACTCATAATTTATTCTTCAGCCTGGTGATCACTAATCTGGTTTCACTAAATATTTGCTTAAAAATGAGCACTATCACAACCGCCCTAACTAGAGCTTAGACGTTGCTAGCACCCTCTCCATCTTCAAGCGGTAACTTAAAGCCAGATACCGAATCACGTAATTGACTCGCCATTTCAGCTAAATTACCAATCGATTTCGCTGTTGCTGTTGTACCTGATGAAGTTTGAGATGTTATTTCTTGAATAACATTCATCGTGTTTGATATATGGCCTGCTGATAGCGATTGCTGACGAGAGGCGTTTGAGATATTTTGAATCAAATCTGCAAGACTCATCGAAACCGTCTCGATCTCTTCAAGTGCAACACCCGCGTCTTGCGCTAGTCGAGCACCATGAACCACTTCTGCTGTGGTATGTTCCATCGAAATAACAGCTTCATTCGTATCTGTTTGTGTAGTTTTAACTAATGCTTCAATCTGCTTTGTTGCTGCAGAAGATCGTTCCGCAAGTCGCTGTACTTCGTCCGCAACAACCGCGAAGCCTCTCCCTGCATCCCCCGCCATCGATGCTTGAATAGCAGCATTCAATGACAGAATGTTTGTTTGATCGGCTATGTCATTGATCAAGGAGACAATATCACCGATTTCTTGTGACGACTCACCTAGCCGCTTAATACGCTTAGAGGTTTCTTGAATCTGCTCACGAATAGTATCCATGCCATGAATGGTATTCTGTACCACTTCGGCACCTTTCTTAGCGATGGTTACCGATCTTTCCGCAACCGCTGTTGACTCAGAAGCATTAGACGATACTTGGTCAATCGAAACAGCCATTTCATTTACAGCAGCAGAAGCACCTGCAATTTCCTGCGCCTGATGCTCGGAGGAATCTGCTAGATGCATCGCTGTTGTTTGTGTTTCTTGAGCCGATGCCGCAACTTGTAGCGCAGTATCTCGAATTGCTTTAACCAGCCCTCTCATTTGATCAATCGCAAAGTTGATCGAATCGGCAATCGCACCGGTAAAATCTTCGGTTACGGTTGCTTCTGTTGTTAAATCACCATCCGCTAAGTCAGCAAGTTCATCAAGTAATCGTAAGATCGCATTTTGATTCTGCTCGTTCTGCTCTTCAGTGACCTGTAAACGATTTTGGCTATCTTGATATAAAGACCAGCCAGAAAATACAATTAACAAAATAATCAGTAGTAAAATCATATAAGCCTTATTAGGGCTAATAAATCGACTATCAGCATCGGTTTGAAAACGCGTTGCTAACGCTGCGGTTTCTTGCAGAAGTGTAATGGAGTTAGCGAATATGCCATTTGCAGCATTACGTACTTTAAATAGTTCAGGTGACGTTTCCAAAACTGCTTTTACGTTACTATCGACATCTTCAAACAACTCTGTAATCGCTTCAAGTCCGTATATAGCGTCTTCATCGGTTACCCGACTAATATCCATCGCATCATTGCCCTCAAACATTGAGCTCATAACACGACCAAATAATGTAGCATCTACGCCAAATCGATTTGCAGCAATGGCCGCATCTTCATCACCGGTTAAAATATTATTGACACTTCGAACAATTCGTTCTGCTCTCAGTGACTGCCGCTCTGCTACTGAGATCTGATCTGCCGGCGCACCATTTTCTAAAAGAATCGACACGACATCCTCATACTCAATCTGTAATTGAGGAATCGTTTCATTTAGCGTTTCTGCAATTTGATGTAAGCTCAACACTGTACTTTTGTTTTCAATAATTCGATCAGCATTCGCTCTAGTTTTTTGCCAGAGTTTAGTAACACCTTCCTCTGTTGCAAGCATAGAAGCAGGTAATCCGGTTTCTGCATTACCTGTAGAGATAAACTCTAATTTTCTTTCAAAATCATCTCTTGATCGCTCAAGTTGTTTAAATGCTTCTTCTTTACCGGCAGCAGCTTCCGTCGCATTCTTGGCAATTTCTTGAGAAAGCACCCTCAAATCATTCGCATAGCCCGCATACTCTTTATCATAGTTACCGTCACGCGTAATAAAATACGACACAACAAAGAGTGCAACCAACAATACAATAAGCCCGCCACCCAGTATGAACATGCGTGTATTATTGCTTTGGTCTGCGCTAAATTTTCCAGAGATGATTTTCATTTACTGGCTCCCGGCCTCTACTATCAATGTGTGTTATTGAATCTTTAAGAATTTCTACTTGTTCATTGAACTGCAACATCAAGAAACTTGTCATTTGCGGTTAATACAAAGGAATCAAATACATTCCAATCAACACCACTTTTTATATATTTACCCTTAATAAAGGGCTGAATAGAATGAACTAACTGAGTCGGTGCGCCTTTTTTAAATTCATCGACTGGAAAGTATTGCATCCCCATTACATTATCAACAATGAAGCCACTTAAGACCTCACCGTGATCGACAACTAATACGCGTTTGTCCCGACTATTTAGAGAACTATGTTCTAACCCAAAAAATCGTGACAAATCCATGATGGGCAATAAGCGACCGCGAACATTAGCGATACCTAGCATCCAGCTTTTAACACCCGGTACTGATGTAAACTTTGGTAAATGAAGAATCTCAGAAATTGATCCCATAGCCGCAACATAGTTTGTGCCTGCGATTTCAAAACCAATGCCATTCCACATTTCTGCGGCTTCATCTTGAGCAGGAAGACCTGCTGCAGACTCAAGGCTTCGCTGTGAGATTTCAGTTAATATCCCAAAAGGGCTTGCCGATAGTGACGTCATTTATTAGCTCGATTTAACCCAGCAATTCATTAATTGTGCTTGTTAAACTTTCTTCAGAGACCGGCTTTACTAAATACCCTTTAGCGCCTTGACGTGTCCCCCAAACTCGATCAGTTTCCTGATCTTTGGTCGTAACGATAATAACCGGAATTTCCGATGTTTCAGCAGCTCTTGTTAGCTGCCTAGTTGCCTGAAAGCCGTTCAAACCAGGCATTACAACATCCATAAGAATCAGGTCTGGTTGTTCAGCTCGCGCTACCGCCACACCATCCGCTCCATTATCAGCGGTTATAACTTCATGGTTATTACTTTCTAAAATAGTTGAAATCTTACGGATTTCAGTCGGTGAGTCATCCACAATTAAAATACGAGCCATAGTTCCCCCTGGCAAAAGCTTCTCAAATCAGCGCCTTTTTGTTGCAAGAACAAACCGACACCATTTTTCAATTCGACCTAACTACTCGGTCTGTGATTACGAATAGTATTTAACAATTCATCTTTACTAAAAGGTTTTGTCAGGTATTGATCTGAACCAACGATCCTGCCTTTCGCTTTATCAAACAAGCCATCTTTACTCGATAACATAATGACTGGCGTTGATTTAAAAGCGCTATTATTTTTGATCAATGCACACGTTTGATAGCCATCTAAACGAGGCATCATAATATCCACAAAAATAATATCAGGATGGGAATCTGCGATTTTGGCTAAAGCGTCAAAACCGTCAGTGGCGGTTATAACCGTGCATCCCACCTTCTTTAGTAGCGTTTCGGCAGTACGACGAATAGTTTTACTATCATCAATTACCATTATTTTAAGATTTTCGAAATTCTCTTCCATTTTCTAGCAGCCTGGGGCACTTGAAGATTTACGTTTACTCGCGTTTTCATCTAAAACTATTGTTTAGAATAGACTTTATTAATGAAAAGCAGCCATTATTATTTAAAATAAGTATTCAGTAAATATGAATAATATCGACTAACGCGTTACATCACAGCAAGTTTTATCTACTCGCCATTAAATTACTATAGACCAATATTTAAAAAATGTTCTGGTAACTTTTATCGTTTTGTAACGAGTTGTTTAGATACACGTACTTTTAACATAGATTCCCGATAATTTTCATAAGCATTTATTATTTATAGTTTAATTATATATTTTTAGAAAAAAATTGTTTTATATAAAATGTAATGAAAGTTAATATCGTCTAGAATTTAGATTCTAACCACACTAAGCGACTTTTAGTCTGATGCTTAGAATGAATTAATGTTATTTTGCCTACTTACAGTAACCTTAGACAGTTAAGATTAGTACATTTATTTGTTTTACAGGAATTAAATGACAATTAAACTTGGAATTATTATGGACCCGATTGGGGACATAAACATTAAAAAAGACAGCTCTTTTGCCATGATGCTCGCCGCGCAAAAAAAAGGTTGGGAGTTATTTTATATGGAGCTCCCTGACTTATACTTGGAACAAGGCCAAGCAAAAGCCCGTATACGAAACGTAACTGTTGAGAGAAACCCAAGTAAATGGTTCGAACTTAGCGCGCCTCGTGATATTACACTTTCAGATTTGAATGCGATTATCATGCGTAAAGACCCGCCTGTAGATGCTGAATTTATTTATGCCACACATATTCTCGAGCGCGCAGAAGAGAAAGGCACGCTAATCGTCAATCAAGCAAGAAGCCTTCGGGACTGCAACGAAAAACTTTATGCTACGGCGTTTCCACAATGCTGCCCCCCACTGCTAGTAGCGCGTGATCAATCAAGACTAAAACAGTTTCTTGCTGAACACCAAGATGTAATTTATAAACCTTTGGATGGCATGGGAGGCGCATCAATTTTTAGAGTAAAACAAGGTGACGATAACTTAGGCGTGATATTAGAAACACTGACATCTCATGGCCAAAACCAAATAATGGCTCAGCGGTACTTACCTGAAATCAAAAAAGGCGATAAGCGCATTCTTATTATTGATGGCGAACCTGTTCCTTACGCGCTCGCCAGAATCCCGACAAAGGGTGAGCATCGAGGCAACCTTGCAGCGGGCGGCCGAGGAGAAGCTCAAGAATTAAGCGAGCGAGATTACTGGATCGTAAACCAACTAAAAGACGATTTACAAAAAAGAGGTTTATTATTTGTCGGCATTGATGTAATTGGTGATTACTTAACCGAAATCAATGTCACCAGCCCTACCTGTATCCAAGAGCTAGACAACGCTTATAATTTGGACATTGCTGGCCTGCTAATGAACGCAATCGAACAAAAAATTCTAATCAACCACAACAAAAATAATAATTAGGGGGATCATTTTGGCGTCTTTAATTGCAGGGTCAGGTGTCAGCGCTGCAGACCGATTAAGCTTCACTGTTTTTGTTGCTTTAGCGCTTCATGCCCTAATGGTATTAACCGACTTTATTCAAGAAGACCCTCGTCCTGCGCAACAAACAATGGAAATCACCCTATCGCGCTACGACGACGTCGAAAAACCAAAAGAAGCAGACTATTTAGCAGCAACAAACCAGAAAGGCAGTGGTACTCTGACAGAAAAAGCATTACCGACCGCCACAGTCAAAGCACTTCAGCATAACGTCACACCACAAAAGGCATCTTCACCGGTAGCGCAAAATATACAACAAGAATCAAAAAAGAAGCCCGTCATCGTTACTAAGAAATCAGATCTTAAACGCCCCTCATTATTTGACCGTGCGATAGAATCTAAAAAACCTGTTAAAGTTCAGCCTAGAAGATCAATACTTGAGCGCAGCTTAGAAATCGCAGAACTTGAAGCGAATCTAGACCTCCAGCAACAGAATTATGCAAAACGACCGCGCGTCACACGACTCACTGCCGCGTCGATGATGAAAGCCGTTGATGCCGAATATGTATTACATGTGGTAAAAAAAATAGAACGTATCGGTAGCTTAAATTTTCCAGAAGAAGCCGGAAAAAAATTGTATGGCACTCCAGCAGTGTCTATCTCCATTTATGCGGATGGCTCTATTCAAGATGTTGACATAACACAAAGTTCAGGCAACTTAGTGCTTGATTCTCAAACCATCGAGATAATACGTCGTTCTGCCCCCTTTGCGCCATTCCCTAAAAATGTAAGAAAGGAGCGTGATGTGCTAGTACTAATAAGAACTTTTTCTTATAAACCGCGTGGAATTTCAAGCTTTTAATAAATCCACTTGCCAAATCAGCAATGTCTAGTGATACTAATATTATGCCAAAATTAACAACACCCAAAGTCAGCAGCAGCTTACAAAACCAGTTCTTACTTTCTATGCCACAACTTCTGGACCCTAACTTTAAAGGAACCTTGAGTTACATTTGTGAGCATGATGAGCTTGGCGCCATGGCGATTACGATTAACCGTCCCAGCGAAATTATGCTTTATGAGTTACTAGAACAACTAGACATTCCTGTTACCTCCGAAAACATTCTCCCTAAGAGTAAGAATAATGAGCAACTAATCTATATTGGCGGCCCTGTTCAACAAGATAGAGGTTTTATTCTTCATACCGACAAAAGGAATTGGCAGTCAACTCTTGAAATAAATGATCATATGCGTCTGACTACCTCGAAAGACATTTTAGAAGCCATTGCTATAGGCGACGGGCCTACCCACTACATCATCTCACTTGGCTACGCTGGCTGGAGCGAAGGACAATTAGAAGAAGAGCTTTTAGCGAATGCCTGGCTCAATTGTCCTGTTGATGACGAAATTTTATTTCACACAAACAGCCAGGATAGATTAAATAAAACAATGCAAAAGCTAGGCATTAATTCTAGTCAGTTAAATGGTCAAATTGGACATGCTTAACCATGACTCAAAAGACAACAAGTGAAAAACATCAAAGTTATCTATGCTTTGATTTTGGCCTAAAACGTATTGGTGTCGCTAGCGGAAATGACTTACTAAAAAAAGGTAGCGAGCTGGCGCCAATTAAAGCCAAAGACGGAATACCAGACTGGTTAATCATCGAAAAGCTAGTAAAAGAATGGTTGCCTGATAAATTTATTGTAGGCCTTCCCATTAATATGGATGGGTCTCAAAGCGATATGTCTTTGCGCGCAACAAAATTTGGTAAGCGCTTAAAAGGACGTTTTAACAAAGACGTCGATATGATGGATGAGCGGCTTTCAAGCTACGAAGCTAAAAGCCAAATTCAAGCACAAAAAGGCAAAAAACTCGACTTCGGCATTCATTCTGTCGACGGAGTCGCTGCCTGCCTGATATTAGAATCCTGGTTTGCCATGAAGGAAAGTTCGAATGCACAATAGTTACCCGCAAGATAACCAAGCAGTCAATGCGTTAATTGGCTCTATGGCTCAGAAGCTCAAACACTTTCTACACGATAAAAATATTAATGAGTACGAACTAGTCGGAATTCGTACTGGCGGCGTTTGGGTTGCAAAAGCCATTCAGCAACATCTCAATAATCAACAAGAAATAGGCGAGTTAGATATTTCATTCTACCGCGATGATTTTACTAAAGCTGGCCTAAACCCCACCGTTAAGCCCTCTAATCTGCCTTTTGAAACAAATAACAAGCATCTAATTTTAATTGATGACGTTTTAATGTCTGGTCGTACAATACGAGCGGCGATGAATGAGCTCTTCGATTATGGGCGACCTGCAAGCATTACACTCGCGGTACTCATTGACATCGGTCGACAAGATCTACCTATAACGCCCAATATCGTTGGTGCAAACCTGTCGATCAAAGACAATGAGCGTATTAAATTGATCGGCCCCGACAACCTTAATTTAGAAATACAATACGCTCTTTAAGTTGACACATACCCTTTACGTTGACACATACTAAGTAGGACACTTTGTCATGCAATCACAGTTACAATTGACTGAATCAGGACAACTCAAGCATTTTTTAACTATCTCCGGATTAAGCAAAGCGCTATTAACGGAAATTTTAGATACTGCCGACTCACTCATTGAAGTGGGTGAAAGACAAATAAAGAAGGTGCCTTTATTAAGAGGTAAAACCGTCGTTAATTTGTTCTTTGAAGCCAGTACTCGTACAAGAAGCACCTTTGAGTTAGCCGCTAAGCGTTTATCCGCCGACGTACTGAATATCAATATCAACACATCCGCGACCTCTAAAGGAGAGTCACTCTCCGACATGCTACGTAACCTTGAAGCCATGGCAAGCGATATGTTTGTGGTCAGGCATGCACAAAGTGGTGCGGCACATTTTATTGCAGAGTCGGTTACACCAGGGGTTGCCATTGTCAACGCAGGAGATGGTTGGCACGCCCACCCAACTCAAGCAATGCTAGATATGCTGACTATTCGCCAAAATAAAGGTCAGTTTGAAGGATTAAAAGTCGCTATTATTGGTGACATTCTTCATTCTCGCGTCGCACGCTCTCAAATTCGTGCACTTAATACCCTTGGCGCCGACGAAGTTCGGGTGATTGCGCCAAACACGCTACTACCAACAAAAGTCGAGTCTCTAGGCGTATCGGTGTTTAACAACCTTGAACAAGGCTTAGATGATATCGATGTCATTATTATGCTCCGGCTACAGAAAGAACGCATGCATGGCGCTCTTTTACCTAGCGAGCAAGAATACTTTGAACTTTATGGCCTCACTCAAGAAAAACTTAAATGCGCAAAACCAGACGCTATTGTTATGCACCCTGGTCCGATCAATCGAGGGGTTGAAATCGAATCAGAAGTAGCTGATGGCCCTCAATCCGTCATTTTAGACCAGGTCACAAACGGCATTGCAATTCGCATGGCAGTTATGTCTATGGCAATGAGCGGACAAACTGAAATTAAAAACTTGTTAGCTGAGAAAGTACAATGAAAATTGAAATCATTAATGGCAGCGTGTTATCCAACCAAGGCGAATGGGAATCCATTAATAGTATTCAAATAAGTGATGGCATAATCAGCCAGATCAACCGAGACGACTCAACTCCGAAGACCAAATTTGTGGCAGAGATAGAAATAAACGCACAAGGCTGCTACATACTGCCTGGATTAATCGACTTAAATGTCTCTTTACGCGAACCTGGCTACTCGGTAAAAGGCACCATTGCCAGCGAAACTGCCGCTGCTGCTGCTGGGGGCGTCACCACGCTGTGTTGCACACCTGAAACCGACCCAGTTAATGATTCAGAAGCCGTTACAAAATTAATTAAAGATTTATCCCAAAAAAGCAATAAGTCCCAAGTACTACCCTTGGGGGCTTTAACTAAAGGCTTAAAAGGTGAACAGCTTTCTGAATATGCAGCCATTAAACAAGCTGGCTGTATTGCGCTTAGCAATGCTTACCACCCTATTAAAAACCTAGCGATCACCAAACGCTGCTTCGAATACGCAAAAACACATGATTTAAGTGTCTTTATTAACCCGATTGAAACCTCCCTGCACGATGGCGTTATGCATGACAGTCACGTTAGCACAACAATTGGTTTACAAGGCATACCAAGCTTGGCTGAAACGATAGCCGTATCTCAGTTAATTCAATTAGCGGATATGACTGGCGTGCACCTCCACTTGTCACAACTATCGGCTGCTGATTCAGTCTTACAAGTAAAAACAGCAAAAGAACGAGGCACCAACATAACTGCGGACGTTGCTATTCATCACTTACTTTACACCGATGAACAAGTAGCAAATTTCAATAGCGTTTTTCATTGCATGCCACCTATACGCTCTGAGTCCGATCGCTTAGCACTTTTAGACGGCGTTAAGTCAGGTGCGATAGATGCAATCACCAGCGCACATCAACCCCATGAAGCGGCAGCAAAACAAATGCCTTTTGGTGAAACAGAGCCAGGAATGAGTAACATAGAACTACTTCTCCCTATGGCTGTCAAACTCAATGACCAACATGCACTACCTTTTGATGACTTTATTGCCGCAATGACGACTAAAAGCGCTAAAATCCTCAACCTTACTAAGCCAGAAATTTCTGAAGGCAGTGTTGCCAACTTATGTATTTTTGATCCCTCTAAAACGTGGTCATTAAAAGCTGAAGATTTATTATCTAAAGGGAAAAATTCGCCCATAATAAACCAACAGCTCAAAGGTAAAGTAAAAACAACCATTTACAAAGGGACTATTTCTTATAGTGAAGCGCAGCTTACTTGAGATGGGGGAGGGGTACTAATAGAACAAAATATAAATTAGGTTGTCGCTGGCACGAAAACTAAAACCAAGTGATATTCAGATTTTTCAAAAGCTGCGGCACAAAGACAATGTCACAGCTTTTGAAGTACCAGTTTTATTTGAGTCTTTGCTTAACTAGCTGTTTACGGCATCTTTTAATGACTTTCCAGCCTTAAAACCGACACTTTTACTGGCTTTTATCTCTATTTCTGCACCTGTCTGAGGGTTCTTACCCATTCGAGCGCTTCGCTCTCTTCTAGAAAACGTTCCAAACCCGATTAAAGTAACACTGTCATCTTTACTCATCGCTTCAGAAATCTCATCTGTTATCGCATTAATAATTTCACCCGCTTTTTCTTTAGTAACATCGGCTTTTGCTGCAATAGCGGCTGCTAGTTCTGGTTTTTTCATTATTCACCTCTAATTAATTGTTTTAACGTAAACTCTTTTTAAGAAAGATAGTTCAGTTCCTGATGCTTTCAATAAGAATCACACAAAAAATCAAAAAAAACCTTCATAAACCTGCTTCAGATCTAATTTTAAATAATTTTTTATAGCGGATTTATAGCTTTGTGTCATTGATCTCACAAAAATAGACCTAAGTCATGGATAATCCAGCGGTTGTCAATTTCATTAAGGCGTTATATCACCACAAAATAACTTGGCGCTATAACAAAAGAGCAAGTTGGGTTAGCATCCTCTATTAATAGTAGGAAAGACCCACACATAATTGAGTCTTCATTTTATTTCGTATTAAAGCGTATTTTAGGAGTTTATGGTGAATTTCAATCACTTCCGTACCGGTTTTAAATGGATTTCATTGTCCCTAGTATTGTCCGTCGTTTTAGGCGGTTGCAAAGCGATCAACCAATTTCTTGTAAAACCAATGCTTAAACCAACAGGGGACAGCATAACACTTCTAGGTGAAGCGCATGTTGTGCCTTGGCAGTTGCAACAAGACGATTTACAAGCCGGTTGTGCCGGCGCTGAGGCGACCGCTGGTCTTGTCATGTCTTTAGGCCGTATTACCGAAGAGCCTCACGAGCTAGGCGTTCTATTGTACCTAGGCTCTGGTGGTTGTGAAGAAGAACGCGCGTTCGAGAGCGAGCTCTCCTACCTTCGATTTATCCGAGCACAACAACCTGACATGGCCCAAGACGCGCTAATTAAACAGAAAAGACACCACGTGTTAGCGGCAAAACGTTACTACACAGCATGGGAACATTTGATTGCTTATAACATTGGCAATGAAATTGGCTCAACATGCCCTGATCTTGAACAAGAGTTCGACCAAATAGTTTGGTTAGCAGGTCTTATTTCAGGTTTACAAGCATTAAACCACGATATCCTGTCAGGTATTGGTACCGGCGTTCCGAAAAACATTGCCGCTCAAGCAGAACGTGGCGCAGGCTGCTTAGATAATCGAGCTTGGTTTGGCGTGCCACTGGCACTTAAGGCAGCAATTTGGTCATTATTACCAGGCGCATTACCTGAAGGTGAGAATGCTTGGGAACGCTTAGAGCAAGCTGACATTGTAGGTGAAAAAGCGCACGTTAGACTCTCTCACGTATTTCATCTGATCGCAGCATATTCAAAAGGCGACATGGAAAGAGTGCGAACAGTAATTAAGCGCCACGCAAAAGAAATAGAAGAACATAAACCTAATGCAAAGTTCAAACTGTTTGATGCTGCAGCTACCGAAGCGATTAGACGAATTTCTGATCGAATGTGGACAGAAGCTGTTGGGTATCGAACACCCATAGGACAATTAGGTACATTCTGGGACGAAGATCCATCAGCAGATATCGAAACAGTTGATCTAGACGATCTATTTTAACAAAAAATGTGACACAGTTCGCCAAATGTAGCTTGATAGAATCAGATCTGCCTCATTTTGCTAAAATTTAATCATTATCAAGCTAGTCTGCTTGTAAAAAATGCCGGTATAATCTACCGGTATTTTCGCTTGTACAAAATAAAACCAATTCACTTTTTTTGGGGAAAGAAAAACCGTGGCTTCCGACACACAAAATAAACGCTCACCTATAGAGTGGTTTTCGTCATTACCAGCTAGCATTCTATTGCTTCTGGTCGTTATCTTTAGCACCAGCAGTGATATCCACAACCAAATTCTTCAAGTTGGGGAGAATTTTTGGCCTGGATATTACAAATTAAGAGTCGACCCCATTACCCCCACCTGCGACCCTAACGTCAATGTTGAACAAAAATTACAAGAGCGACTAGCTCAAAGCCCAGACGAAGATGATTTTGGTCTAGACTTTTTTGATGCAGCCCCTATTGACCCAGCATTAATTCGAAAGTCTATCGAAAATGCCCGAACAGAATGCGTCGCTAAGTTTGAATCTTACGAAAATATAAATTCTAGAATCACACCTGCAGTGTCATCATTCAGATCTGTTGAGTTATTCTTTTCTCAAGCTATTGGCGTAGGCCTTGGCTCTCAGAAATTCATTCTGATTATGGTTGTCTTGCTATGTGCGATGACCGCTACCATTAAACGGCACCATATTTCAATGCGTCCCGTGGTTTCAACACTTGATCACTACGTAGCTTCCATTAGTCAAATCATTGCAAATGGTCTGTTACTTGGGTCGTCTCTTGCTTTTCAAACACTTGTTCATTCTGACGGTACAAAAATAGATCCTTCTGCTGCTATGCTTCACAGTGCTTGGGTATATGGTTTTGGGCTTTTATTACTTATTAGTATTTATACCTTATTTACGCCATCCAAGGATCTTGAGCCAGGCGGTAATATAGGTCGTGCAGGTTTAGCGATACCTTTATATGCCACGATGATTATGATCACTGGCGCCTTCTTTTTCACACAAGGCCATAACTCAGGTATCGGTATTTATCTCGACAAACTAATGGATACAGCAGATATATTTTTAAATATCGGCTTATTTGTATGGATTGGTATGATGCTGAAGCAAACGCGTTTTGCCCCATTAGTACTAGGCTTACTTAAACCCTGGAAAATGCCGCCAGAAATGCTCGCCTTCTTTGTTGTTGTATTAGCGGCAATCCCTACTGCTTATACCGGCGGTTCAGGAATTTTTGTTATCGCTGCTGGTGCGGTTATTTATCATGAGCTTCGTGCCGCTGGCGCGCGTCGAAACTTAGCATTAGCTGCAACAGCTATGTCAGGCAGTATGGGGGTTGTTTTACGCCCTTGCCTACTCGTTGTTGTGATCGCCTTCATGAACAGAGAAGTCACCACAGATCAGTTATTTGGCTGGGGGGTTTGGGTATTCGCACTCAGCGCAGTATTATTCTTTATTGTTTTAATGACCTTTAACCGTCAAAGCAAAATAGAGTTAGCACCTATTTCTGTCGCATTACCTGAAATGTTGCGTCAAATTCGTCCTCTGATTCCATATATCATTTGTATGGCTGGTGTTATTTTATTCTACCGCTATGCCGTAAACGTACAGCTAGATGAATTCTCTGCGGCACGCATATTACCTATCATGATGCTTTCTATCTTAATCTACGAACACTTTACAAAGCCTGATTCAGTGAGTGATGACCGCACTAGTACCGAGCCACATAAAGGTATCGAAGCGTGTATGAGACATGCAACAAATCAAACTACCGCTGAAATCGGAGCCTTGCTACTCCTTATCGGTTGTACTATTTGTTTAGGTGGCATGATTGAGCGTAGTGGAATCATTGAACATTTCCCGCAATCCTTTGATAGTATCTGGAGCGCCATGGCACTGTTAGTCTGCGTACTTATAGTGCTCGGTATGATTATGGAACCATTTGGTGCCGTCATTTTAGTAAGCTCAACGATTGCAGGCGTGGCCTACAACAGCGGTATCGACCCAGTACACTTTTGGATGGTTACCTTAGTCGCATTCGAGCTGGGTTACTTAAGCCCACCGGTAGCGCTGAACCATCTATTAACGCGACAAGTCGTTGGCGAAAAAGAGTTATTAGCGGCTGCTGAGACCGAAGGCACTTTCTATCAGCGCCATGAAAGAATCTTGATGCCGATGATCACAATGGGAACCGCCCTAATAATTGTTGCATTTGGACCATTGATTTTTGGTTATTAACTTCAACTGAGAATCAATATAAAATCCTCGCTTAGGCGGGGATTTTTTTTGCTTAAAAACAGGTGCCTGAGACTTTGATATGCTTTCTTAATCATACTAACGCCCAAGCAGGTATTCAGAACATAGCTCTAATTTAGACGTAGGTGAGCCCCATCAACTGGATAAAGGTATGATTAACAAATCAGAGGAGGGCTTAAGTAAAAAAATAAACGCTATAGAGCAATTAGCAAACGTAGACCTGATATAGAATGATAGAACACCATCAACGACTTCTAGGTTGTTATCATCTAAAAGTACGAAGGGAGGACCCGCTTCAGACCAATAACTAAAGGTAACTACCTTATCATCAGCAAAACTACTAAAGCCTAGCAAGAGTAAAGAAAGGTACAGCGAGGTTGATTTCAGTGTCAGCAAGTCTCAAATTCACATTATGATATGTAAATTGATTCTAGCTAATATTTTTCTTTTTCAAACCACAAGAAAAATTCTTGGCACCTGAATTAACTTTACTGCATGTGCGATAAATTTATATCACAACTGACTTTTCAACAAGTTTATAAAGCATCCAAGCGATGATTTAGATAAGCTAAGCCTCTTTTAATTATGCATTAGGGTTAAAAGTACAACGACACCTTGGCCTACCGCCAAAAGGTCACAGGTTTATCAAGTTCTGACAGCTTTTTGTTAGGACTGAGCCGTGGCTACCTAGAAAGTTCATAATACTTCCTGCCGTTAATTTAAACACTGGCGAGATATTGAACCCTGCACTTCTTAAACCTTTGGCTGTCCACTTGTTACAGGTATTCATTAAATAATAATCTCCTACGCCCGTATAAAATTGACTATTACCGTATATGCCTTTTTTATCTGGCAAAACATCTCTCATTTCATTTCTGGCAAAACTATTCGAGATAAACGTTATTAATGACGAATAGTCACGTTCGTTTAAACACAAGATTTCAATATCACTATTTGAAAAATAGCGCTGTACATCGCCCGATATACCGACAGCATGAATGACAGACTCCGTAGGCCAAAAAATCGCCCGAAGGGCTAAATCGGTGGTTATTTCTTTTGCTTGATAAAAGCCTTTATCCCCCCACCCTAACTCAATATTTTTAGCGTGAGGAAATCTTTTCTTTAGGTCTGGCACTAAATATTGGATATCAACAGCAGGAACAACAAAACCTGTATGCCAACCATGATTTACAACATAAACTTGATTTTGGCCGCTCACAAAATCTTTATCTGAATTATCTAATAGATATGGTTTTGCGGAGCAGCCTGATAAAAAACTGAGTATTAATAGTAAATATTTAATCACCAGTTGTGTATTCATTTAATGATCCTAAGCATAATTTAGGGACAGAATGAGCGCGGTATGACTTTTTGCATGTTTTGAAAATAACGAGAGTGAACTATAAATTATAACCATAAAAAAACCCCAGTAAAAACTGAGGTTTTTTTATGCAAAAAATACTTACTGAGCTTTAGGCCCGGCAGCAACAATTGCATCTGACACATCAAACTTCTTAAAGTTTTCAACAAACTGAGCAATTAAGTCAGCCGCTTTCGCATCATATTCTTCAGCACTTTCCCACGTAGCACGAGGGTTAAGTAACTTAGCATCAACGCCGTCAACAGCTTTAGGCACATAAAGGTTTAAACCTTCTAAATGCTCTGTTTCTGCATCAATTAATGTACCGCTTTGAATCGCACTAATAATGGCACGAGTCACAGGGATACTGAAACGCTGACCCTTACCGTGTGAACCACCAGTCCAACCAGTATTCACCAAGTAGACCTTACTACCAAACTCTTCCATACGCTTCATCAACAGCTCAGCATATTCGCCTGCTGGACGTGGGAAGAATGGTGCACCAAAACAGGTAGAGAACGTTGATTTAAGTTTTGAGTCAGATCCCATTTCTGTTGAACCAACTAAAGCAGTATAACCACTCAAGAAATGGTAAGCCGCACTTTCTTTACTCAACAATGATACTGGCGGTAATACACCTGTCATATCACACGTCAAGAAGACAATTGCATTTGGCTCGCCTGCTAAGTTCTCTGCGACACGTTTTTTAACGTGCTCTAAAGGATAAGCACAACGACCATTTTCTGTCAGGCTAGTGTCTGAATAATCTGGCGTACGTAATTCTTCATCGATCATGACATTTTCTACGATCGCGCCAAATCGAATTGCGTCCCAAATAATTGGTTCATTTTTTTGTGATAAGTCGATTGTTTTTGCATAACAACCACCTTCAATATTAAACACAACACCTTTACCCCAACCATGTTCATCATCACCAATAAGGTAACGACTTTCATCTGCTGAAAGCGTTGTTTTTCCGGTTCCAGAAAGACCGAAGAATAAACATGTCTCGCCATCATCACCGACATTCGCAGAACAATGCATGGGTAAAACATCTTTCTCTGGCAATAAAAAGTTTTGAACAGAGAACATTGCCTTTTTCATTTCGCCGGCATAACGCATACCCGCTAATAAAACACGACGCTTAGCAAAGTTAATCATCACTGTGCCGTCACTGTTAGTACCGTCACGTTCGGGTACACATTCAAAGCTAGCAACGTTCAAAATTTCCCACTCTTGCTTATCTGCTGGATTATATTCAGCAGGACGGATAAACAAGTTACGGCCAAACAGGTTCTGCCAAGCAGTTTCTGTTGCTACTTTAACCGCTAAGTAATGATCTGGATCAGCACCAACATGTAGGTGCGACAGGTAGCTGTCTTTTTCTGCTAGATAGACTTCTACACGCTCCCATAATGCATCAAATTTATCAGCATCAAAAGGACGGTTGATTGCCCCCCAGCTGATAGCATCCGAAGTACTCGGCTCATCAATAATATAACGGTCCAATGGTGAGCGGCCAGTTCTCTTTCCGGTGGTAACGACAAAAGAACCGTTAGCAGCTAATCTGCCTTCTTTTCGCTCAAGGGCGTGCTCAACAAGTAGTGCTGAACTTAGATCTATATAAGTGTTACTCACTTCGACCTCACTAGGGGGTTAGGTGTGACCTGTACTTTGGTAAAGCACGGTCTCTCAAAATTTGGGGCGCAATTATGCCAAATTACGGTGCAAAAAACGACTATATTTAATTATTGACACATTTATTCACATTCGAAAATAAATAGTCAACATATGTAATGTTTCTAACACGAATTTGTTCGAAATATTACATAAATTCACTTTAATGCGAAGACCCTAAACGAAATAGTTCAACGATATCCGCACGATCAAACTCGTAATGCTTACGACAAAACTGACAATCTACTGCAATAGTGGCGGTATTCTCTAATATTTCAAGCGCGTCTTCTTCGCCTAAAGTCTCAATTGAGGACAAAGTACGCTCCCGAGAACAAGAACACTCGAATTTCACCGGTTCTTTATCAAAAGATAGTACTTTCTCTTCATGAAAAAGCCGGAGCATTAGTGTTTCATTGTCCGTTTCCTTAAATTCATCAATTTTTAAGGTTTTCGCAAACTGAACAATTCGATTCCAAGCATCCTGATCTTCTATATTTTTATAGTCCGGAAGCTTTTGTAGCATAAGACCAAAACAACCATTTTCGTTAGCGTCTAGCATCAAAAAAGTATCGAGCTGTTCTGAAAGCTCAAAATAGTGCGCTAAGCAGTCTGCCAGATGTTCTCGCTCTAATGGTACAACACCTTGATAACGATTACCCTTATCTGGATCAATCGTAATCGCTAATTGCGCATTACCTAACAACGTTACAAATGATGCATCAGGGTCTATATCGCCTCCCCAATTCACTAAGCCCCTGTAAGTACGTCTATTCGTTGCTTCAGCCATGAGCAAGCTTACAGAACCTTCTCCGCGCGCATGGATAGACAAGCGCCCGTCAAACTTTAATGTGCCAGTCAAAAGTACGGATGCGGCAGTTGCCTGCCCAAGAATAGATCTAAGACTTTTTGGATAATCAAGATCCTTAGTCGCTTCCTGATAACTATCACTTAAGCGAACCCATTCGCCACGTATATGAAGTTCTTCTAGAAGAAAGCGCTGAAAAGTATCCCCTTCAATCATAATATTTACCAATGGTTAATTCGTTAATGCTGGGTTCAAAATAAGACTAAGCTTATTCCGAATTTATATTCTTGAATTGATGAATAAGCCGTCTATCACGCTTATTAGGTTTACCTGCCGGCATAATTTGATCGCCCATCATATGTTTTCGTTCCAAAAGTGCTTTTTCTCGCTTGGAGATACTCTCTTCTGTTTCTTCGTATAAGGTTTGCGCAAGCGTTGCACTTCTACGCTGGCCAATAATGTTTTTGACGACAATCGTTTTTTCGATAAAGCCTAAACGTAAATTTAATTCCGCCCCAACTTCAACCACTTTACTCGGTTTACAGCGTTGTTGGTTAACGTGTACTTTACCACCTTCCACAGCATCCTTTGCAAGACTTCGTGTTTTATAAAAACGCGCTGCCCATAGCCATTTATCTAGTCTAACTTTTATATCTTCAGTCATGCTAATCTCTCATTACGCTAACAAGTCCATAAAGTCATGTACTAAATGAAATTCGCACTCAGTTCGAGGTATTTTCTGGCTATCGGGCTGAGCGATAGAGTAAAGATGCTTAATACCAAAATCTTTAGCTGAACGCAGCACCGCATCATTGTCATCAAAAAATACAGTTCGATCAGCATCAAATGGACGCTTATTGTTTAAGGCTACCCAAAAGTCGAATGATTCTTTGGGTATATTATAATCATGCGAACAGATAATTTCATCAACGTATGTATCTAGGTCGGTTAACTCCAACTTTAGCTTAACACTATCTTGGTGTGCATTCGTCACAATCGCAACATCCAAACCTTTGGCATGAATTTTATCCAGAAACATCTTAACACCGGGCCTGTATGCAATACGCGAACTCACCTCCCGCTTCAGCGCGACAATATCCACACCTAGTTCAGCAGACCAAAAATCAAGACAATACCAGTTTAGCGAGCCTTGATAATTATCAAACATGGCATGCAAACGTTTTTTAGTCTCGTCAGGTGAGGTGTTTTTTAGCTCCGTATAGCGCTTTGGTAAATGTTCCAACCAAAAGTAGTTATCAAAATGAAGGTCCAACAAGGTCCCATCCATATCAAAAAAAACGGTATCTATTTGTTTCCAGTCAAGCATGAATCAATTTATACTCTTTTAAGCAGTTACGATAATTGGCGTACATTTTAACGCCCCCCACTCTAGCCATACAAGCCAGCATTAAATAGGAAGTATACGCATGCCTGAGTTAGAGAGCCTAATTCCCGCCCTAAAGGATATTATGATTGAAGCCGGTAACGCTATTTTAGAAGTGTATCACTCTGGCTCACCCATCGAGGTAAAAAATAAGTCTGATGATTCACCCGTTACTAAAGCAGATCATGCGGCACATATCATTATTGATAAAGGTTTAAATGCTCTCAATACCTTATACCCAGTATTATCTGAAGAAGGGTGTATTGCCTCTTTTGAGGAGCGCGACACATGGGAGCGTTATTGGTTAGTCGACCCATTAGATGGCACCAAAGAATTTATTAATAAAAATGACGAATTTACCGTTAACATCGCTTTAATTGATGGTGCTGAAGCAATACTTGGCTTGGTGTATGTACCGGTTACTGGCACCTTATACTACGGTGCTAAAAACCTAGGCGCATGGAAAGAGGTAAAAGGACAGACAAAACAAATTCACGTGACACCTATTATGTTAGGGCAGGACTTAACCGTAGTTGGTAGCCGTCGACATGGCGCTGAAGCGCTTGCAGCGATGCTCAAAACCATTGAGCCTAGATTCAAGTCAATTAAATTAGTCAGCATGGGTAGTTCGTTAAAGATCTGCGTATTAGCCGAAGGCAAGGCTGATTGGTATCCACGTTTAGCACTCACTAGCGAATGGGATACAGCTGCAGCTCACGCAGTATTGAATGCAGCCGGTGGAAAAATAATGGATGCTGACTTAGCGCCTCTGGAATACAACCAAAAAGAATCAATTCTAAACCCATTTTTTCATGCGGTAGGAGATCGTAGTTTTGACTGGAGCAGTTTAATAGATAAAACTTAAACGTGTTCTACCCCATCACTATGTAGATGCTTTGCACCATTTCTCACATTATCTCTAACACAAACCTATGAAGCCAGTTCTAGTAGCAACGCTCAGTGATAACACTGCAAGAAATGGCCTCGCTTTTAGTCCGTTAAATTTTTAACACACCCAAGCTACAATACGATTATTTTGGCTCTTCTGCTTGCTTCACAATAGTCGTTACTTTTCGGCCATTCATTGTACAGCCTAAGCATCGGACAAATGTTGTTTCAAATGGTTTGCCAACTAGTTGATCAAAAGACTCACCAATATTGCCACCCAATGCTGAAAAAGGAGAGGAAACAATAAATACGACGGCACCTAAAATAGTTATTCCCATCATGACAGGTCTAACAAAAATAGCATCTCCTGTCATGGCAAGAGGTGATGGCACCTCATCTAAAGTATTGGACCAGCCTGTTGAAGGCACAACCAATACCAAAGCAAGTAATAATGTTTTACATAAATTCATTAATGTTGAGTGCATTTCTTCCATTCTCCTGTGTGCGTACGAATAATTACGCTGTTTCCGAAATTCTAAAAATGAGTACTTTAATACCTTAAACTATAGCGCTTATATCAGTGCTGTCGAATTCTACGTCTGACATCGCGAACAATATACACTAGATCTGTTATTTTGCCTGATTTCCTGCAACGTTTCTTTACAGACATAACACGATTCACCTGCACGACCATAAACATTTAACTGCTGCTTAAAATAACCCGGCTTACCGTCACTTCCTACAAAGTCTTTCAAGGTTGTTCCACCCTGAACGATGGCCTCACTTAGCACCCGTTTTATACAATCCACCAGTAAATTCATGCTTTTAAGCGACACTTTACTGACCACTCTGGTTGGCTGAATACCCGCTAAGAACAAGGCTTCATTTGCATAAATATTACCAACACCTACAACTAACTTCCCATTCATAATAAACTGTTTTATGCTGGTTTTTTTGCCTTTTGCCTTACTATGTAAATATTTTCCTGTTAATAGTTCAGTTAAAGGCTCTACCCCTAAGCCTTGAATGAGCTTATGCTCAGACCACTCATCTGCCCATAAAACACAGCCAAAACGTCGAGGGTCATTAAATCGAATGATTTTTCCAGAATTAATCATTAAATCAACATGGTCATGCTTTTTCACGGGCATATCGGGCTCTACCACTCTTAAATTTCCCGACATACCTAAATGAATGAGTATTGCGCCGATATCAAAATGAATAATAATGTATTTACCACGACGTGTGACTTTTTGAATTTTTTGATGCTGTAGCTGATGGACTTTTTGAGATACAGGCCACCGAAGCGATCCATTACGCACAGTAACGGATTCGATCTCGAACTCAGTTAAATAAGGTTCAATGCCTTTTAGTGTTGTTTCAACTTCGGGTAGTTCTGGCACAAAAAATCCTTTATTTTGATATAATTTAAAATTATCTAAACATATTGAAAGGCAATTCAATATGGCCAGTCCGGTTATTTACCAAGATTATAAGATGTTTTACCCGATCATCACACGTTGAATTTGACAACGATATTTATGATAATAAGAATAATGTGACATATTATTCTTATTTGGACGCTGCTGTGAATCAGTATTTAATTGAAGAAGCCAAATTAGATAGTCACTAAGCGAGTTTTAGCGACTATGCCTAGAAATTAATTTAAATTGAACACAATTTCAGCGCTCTTGGCCCACTTCACGCGAAAGATACTAACTTAAACACAAATCACTATTCCATCATGCTGATAGTTAAGGTATAACGGCGACATGAAAACTCCAAAGAGAATACAACCCCTAGTAGAAGACGGACTAGTTGACGAAGTCATTAGTCGTTTAATGAGCGGAAAAGAAGCTGACGTCTATATTGTTCGTTGCGGCAAAGAGATTCGTTGCGCAAAGGTGTACAAAGAAGCCGCTAAGCGCAGTTTCAAAAAAGCCGTTCAATACCAAGAAGGCCGAAAGGTCCGAAATACTCGACGCGCACGTGCCATGGAAAAAGGTTCTAAATTTGGCCGCAAACAACAGGAAGAAACCTGGCAAAATGCAGAGGTCGATGCGCTATACAAATTAGCTGATGCCGGCGTTCGCGTTCCAAAGCCCTTTGGTTGCTTTGATGGCGTGCTATTAATGGAACTTGTTACCGACGATGCGGGGGATGTTGCACCACGATTGAATGATGTCTCCATGCCTGAAGAACAAGCGATCGAAGATCATGCGATTATGATGGAATACGTGAAGCGCATGTTATGTGTTGGCCTCATTCACGGTGATCTGTCTGAGTTCAATGTACTCGTTGATGAATATGGGCCGGTTATTATTGACCTACCGCAAGCCGTCGATGCAGCGGCAAATAACCATGCAGAATCGATGTTAGCACGCGATGTGAATAATATGACAACGTATTATTCGCAATTTGCGGCTGAGCTAAGCGAAACAAAATATGCAAAAGAATTGTGGGCATTATTTGAAGAAGGCGATTTACATCCTGACGTCGAACTAACCGGTCATTTTGAGGAAAGCACCGACGAAGCAGATGTAGACTCTGTCATTGATGAAATCAAAGCAGCTTGGGAAGAAGAACAAGCGCGCCAAGAACGCATTCGTGATGCAGATGAGACAGAGTCATAAATCTATCGACTCGATAAATAATAGCCCGGTAAAACGCGCAGCCTTTATTTCTTTAGTGTAAAAATATAAAAACTGAGTGGCTGTATTTTTCATCCTCTCAGTTTTACATAAGCCCTTGTTAACGATTCAATCCAAAAGTATTTTTAAGGCTCAATTCTTTGTAATTGAAAGTCTTCTGATGCAAACGGGTTTGTAAATACTGAACTCTTACCCTGGGCAATGGCTTCTGGGTGGCGAACCTCCATCACACACCGAATCAGCTTTTCATGTTTCTTGGCAACATCAACCATAATTAAGTATTGTCCAGCTGAAATATAGTCATGAAAGCGGCTAATTTTATAATTTTCCTGAGAAATTCCTCCGATAAAACCAGCCCACGAACCAAAAAGTATACAAAAAAGTGAAACCACTACCCATACACTAAATGTAAATCCTTCAACGTACGTTAACGGCATTGCAAATAAAACACTGAGAAACCCGCCAGCAATTAGCCCTCTTTCTACAAAACGGACAACATCGGTTCGGTGGATAAGTGAAGCAGAACTCAGGTGATGAGAATATAGCCCCGTTTCATCTTTACTAATAATATGAAAATTCCAGTCGGTTATGCCTTTTTCATGCAAATCATTAGAGACATGTTCCACACTTTCAACCGATGGACTTAAATAATATAAACGTTTCATATGACACCCCGAATACTAATTTGAAAATGATCAAATGCGAATTATTGATGGATATCCCTATTTTCAAACGATGCTTTAAACGGATTATTTAATGCATTTAAAGCTAGGTTCGACAGTTTAAGTATACGCCTAAGCATAAAGAAAATAATGTCGTTAATAGACTACTTTGTACTATCCACTAGGGGATTAGACCATAGTGTAGTAATGCATAAGAACGCATCAACTATACTCATAGCATCCATATCTAAAAGGTGACCTTATGAGCCTTCAGCAGCTTAGAAACAATATTGACCAACGCTACTGTACAAACGAAGACATATTTATGTCTGCCTTAAGAACGACTATTCATCGCACAGATAAAGAGTTAGAAGACATTACTAGCTTCGCAAAACAGTTAAGCGTGCAAGCACTTCAACAACAAAACCCGCGAGACAATCTACAAGCTCTACTTCAAGAGTATCAGCTCTCTTCAGATGAAGGCTTAGCACTCATGACACTCACAGAATCTCTGTTGCGCATTCCCGATCAGTCAGTCGCCTCACGCTTGATTGCAGATAGAACTCGCCCTTTAAATTGGCAAAGTCACTTACATAGCGACAGCCCCTTCATGGTGAATGCCTCAACATTGATGCTTATGTTAACCGGAAAAATGTTATCGACCAGTTCTGAACGCCCAACAGAAAATCATATGCATCGTTTGTTACGCCGCGTATCTCAACCACTAATCCATGCTGCAATGAAAAAAGTCATCGATAAAATTTCAGAACAGTTTATTTTTGCTGAGGATATTAGACAAGCGCTCACAAATATAAACCAATACAACAAGAATGATTATTTCTCTCTCGACATGCTGGGTGAGTCTGCGTTGAGTCAACAGAATGCGCATGATTTCTACCAAAAATATCACGCCGCATTAGCTGAAATTAACCATCGTCAATTACAAAATAAAGCATCTATTTCTATCAAACTATCAGCACTTCACCCTCGTTATGAATATCGCCACCAAGCAAGTTGCATTAAGACTTTAAGCCAAACACTCACCCCCTTAATGAAGTTAGCCAACCAACATAATATTGACCTGACAATCGATGCAGAAGAAGCAGACCGTCAAACACTTGGACTCGATGTCTTTCAAAAGCTATTTACACTGCCCTCCTGTGGCAAAAGCACACATATTGGACTCGCAGTGCAAGCATACAGTCCACGTGCTTTAGCATTACTTAAATACTTGAAACATCTATCTGAATGCAGTGGCCGAAAAATTTCAGTACGATTAGTTAAAGGTGCTTATTGGGATAGTGAAATAAAGCAGGCTCAAGTTGAAGGTTTAGATTATTATCCAGTATTCACTCAAAAGCACCATACCGAGCTATGCTACCTTGCTTGCGCAGACTTTTTACTCAATAATCGACAGTATTTTTATCCTCAATTTGCCACCCATAATGCAGTCACTATTTGTGATATTTTAAGTCGCGCTGAGCCCGATAACTCCTTCGAATTTCAACGCCTGTACGGTATGGGAGAACACTTATATACAGCGCTCAGAACCCATTATCCAAATCTAAATGTTAGAATTTATGGGCCTGTTGGCCAACATAAAGAACTGCTACCCTACCTTGTGAGACGCGTATTAGAAAATGGCGCTAACAATTCTTTTTTAAAACAATTACTAAGCCCCGACACAAAAATCACTCAACTCTGCCTACACCCTGTATTAATCAATGAATCTTCGCTAACGCTACCGCTGCCAGACGCTATTTATCTATCGATTCGCCGTAACTCTCAAGGCTTCAATTTAGCCAATACCTCAAAGAGTGATGCGCTAATGCAAAAATTAGAGGCGCTTAAGCCCCATATTTGGGAAAACGACGTCAAGACAACTGAACCAAGCCAGAATCTTGTTATAAGTCATACTTTAAGTCCTTATGATGAACAACTTGTTGGTACCTGCCACCAGTTCGATAAGACGACAGCCCTTGAACAACTTAATCAAGCACACGATTATTTTTCTACTTGGCGTAAAACAAACGCAAGTGAGCGCGCAAACATACTCTTAAACTACGCTAAAATACTGCAAGCGCACCAAGGTGAACTTGTCTCATTATTAATAAGAGAGTCGGGGAAAACCATTCCTGATTCATTAAATGAAGTGCGTGAAGCCATCGACTTTGCCTATTACTATGCACAAAACGGTCTTACTTTATTTACTCAATCAAACACGCTACCGAGTGTAACCGGCGAGAAAAACACCTTGGAGCTGAGAGGCCGAGGGGTATTTTTATGTATCAGCCCTTGGAATTTCCCGCTTGCCATTTTTAGCGGCCAACTATGCGCGGCTCTCATGGCCGGCAACACAGTAATCGCAAAACCAGCAGCACGAAGTACTTTGATTGCACGGTTTGCAGTAGACTTGCTATACCAAGCAGGCCTACCTAAAAAAGTCCTATATTTTACGCCTGGGCGAGGCAGTCAAATATGCCCAGCACTTTGCACACACGCTAAAATTTCCGGTGTTGCGTTTACAGGATCGACTGAAACAGCACAGAATATTTCCCAAGCACTGACACAGCGAACTCATGGCATTATCCCATTCATTGCTGAAACAGGCGGACAGAATGTCATGATTATCGATAGCTCAGCGTTACCTGAACAGGTGGTAAAAGATGTCATTCAGTCCGCATTTTACACGGCAGGACAACGCTGCTCAGCACTTAGAGTGCTCTATTTACAAGAAGAAACCGCAAACTCGATTATATCTTTACTAAAAGGCGCTATGGCAGAACTATCTATTGGCGATCCAGCAAAAATAGACTCCGATATTGGCCCAGTCATATCCACCGATGCAAAGGATAAACTTAAGCAGCATATAAAAGAGATGAAAAAACACCACAAACTCATTTTTGCTTGTAAGTTACACCCTGAAGTAAATTCTACAAATCTTGTCGCGCCACATGTTTTTGAAATTAATCATATTACAGATTTAGAAGAAGAACACTTTGGCCCTATACTTCACATCATTACGTATGAACATAAAAAAATCAAAAACGTTATTGACGAGATTAATCAGTATGGATACGGCTTAACGTGCGGTATTCATAGTCGCAACGAAGTATGGGCAACATCCATTGCTAACGACCTGAATGTTGGGAATATTTACATCAACCGCAATATAATAGGCGCTATAGTCGGATCTCAACCCTTTGGCGGACAAGGTCTATCAGGTACCGGCCCTAAAGCAGGAGGACCAAATTATTTACCCCGGTTTGCAACGGAAACATGCATTAGTAATAACATTGCTGCCATTGGAGGAAATATAGCGCTGATCACTAAATAAGCAGGACTATATACGCCTTAATACTGCTATATTCATTGTAATTTAACGTGACAAACCACGACATTATATAAATATATATCGTGATTGCACCCATGCAACCCTCAGACAACCTGGACCCCCTTAGCCAGATTATCATAACCGAAACTTACTTTTGAACGCTTGAAAAACACGTTCTAATCAGTCTCTTCATACGCTAATGTGAACCTTTTTCAACAAACTAGCAGAGTCACTAAAGTTAACGTCGAAGTTTGAGTACACCTTGACGTTCTTTTTACTTGGTAACTGTGTTCCATTACCACAAGCTAATAATTGATTGCCACACGAACTAGTTCAGCTCAAGTTTCAAAAGTTTCAGTACGGATGACGTATCGACATTTCCCTAAGGCAATACAATGGGTTTTTATTTAATGCTAACAGTAGTCGTTTGCTCGCTCTATAAATTCAAATTAGCACGATGACTTGTCATAACTATATACTTTCGCTCTTCTATAAAACTTAACAGCACGCATTCAAAAAATTTTAAAACTCTTTTGTGATTACCAATACATCAGCAAGATAATTCTCATAAAATACGTATTTGGAATACTGTTTTTCAGCATTGATCGCACGGCCTTATTTATGTTCAACTGGCTATAAACCAGTTCAAACAAACAAAACTATAAATAAAAACTGAAGGGGACACTCATGATTGGATACGTCACACTGGGTACAAATAACTTTGAGGCCGCGGCTAAATTTTATGATGCACTATTAGCCGAAATGGGGGCTAAGCGGTTTATGAATATGGAAACGTTTATTGGATGGAGCGCTGGGCCAGGCAAAGCGTCTGTAGCGATTTCAAAACCTTTTAACAAAGAAGCGGCAACCGTGGGTAATGGAATGATGGTCGCTCTAATGGTCGACTCTCAAGAAAAAGTAAATACTATTTATGCAAAAGCGCTCGAACTCGGAGGCTCCGATGAAGGAAAGCCAGGATTAAGAGGCGGATCATTCTATGCGGGATATTTTCGCGATTTAGACGGTAACAAGTTGAATATTTTTACCATGTAACAATATCGCATCAGTCGCTATGTACGAGTATTGCGAATTTTGTTGTTTGTTTGATGTTATCGACTAAAATTAATGATGTGCACAGTCTGACTTTTGTCACAGAAGGGAGATTTTTCGATGCGTATTATTACTGTTGATCACGTAAAAGAAATTGTACATCACTTTGGTATTGAATCGCTAATGATTCAAGTGATCGAAGCACTAAAACAAGACTTTTCACGTTGGTCTGACTTTAATAAATCACCCCGCCATGCGACCCATTACCCGCAAGGAGTTATGGAACTCATGCCCTGCTCTGACACTCAACATTACGCCTATAAATTTGTCAACGGTCACCCCGGTAACACCCCTAAAGGCCGACTATGCGTCACGGCACTAGGTATGTTTGCTGAAGTAGAGAATGGTTACCCCCTAATGCTAAGTGAAATGACCTTGCTCACAGCAATGCGCACTGCGGCCACCACAGCTTTAGGCGCAAAATATTTGGCGAGAGAAAATAGTCACCACTTAGCCATCATCGGCACCGGTGCTCAATCAGAGTTCCAGGTATTAGCAACTCAAACAGTATTACCCATTGAGACAATAAGTTATTTCGACCCCGACTCGCAGGCAATGGAAAAATTCCAGCATCACTTGCAAGGTAAAGTAGACTTGCACCCTTGCGGATCAATTGTCGAAGCCGTTAAAGAGGCAGATATGATTATTACTGCTACGGCACAAAAAAAACATAACTGTTTGTTTAATCTAAATGCCGTTAAAGCAGGTACCCACATTAGTGCTATCGGAGGAGATTGCCCGGGTAAAACAGAGCTTCCGACTGACTTATTGCAGGCATGCAAAATTATCGTAGAGTATTTGCCACAAAGTTTAATAGAAGGAGAGATTCAAAACACACCGAATGAAAAGGTGCATGCTGAACTTTGGCAACTCGTTAATGGCAACAAAACCGGCAGAACAAACGATAAAGAAATTACCCTATTTGATTCCGTTGGTTTTGCTTTAGAAGATTTTTCTATTTTAAAGTTAATCTATACCTTGAGTGAACAATTAAACATTGGCCAAGAAATAAATATGATCCCTTCTCCGGCCAACCCAAAAGATTTATATGGCATGTTGCAATAGTGTTTGCTCAGACTTAAGATTATTGCGCTAAACAAACAATACTGGACCACACCCCTGAGTGGTCTAATCTTATTGATACCTTTTAAATAACTGGTTTAATCCATGATAAGTGCAAAAGATCATCCGCAAGAATCAATCCGGGTTCAAGAGTTGCTAAAATACGAGGTGCTCGATACCGACGATGAACGTTGTTTTGATGAGCTCACCGAACTAGCCTCTATCATCTGCGGCACCCCTATTTCACTTATCAGCTTGGTCGACGATCACCGACAGTGGTTTAAGTCGCGTGTAGGATTGGATGCTCAGGAAACAGAGAAAGAAATCGCCTTTTGCTCACATGCAATATTGCAGGAAGATGTATTCGAAGTGCCCAACACGTTAAAAGACGAGCGTTTTACTGATAACCCTTTAGTTACCGAAGCACCCAGCATTCGTTTTTATGCTGGCGCGCCATTAATCAACGACCAAGGCTACCCTCTTGGTACCTTATGTGTGATCGATAATGAAGCAAAAAAATTAAGTGATACCCAGAAAAAAGCGCTAACCACCTTAGCCCATCAAGTCGTCAGTCAATTAGAATTGCGCCTTCATAACAAGCGCTTGAAAAGAATTAATGCAGAAAAAGAAAAATTTTACGCGATGATCGCACACGATTTACGCTCCCCTTTCAACGGCATATTAGGTTTGTCGCGTGTTTTGGTAACCAAAGCAAATAGTATGGACCCAAGTGCCATCAGCACTTATTCAAAAGCGATTTTAGATTCTTCGCTTACCATTTACCAATTGTTAGACGAAATTTTACAATGGGCGAATGAATGTATTGGTCAAAAGCAATGCAGGCCTGCTTCCCATAACTTAGTGGCGCTCTGCCAATCAGCAAAAGAAATACTCACGCCAGCTTTAGATGCCAAAGATTTGAGTCTTACTTTAGAGATTGAACCTGAACTAATGGTGTTCGCCGATGACACGTTGCTTAAAGCCGTTCTTCGAAACTTACTATCCAATGCAATCAAGTATTCAGAACGCAATAATGAAATCCTGATACACGCAAATCAAGTTGATAACGCGATTAAGATTGCCGTACAAAATACTGGTCAAGCTATTCCAGATACCATAAAAGCTAAGCTATTCAATGAGTCTGTCGCGAGTGAAGGTGGCACCTTAGGAGAACCCGGAAATGGCTTAGGACTTAATCTTAGTGGTGAAATGATCGCTCGACAAGGTGGAAAAATATGGCTAGATGATAGTTTTAGCCACGGTGCGCGTATCGTTTTTAGTTTACCTGTTATTTAAATTTAAGCTCAAAATATGCGAAGCGTAGTAGACGCATTATGTCGACTTTTTGCAGGCCTATCTATATGACATTGAGAACCACACTATGAATTACTCATCTGTTTTCAGACATTTCAGTACCGAGTTTCGCAGGATATGCTTTTTCAGCTTGATATTGATACCCGCGTTGGCATTAGCTAGCCAAAAAAATGACCCGTTATTTGATATCAAAAAGAAAATTCTAGTTAAATATCCTATGATAAAACAGGTATCTATCAAACAACTTCATGAAAAATTATCCGCGACGTCGAAACAATTACCTCTATTATTAGATGTGCGCGCACCCGATGAATATTCAGTAAGCCAAATTCACGGCGCAAAGCTAACGCCGAAGATAGAGCAGGTGATGGCCATTTTAGACAAACAAGAGAAGAACCGCATCACCATACTGTATTGTTCAGTCGGTTATCGTTCAGCCGCTCTAGTTGAACAGCTTCAACAACGTGGCTATAAAAATATCTACAATTTAGAGGGTTCAATTTTTGAGTGGGCAAATAAAGGCTACCCGGTGTATCAAGGTGATAAGCGAGTGTCTGTCGTGCACCCTTATAGTTATTGGTGGGGTCGTTTATTGGATGACAAACTTCATTCTAATTATTGATGCGAGAATAATTAAAACATTCAAATAGTGTTTAAATATTACGAACTAAACAACCTCCCTATTCGGCTTTATTTACTCGCTAAAGCGACTCCTGCCAACGCTTTAGCTTCACTTGTTCTTTCACTAATTCTAGAACCTCTATCGCTACATCGAGTACTTGACCTTGTAATGCATTTGATGATTCGCCTTCATTGTCTTGGCTCAATAATACTTGCGCTATATCTTCGATAAAGGCATGATTTTCTGACGAGCCTAGATCACTAAGTATCTGATGAATAACTTCAGCAACAATGTCTCCTACCGCTCTCTCCAGGGCTTCTGTAACCATCTCACCGACCATAGGTACTTTCTTGATTCGCCGAAGGTCTACGTTTTTGGTCATCGATTCATCTACAATGCCACCCAAGTAAGTTCTGAGTGCCTCCTTATTAGGAAGATAACCCTTGCGTGATGCGGCGGCAACGCGTTTAGAAAGCCAAGAGACAAGAAGTTCTTGCCGCGGAAGGAGTATTTCATTTTGGATTCGATGCACCAGAGGCGAACCATGCTTTAGCTCCTCTTGCGTAGCAGCCAATACCTTGACGACGATGCGATCTGACAATTCCTCCAACACAACTTCATAATAAAACTGTATAAATTTAAAGACACTATTCTGTTTTAAATCAATTATTTGATGTTTTTGCAAACGATATAAAATCGAAAAAACGCGTAAAAAGCGTAGAGCTCGAGCACCCGCAAAGGGGATACAGCCGATCAGATCATACCAGTGAATGAACGGATAAAAGTACCATCGGGTGTAAGTTTTCAGGTGGATAGCCCTTACCCATCGTATCGCGAACTCTGTTAAGAATATAACGATGAAAGCCATGTCATACAAAACAAAGTTTTTGTGTATCGGAAGATAGCTTTCGTATAACCAGTTGGCGTTATTCTGTAGACCCTGCTGTATGAAAGCAGCAGCGAAAAACCAGTCAAAAATAATCCAAAATAAGTTGACCATCAATAAAGCCAGCATCACAAAATCGATGATAAACCATGTTAATTCATGACTGGCATATAATTTTTTCTGATCAATTTTGAGCACGCTACACCTTGGCTTAAGAGCGCAAAGCCTGCGCTAATTCAGTGGAAATAATACTGCCTCCCTAATAAAAAACTCCCTGTTTTAGGCAGCAACTACCCTAACCGCTATTTTTGATTATCAACATAAACTTTCTGTTTTTCAACTCAGACCAATTTTTGTCGTCGCTGATAGAGCCTGTATCGGATTGGATTGGAT
>JBLHVH010000011.1:0-33172 GCA_047628385.1 Oleiphilaceae bacterium
CACTCTTTACATTATAGAGCCACACATGACGGCCTTGTGGGTTTATTAAACCGAGACGAATTTAAAAATATATTTAACTCTACCGCCACCAACACTCATAAAATAACTACTTCAATTATTTTTATCGATCTAGATAATTTCAAAACACTAAACGATACCTTTGGCCATCAAGCTGGCGATGATGCACTCATTAAAATAAGTGATATTATTCGGTCAGCCGCAATCAGACACAGTTGAACAAGCTAAAATTGTCGCTCAAAAAATCATAGAGAAAATAGCTACATTTCAGCAGTTCGAGCATAGTCAAGAACTTGGCGCCAGTATTGGTATAGGTTACAGCAACCAAAAACAAAACTTTAATGATTTACTAAGCGCTGCTGACAAAGCCTGCTACCAAGCCAAAAAAAGTGGCAAAGGAAGCATTTGTTTGAAGGAAGTGTCTTCAGCTTAATCTTTGTTACCTTACTATTAATCAAGCACTCTAAGTCATACTCAAAAAGCATAGTTAATTTAATATCTTTATATGTTCATTAAATACTTGCCTATATTTGCTAAGACAAATATACTTTATTATATGGACACAATCTATTTAGCTCAATTTTACAAAGCACTCTCAGAACCGGTGCGTCTGCGCATTGTTAATTTGCTTCTCCAACGCGACGAGCTTTGCGTTTGTGACATAGTAACAACCCTATCATTGCCACAAAGTGTCGTTTCAAGGCATTTAGCTTACTTAAAAAAAGGCACTCTTGTTAAAAGTCGTCGCCAGGGTAATTGGCAGTATTATGCTTTAACGCTAATGGAGCCATCCAACCCATTACACTATTTACTAAATATTTTAAAACACGCCTTTCAACACTGCACTGATTGCAATCAAGATGTATTAAACCTTTCTCAAACTATGGATTGCTGTTAAAAAATGACTCCGATAAAACTACTAACTCAAGGTGAGCTATGACTATCCGTATTGCTATTAATGGTTTTGGAAGAATTGGACGTCTGGCTCTTAGAGCGGCATGGGACTCACCAGATTTTAGAAGCGCTCTCACAAAGAACGCTGAAGAAGTCTTTGAATTTGTTCATATCAACGAAGTTGCTGGAAATAGTGAAACTGCAGCGCACTTACTCAAATATGACTCAGTACATGGCACCTGGGAGCATGATGTTTCAGCTCAAGATTCCTCATTAGTCATTAATGATAAAGTCATGAGCTTTTCTTCCAATAGAAATATTGATGAAACGCCTTGGAAAGACTTAAATATTGATATTTTGATCGATTGTACTGGCCAATTTAAAAGTAAAGAAAAACTACAAGAATATCTTAAACAAGGCATTAAAAAAGTTGTTGTATCTGCGCCGGTCAAAGATGGGACTCTGAATATCGTAATGGGAGTGAATGACCACTTATATAACGAAACTGAACACGACATCGTAACCGCAGCGTCGTGCACTACAAACTGTATCGCACCTGTTGTTGCTGTAATCCAAAAGGAATTTGGCATTAAACATGGCACGATTACCACAATTCATGACATAACAAATACCCAAAGTATACTAGATGAATACCATAGTGACTTAAGACGCGCTCGCGCATGTGGACAATCTCTAATTCCAACCTCTACAGGATCCGCTACCGCCATTGCCGAGATTTTTCCTGAGCTCAAAGGCCGAATAAATGGTATGGCTGTAAGAGTTCCGCTCGCTAACGCATCCTTAACAGACTGTGTTTTTGAACTTGAACAAAGCGTCACCAAAAAACAAGTAAACCAAGCACTAAAGTCAGCATCTGAAAACGAATTGATCAATATACTTGGGTATGAAGAAAAGCCATTGGTCTCTGTTGATTATACTAACGATAAACGCTCAGCAATTATTGATGCCCTCTCTACTATGGTCATTCATAACACACAATTAAAACTCTTTGTTTGGTACGACAACGAAATAGGCTATGTAAATCGCATGATCGAGCTGGTTTGTTTAGTAGGTAATTCGATCAAAAAATAGTTTAGCCAATAAAGAAAAATACATAAACATATATGGATACGAAACTTTCTCAATATTTAACCGTTACGGGCTGCTACTGGGCTTTCACCCTGACCGACGGCGCTTTGCGTATGCTAGTGGTGTTATATTTCCACCAACTAGGTTACGGCGCCTTGGAAATTGCTAGCTTATTCATTCTATATGAATTTTTCGGCATGATTACCAACCTATTTGGCGGGTGGCTAGCCGCACATAAAGGACTTAATTTAACGCTAAAACTTGGGCTGACAATTCAGATTATCGCGTTGTTAATGCTGCTTTTACCTCCCTCTTTACTGACGATAGCTTACGTTATGCTGGTGCAAGCGTTATCAGGTATCGCTAAAGATTTAAGTAAAATGAGTGCTAAAAGTAGTATCAAAACGCTCATACCCGAAGATGCACAAAGTAAACTTTATCATTGGATAGCAATTCTTACAGGCTCTAAAAATGCATTAAAAGGCGTAGGTTACTTTTTAGGCGCAGCCTTGTTAGGCCTAATTGGCTTTCAAGGAGCGGTCATCTCTTTGGCAATTATGCTTTGTCTTGCCTTGATTTCTAGCGTATATCTTTTAGAAGATGACTTAGGCAACCAGCCTTTTAAAGCTAAATTCAAAACATTATTCTCGAAAAGCACTGAAATAAATCGTTTATCTGCTGCACGTTTATTTTTGTTTGGCGCACGTGACATCTGGTTTGTCGTCGCGCTTCCTGTTTACTTACAAACACAGTTGGCTTGGAGTCACATAGAAGTTGGAACACTTCTCGCTGTGTGGATAATTATTTACGGATTCATGCAAACATTATCACCAAAAATCACAAAAGCAATATCAAATCGGGCGCCTAATGGTTACTCTACTTTTTTGTGGGCTTTACCATTAATTATTATTACAGCATTGCTTGCCTTTTTTGAGTCGACCATAGGTTTATCATCTGAAACTTTAGTGATTACTTTACTCATTTTTGGTGCTTTTTTTGCTATCAACTCATCAATTCACTCTTACTTAATTATTGCCTACGCAAAAGTTGAAGGTGTTTCTCTTGATGTTGGCTTTTATTATATGGCCAACGCTGCAGGAAGATTAATAGGCACCCTACTCTCAGGCTTTCTGTATCAATATTATAGCTTAGAGGTCTGCTTAATAGCGTCAGCTTTATTTATTGCTATAGCTGCCGGTATTTCTTTTTTCTTACCAAAACACCATTAAATATGACTTGTTAATAGCGCGGCTTCTTTTAATATCATGACTTTTTTTCTCAATACCCCCCAACGATACTTATTAAATGCCCCTGTACTTTTAATGACGCGATGACATGGAATCAAATAAGCAATATTATTTTTTGCAACCGCAGAAGCAACAGCCCTTACACTAGATGAGGCGCCAATAGAATCGGCTATTTGCTGGTAAGAGCACAAGCTACCATCGGGTATTGATAATAAAGCTTGCCATACTTTCAATTGAAATGGCGTCCCCTTTAAACATAGATGTAATGATGCCTGATCATCTGACAAAGACGGGTCTGACTTTACTTGCTTAGTTTTTGGAAAAATGCGATCAATTACTTCCTTCGTTAATGCTTGTTCAGCAGTCACAATAGCGTTTGGCCAATCAGATTTAAGCTCTTGAATATATAACTCAGACTGGCAAGAGTCATCAAAAAAAGCGAGTTTGCAGACACCTCTTTTTGTAGTCGCTAGCAAACAATATGAAAAAGGGGTTTCATGGATCCCATAACAAATGTCAAGCCCGCGACCCTTTTTCTTAAACTCGCCTGGCGTTACACCATCAAATTGAATCATCAAATCATGTAAGCGACTAGCGCTACTTAGACCACTATTTAATGCCGAATTTAAAACACTAGATTTTTCTAACTGTGATTTTGCGTAGTCCTGTGTGAGATACATTAGAAACTGCTTTGGAGAAATGCCCACCCAATTTGTAAACAAACGCTGCAAGTGAAATTCACTGATACCAACATAGCTGGCAAGGCTCGATAAATCGGGTTGGAGCGCCCTATTCTGATTCAAATATTCAATTGCCTTTGAAATTTTTTTATAGTGTTTATGCATTTCAATCGATGACATACCTTGATTCACCTCTACATTAAAAAATATTATGGATCTATTTTATTCAGCTTTATTAACAAAGGCGACCCAGTACTTGCTATTACTAGCACAATAAAGCTTTATGCATAAATGTAGTTAAAAGCATTAATGGCCTCACTTGAACCGTTAAAATAACGTAAAATAAAGTCGATCATAAGCATAATATTAAATTGACCTTGTAGTATTTAAACTTTCATCGCTATACTACTTGTTTTACACCTAAATTTTTCAAACTCTAAAAATAATATACAAGGAGAACAGTATGAGTGAACAGGCAGCTGATTTACCCACCTCACAAAATGAATACATTGCAGGCGCTTTTTTTGGATTAGTCACTTTAGATATATTTATGTTTCTAAGCCACTGTTTCTTGAAAGGAACCGCAACGGGCTACGATTTATCAACAATTGTTGTAACCTTGCCTATTTTATTGGTTATATACTTTGAACGTCTGCACTCTCATAAAGATCATTAACTAATATAAGTGGTATAAACTAGATCCCAAAAAATTGGTGTGAAGCCTGTCTTCTCACCAATGATCTAGTCCATTTCTAAGACAACACTTACTCCATTGTTAAGAAAAACCTCTGTTACTTTCTCCACTCCCCTTTTATGGTATTGATATTGCTAATACTTATATATAAGTAGACATAAATCGATTAAATATCTAAAAGCGTCAAAAACCGGACACGCTTTGCCTATCACGGAAGGAAAGAGGACGATACTATGGCACATATATCAACAGAGCAAGCACTTCAAATACCTCAAAACCTCAGACAACAACAGTCCAACACAGGTTCTGGAGCCTCGAGCGCCCAAGATAAAAAACACCTCTCTGACGATGATGTCACAATTCTTCGACTACAAACGAACCCGAACATCAAAAAGGTAAAAATTGAGGCTTATAAAAACGAGTTAGGACGAGATAATGCGATTGTTCAAGAAACCTTAAAAAATAAACTCGCTGAATATAAATTAAGCATCCACACACAATTAAAAGTCGAAAAAGACTTGTTTGGTAATGTATCTATTAAAGGGGCATTACTGCAAAGCGATCTTGAGCGTATTAGTGATGAACTTAATAATAGTGAGACCTTTAAAGGGTCATTTAGTCGCTTGAGCCAACAACAACCGACACTGAATTATGTTGATAATGTTGTAAAACTTTCAAGCGCATATGGTGTAGGAAATAATTTATTCAATTCACTTATTAGTGAAGACAATGAATACAACAAACTAAATGATATTGCTCACCGCTACGATACACTAAAAAATACAACAGCAATAAAGGAGTCCGCGACTTCAATCGACCCATACAATGAACCATCACAACACAGCGAAAACTATCATTTTACTTTGAATGCTTAACTGGAGTGCCATTAAGTAAAAGCGGAAATATCGCCACAGCCTTCTCGGATAACAACGGGAGGCTCTATAGATAAATCTACAACAGATGTTGCATCAAAACCACAAAACCCACCATCAATGACTAAATCTAATGCATACTCAAGCGTTGCACGAATATCATAGGGATCAGTCATAGGATCACTTTCACCCGGTAGTATTAGCGTGGTGCTCATTAAAGGTTGCGCTAACTCTTCTAACAGTGCGAGTGCAATTTGATTATCAGGAATACGAATACCTATCTGTCGACGTTTTGGATTCATCAAGCGTCTTGGCACTTCGGTCGTTGCATCTAAAATAAATGTATATGCTCCGGGCGTATGTGCTTTTATTTGACGATACTGTACATTCCCTACTTTTGCATACGTTGATATGTCTGAAAGGTCACGACACATTAGTGTAAAATTATGTTTATCACTTAGCTTTCGGATTTGGCGAATCCGGTCTACAGCACGTTTATCATCCAAATGGCAACCAAGGGCATAAGCGGAATCTGTTGGATAAGCGATCACACCACCCTGTTCAATAATATCAACAGCTTGACGAATTAGTCTAGCCTGAGGGTTCTCTGGATGTATTTGAAAAAACTGGCTCACATTACGCTCCTTTTGAACCACCCATGCAATCTGGTGATTCAGGTATTTTTTGTTTTGATAGCTCCCACTCTTCTGGAGAGTAAGTATGCAATGCTAGCGCATGCAAGCCTTCTTGCATTAAAGCACTAACCGCTCCATAAACTTTTTGATGTCGCGCTACTTTTGACATTTTATCAAAATCATTACTGACTAAAGTAAGCTTAAAATGCGTCTCAGAATTTTCTGGAACACTATGCTTATGACTCTCATTAACAAGATCAAGATAAGCTACGTTAATAGCTCCACTAACCATTGCTTGTATTTTTTTTTGTCTTTCCACACTGAACTCCTTCACTCTGGACCTATCATGTTTATATAGTCAAAAATATTACTGCTTCTTATAACATAAAGCGAGTCATTTAATCTAAATACAAAACAACAACAAAGCGACACAGTGTTGGGTAGTTTTTTTTGCGATTATGTATAGGTACAAGCATGTGCAATATAAACAGAAAGTATTGAATCTAAAAAGAAAAGTCCGCAAATGTAAAAAAGCATCTACACTGAAAAACAATACAAAAATAAAATTTCGCAATAACATCGTAAGTGTAAAGATAGGGGAAATGAATGAAGATCGCACTACTTGAAGACGAAATCGAACAAGCCGAGAATTTAAGTGCGCTATTAGTCGAGAATGGACATGGTTGCGACTACTTCCATACCGGAAAGTCATTTGCATATGCCGTATTGCATAATAGTTATGATATGTTAATTTTAGATTGGCAGCTTCCAGACATGGATGGTACTGAAGTATTAAAAGAAATTCGTTCCCAGCTAAGCTGGAGGATTCCAGTTTTATTTTTAACTCAGAAAGACGGTGAAAATGACATTGTAACCGCCCTCGATGCTGGCGCTGATGACTACCTGGTAAAACCCGCACGCCCTGCGGAGTTTAAAGCAAGATTAAATGCCCTCAGCCGAAGAACAGGCAGTGAAACTGAAGATCAAGAAGAGCTGGTAATCGGCCCCTATATTATTAACATAAATAAGCGATCAATTATCTCAAGTGGTGAAGATATTACGCTAACAGATAAAGACTTTGATTTAGCTGTTTTCATGTTCCAAAACATCGGTCGTTTACTATCAAGAGATTTTTTACTTGAAAGAGTCTGGGGCATTTCAAGTAATATCAACACGAGAACCGTTGATACCCATATGAGCCGTTTAAGGAGAAAATTGAATATAAAACCTGAAAATGGTTTTAGAGTAAAAACAATTTATCAGCATGGTTATCGCTTAGAACGCGTCAGTGAATAAAGACTTTAGAAATTAGTAAGAAGAAACTATTCGGAGAAGTAAATGCAAGCAAGCTTAAACGTTTCAGCCAATATAAAATATTTTGTATTGTTCTGCTGTGCAATGTTAGCTTGCACTGTCTCAACGAATACACTATCCAAAGAAAAGGAAAGCAAGAACCAAGAATGGCATTATACCTTAAGGCCATCAGATAATTTCCAAAAAATAAGCAAACAACTGCTCAATAATAAATACCAATGGACAGACCTAGTAAGCTACAACCGCATTGATGATATTGCCTCACTTGAGCCTGGTTCAATTATTCGTGTACCAATTCGCTGGTTAAAACAACAACCAAAACCAGCTAGAACCTTGTCAATATCCGGCAGCGCACAAATTAAAAGAACCAAAGATACTTATTTCAAAGTTTTAAAAGCGAACATGCCCATTTATGTGGGCGATGAAGTAGCGACTAAAAATGGCACACTTTTAATTAAACTTGCTGATAACTCGCTGATACGTTTAGAAAAAGACTCTAACCTAATTTTTAACAAGTTATCCCATTATGGGAAAACAGGCATGGTCGATACGCAACTACGTCTCAAAAAAGGCTCTCTATCAACAGAAATACCGCCACTTGTTAAAGGGTCCAGTTACGAAATTACGACACCTTCTGCCGTGGCAGCGGTTAGAGGAACAAAGTTTCGCTTAGAAGCAAGCGCTAAAGAGACTAAACTAGAGGTAACAGAGGGATCCGTAAACTTTAGCCATCAACACGGCAATATAATTATTAGCACAGGGGAAGGCGCACGAATAAAGCAAGGTGACCCTTCTATTGAAAGAAGTCGCCTTCCTGCAGCACCTAAAAACCAATTTGCTAAAAAAATCATAAAAGATCTGCCAACCACTCTCCGTTGGAAAGGTAAGGAAAAATCTCCAAGCTATCACTATGAACTGACGGACAGTGGTAAAAAAATGATTCAATCAGCTAATATCATTAAACCTGAAGTGATATTAGATAATGTTAAAAATGGTAATTATCAAGTTGCTATGCGCGCTGTCAATGACAAAGGCTTTGAAGGTTTGAGTCAGAACTCTATGTTATCCGTGAACGTTCTGACTGAAGTAGCAGAACAGCTAGCACCACTGGATGGTAGTAGTATTGATTCAACTACACCTACATTTTCTTGGCAAATTGAAGATAAAAACGCCAAAGGCAAATTAGAGGTATCGGACAATAAAAACTTTAAAAGAATCATAACTAATTTTGATTTTAGCACGTCAACAACGACAGAGTTGCGTAAAGGACTAACTCCAGGAACTTATTTTTGGCGTGTTATTGCATTAACCAACAACCAAGAAAGCACGACCCCTGCTCGAAAATTTACTGTGCGCGGCTTACTCAAACCAGTTAAAATTCTGAGTGTTAACTATATCGAAAACCAAGTAGGATTATTTTGGGGTAAAATAAATCATGCAAAAGGCTATACTTTACAAGTATCTGACTCAAGTAACTTTCAAACAATATTAAAAGAAGAAATAATTGGAAAAACAAAAGCACATTTAAGGCTTAGTCCAGGAAAACGTTACTATGCTAGAGTAAAAGGAATTAGTAATGAGCTTTACGCGTCAGAGTACGGGCCTGTTAAAGAGCTATACATTAAGAATTAAATTCAAAGTAGATGCCCGAAACGAATATATATATTCTTAAGGCTACCTGCAATGCATGCTATAAATATAAAAAAGGACTAGCTAAAGCTACACCATGTCATCCAAGCTAAATGACCCTCGCCCTTATGAGCAGTATCTTCTTACGCTCGCTCTACTACTTATCAGCGGCTTATTCATCTATGCACAAGCAGCCAAACGTTTAGATCTACTTGCTTACGATATTGCGATTAATGTCGCACCCGCCCCCATAGACCCAAATACCGTTATTATCGCTATTGATGAGAAAAGCTTAAATGGAATAGGTCAATGGCCTTGGCGACGTGGTGTTCATGCACAGCTCATAGATAAGCTGTCGGAGTACAATACAGCGCTCATTGCCTTCGACATTCTTTTTTCTGAAAAAGGCTCTGAATATCCAGACGACGACTTAGTTTTTGCACGATCAATTAAGAACAATGGACATGTAATTTTACCTTTACATATCAATCCATTAAGCCATGGAAATACACTATCAGAAATACTTCCAATACCAGAATTAGTAAAGGCGGCACAAAGCTTAGGCCATGTTCATGTTGACATTGACGAGGATGGATTAGCCCGAGGACTCTACTTAAATTCTGGCGTAGGTGATGCATTTTGGCCAAGTATGTCTATGGCCATGGCAAGTGAAATTAACCCATTGATTAAATACATCAGGGAAATAGACAATTTAAAAGCTGCACCCTACATGTCTGTCAAAACACAATATCGGCTGATACCTTTTGCTGGGCCAGGCGGCACGTTTCCAACTTATAGCTATATTGATGTCATGCTAGACCAAATACCAGCAGATACATTTCGGGACAAAACAGTATTAATAGGCGCGAGTGCATCAGGTTTAGGCGACGTTATTCCGACACCGGTATCAAAGTCTACAAGCCCTATGTCGGGCGTTGAATTACATGCTAATGCTTACTCAGCGTTAATGACAAACACGACAATACAACCTGTTTCTTCTACATGGAGCTACTTATTAACCTTTGCATTTATAATGATTCCCATTCTGCTCTTCCCGCGCCTAAAACCTACCCATGTTATGCCGTCGACAGCGTTGTTAGTTTGCTTAGTTTTCTCATTTAGTTATTTACTAATTGTTTATGACCATACGTGGTTCCCACCTATTAATAGTGTCATTGGGATCCTAATTGCCTATCCCTTGTGGAGCTGGCAACGAATGCGTCATTTAAATAGCTTTTTAAATCATGAGTTATTAAAGTTAACTAAGCAACAAAACATTGATGTTCGTAAGTTAGACCAATATCCTATCGAAAAAGTTTTTTTATCATTAACAGCACTACTTAAACCCCAGCACTACTTGTTAATAAAGAACAAGCTAACATTACATAGTTTTGAAAAAGAAAAGCTAACACAAACAAAAATGAAAGCGCTAGGTCAATGGCAACACTCAGGATATGAAAGTTGGATAAAACTTAATCAAGGTCGCGATTCCTTCAAACTTGGATTTTCTTGGGAGAAATCAGACAATACAGATAGCACTAGAGTCAACACAATCGAATTTCTTGATAAGCTTAACCTACTCTCACCACCAGAACGTAAAAATAGACGCTATTATGAACGTATAGCCGGGCGCATTGCACAAGTAAGAAGCGCCATTAACTCAATGCAGGATATGCGTGCTTTTATCACCAAGGGCTTTGAGGAAATGCCCGGGGCGGTGATCGTAACAAACCCTGTTGGCATTATCGTATTCTGTAACAGCCAAGCTTTGATCTGGTTAAAAAAAGATGAAATTGACCTAATCGGCAAACCAATACACTCATTATTTGACCCTATCCTGCATGATGCGATTATCGAACATATTGGTCAAGCCTTGATATCAGGCGACCAAATTAATGACGAAATCCAGCACAATGATAAAGACTTACTTATCCACTGCGTACCATTTTTAGTAGATCTTGAAAGTGACGCTGGTTTAATGATCACACTTTCAGATATAACAAAAATAAGACAACAACAACGTGAAAAAAATCAATTAATAGACTTTCTTTCTCATGATGTACGCTCACCACTAGTTTCCCAACTAGCTATGTTACATGGATTAAAAACAGGGAGAATTGAGTGGGACAGTAAGTTAATCCCTGATATCGAACAACACGCTAAAAGAAGCTTAAATTTATCGGATCAATTTCTTCAGATAACACGAGCGGAACAAACGGCTGAACAAGAGTTCTACGAATTCGATCTTGCCAATGCAATCGAGAATAGTATAGATGCCCAATCTCATTTTGCGCTATCTAAGCAGATCAAGATTATTTTTGAGGATGCCGACCCCATTTGGTTATCAGGTAACGCAGAGTTAATGGAGCGAATGATTACCAATTTATTATCTAACGCTATTAAATATAGCCCTACAGAAACAACGATAAGCATCACTTCAGACTTAGTAAGAAGCCATGTTCGACTTAGAATTACTGACCAAGGTTTTGGTATTGAGAAACATGAGTTACCCTATATATTTAATCGTTTCCGTCGCCAGCGTCACTCAGAAGTGAACGGTGAAAAAGGTGCAGGCCTAGGTCTTAATTTTGTAAAAGTAGTGGTCGAAAAACATAAAGGGACAATCACTATCGATAGTAAAGTTGGGCAAGGCACATCATTTACTATCGAGCTTCCGGCACTTGAAAATCAAGCTTAGAAGAACAACTCAATAACGAATTAAAGTCATACGCTTCGGTAATTTAATTCAACCAATCACTTTAAAAATGGAATATTTGATGTCAAATAACACATTATTTATTGGCTTGGGTGTGATGGGCTACCACATGGCCAGCCACCTTTCTAAAGAAGTACCAACGTCAATATACAATCGTAGCCCAGACAAAGCTGACGCATGGTTAAGAGACTTTAATGGCACGCACCAAAATACCTTAACCACCTCGCTTAAAAACTTTGATTTTATTATAACCTGTATTGGAAATGATCATGATTTACGCGACATCTATCTATCAGACAACGGATTATTAAACCAATGTACCGCAGGTACAATACTTATTGATCACACTACCGCATCTGCTGGGATTGCGCGCGAAATCGCTGAAAAAGCACTTAAAAAAGACTTATACTTTATCGACGCACCAGTATCTGGAGGAGAACAAGGCGCTATTAATGGCCAGTTAACTATTATGTGTGGTGGTGAAGATAACGCATTTAACCAAGCTAAACCCATTATGAGCCATTATGCGAAAGCTGTTACACTTCTCGGCCAAAATGGTGCAGGTCAATTAACTAAAATGGCAAACCAACTAGCCGTTGCAGGCGTTGTACAAGGCTTAGCAGAAGCAATACATTTTGCAGAACAAGCGGGGCTAGATTGCCATCAAGTAATTGATGTTATTTCAAAAGGTGCTGCACAATCATGGCAAATGGAAAACCGTTCAAATACAATGATTAAAGGTGAATATGATCATGGCTTCGCTGTTGACTTAATGCGCAAGGATTTAGACATCTGTTTATCTGAGGGGCGTAAGATTGGCGCTAAACTACCTGTTACAGCATTGATTGATCAATTTTATGCAGACGTGCAAGGTATGGGAGGGAGCCGATGGGATACATCGAGCCTATTAGAAAGACTCCGATCCAAAACTAATTAAATAGTACTATTACAGAGGCGCTTAACTAAACACCTCTGTGATACATATCAGTCGAAAGGATGTCTTAAAACAATTGTTTCATTACGATCCGGACCTGTTGAAATAATATCAACCGGCGCTTCGATTAATTGCTCTATATATTTAATATAGTTACGCGCATTTTCAGGCAGATCTTCTAGTTTCTGAACGCCTAACGTTGAGTCACTCCAACCTGGTAATGTTTCAAAAACAGGTTCTAAATCTTCATATCCACGGCCATCAAGAGGTGGACGCGTTAACTCTTTACCCGCCTTAGTTTTGTAAGCGACACAAACCTGAATATTCTCTAAACCATCTAAAACATCAAGTTTTGTTAAACAAATACCAGACACACTATTAATTTGAATTGCATGCCGTAAGCCTACCGCATCAAACCAACCACAACGACGTGCTCTGCCAGTCGTAGCGCCAAACTCATGCCCTTTAGCGGCAAGGTGCTTTCCGTCATCATCAAACAGCTCTGTTGGAAAAGGCCCAGAACCAACGCGCGTTGTATACGCTTTGGTGATACCCAGAACATAATCTAAGTACAATGGTCCAAAACCACTTCCCGTCGCAGTACCACCAGCAGTCGTATTAGATGACGTCACAAATGGGTACGTACCGTGGTCAATATCAAGCAAGGAGCCTTGAGCACCTTCAAACAAAATATTGTCACCGTTCTTTCGAAACTCATGTAATACATCTGTTACATCGACGGCCATGGGTAATATTATTTTAGCCATTTCCAATGTTTCAGCCAAAGTCTTCTCGAAATCGACGGGGTCAACTTTATAAAAATGTTCCAAAACGAAATTATGGTAAATCATCACTTCTTTGAGCTTTACCGCAAATGTTGCTGGGTCAACTAAGTCTCCTAAACGCAAACCTCTACGTGAAACCTTATCTTCGTATGCGGGACCAATACCTCGTCCCGTTGTGCCAATTTTATCGGCACCTTTCGCTACTTCACGGGCTTGATCAAGTGCTACGTGATATGGAAGTATCAATGGGCAAGCTAAACTCAGCCTTAAACGTTCTTTAACTGGAACGCCTTTTGCCTCTAGCTCGGCCATTTCTTTTAATAGCGCATCGGGGGCCAATACAACACCATTACCAATTAGGCAGGATACGTTTTCTCGTAAGATACCTGATGGAATAAGATGTAATACCGTTTTTTCACCATCAATCACCAAGGTATGACCTGCATTGTGACCACCTTGAAAACGTGCAACTGTTGCGACCTGTTCGGTCAATAAATCAACAATTTTACCTTTGCCTTCGTCACCCCATTGAGTGCCCAAAATGACAACATTCTTACCCATAATATCTCTTCTCGTTATATCTTTAAGGACGGACTTATATCCGACGTACACGTACTAAATTTTTAATATATTTAATTCACGTTCAAGCATTACAAGTCTTTTAAGTGCCACTCGTTATTTTTAAGTACTAAACGTTTATTACAATTATATGATTCATGAATATCATGATCACTTAGCTGCTGAACTACTCGCTGTTTTTTTCTTAACTCGGCAATTTTATCTAATAATGATACCTCATCCCCTGCAGGCGCTAAAACACCTATGGGTTTAACGACTGAGTCAATTCTAGACTTTTCTACCAATCTTACTAGCGACTTTAAATCTGCGCTGAATCCAGTCGCTGGACGCGATTTCCCAAAATCTTTCCCTATGTCGTTATATCGACCACCTTTTGCCAGGGCATGTCCGTAGTTTGTACTAAAAGCCGAAAACAGAATTCCTGTATGATAGTTATAACCACGTAACTCACAGAAGTCGAAGCCTATTTGAACATTCGAAAAGCGTTTCTGAATTTGTAAAGTGATTACTTGAAGCTCTTCTATTGCATTCACTACCGAAGGTAATAATAACGATAACGCTTCAACCTTTGACCTAATTTGAACTAATGCCTCAACACCTCCGCTTAAATTAGCAATATCACGCACTAAACGAATCACAACGGCGTCATTTTTACTTGACAGTTTGGAGCAGTCATTATCAGCAGCAACCGCAAGTGCATCAAGGTCAGGTAAAGATTTTCGACTCAAGGCATCAAAAAGTTGACTCTCAACATCACTCGTCATGTCCGCAGATTCAACTAAGCCGCGATAAATACCTACATGCGCCAAATCAATATGTATTTGTTGAACACCTGCTAATTCAAGGGTGTTTAACATTAAAGAAATAATTTCTATATCGGCGCTAGACCCTGCTTCACCAAATAACTCACAACCAATCTGCAAAGGACTACGATTAGTCAGCGTGTGAGCAGGTCGAGTATGTAAAACAGTATCAACATAACAAAGCCGGCTAATACCTTTACTTTTTAATAAATGAGTATCTATGCGAGCAACTTGAGGCGTTATGTCAGCCCTTACTCCCATCATTCTACCCGTTAATTGATCTGTAACTTTAAATGTTTGTAAATCAAGATCGTTACCAGTCCCTGTTAATAAAGACTCGATATATTCAATCAATGGCGGAGAAACCAACTCATAACCATAACTCGCATAAGCGTCTAACATAGACCGCCTCATTTGCTCAACAACCCATGCTTCTGGAGGCAGTAACTCGTCGACTCCGTCTGGTAATAACCAGCGTTCTGACACACTCATATCGCTACTCTTATACTTAACACCCGAAAGTCCGCGATTTTACCGCTTTATTCTCCACAAAAAAACCAGTTTCTTACTTTTGTGGCTTTATTTCTAATAAGTGCTGTAAATACAAAATCAGGAAAATAATAGAAAACACTTAGCTAACGATAAAATACCAAGCTTTTCGCCCTATTTATTCTGAAGCAGGCGTCGAAAGTAGACTAAGTGACTCCAAATACTCCATGGCACGCAGCTCTGACCAATAACGTTTATGTTTATTAATACTCATAAAACCAACATGGCCTCCAAACTCAGGTGTTTCTAGTGTCAGCATTGAGTTTCGACCTGCTAACTCATAAGGAAAGCACTCTGGCGTGAGAAAAGGATCATTTTTTGCGCTAACCATTAGCGTTGGCACCTTTATATACTCGATATACTGTTTACTACTACTTTTAGACCAATATTCCTCGGCACTTTCAAAACCATTCATCGGCGCTGTAAACTGACTGTCAAAGTCGTAAAAGTTTTTAATTTTTGAAAAACTCTTTAAATCAATGTCATTAGGGTATGAGTTTTGCTTTTCTTTTAATTTTTGCTTCAAACTGTTTAAAAAATTTTTCATATAAAGGGTGTTTTTTCTAAGCGCAAGCTGCTTTGAACTACTTGAAAGGTCACAAGGCACCGAAAATACAACTGCGCCCAGTATCTTTGATGATAATGCTTCTCCTAGCATACCAAGATACTTCAATGTCTTATTACCCCCAATACTAAAGCCTACCAGTGCAATTTCTTTGTAAGATTTTGAAATTGCATAATTAATCACTGTTTCCAGATCATGGGTTGCACCACTATGATATGACGCCAAGTGTCGATTTGGCTCACCGCCGCATGAACGAAAATTCCACGAAAGCACATCCCAACTTTTCATCGCCGCCGCGGCCATACCAAGCATATACGGACGACGACTATGCCCCTCTAGACCATGCGTTAAAACGACTAAGCGTTTATGGCCAGAACAAATCCAATCCAAATCTAGAAAGTCATTATCTGGCGTTTCTATCCGTTCACGAACAAAAGAGCGGTCATCTAATTTTCGAAATAACGACGGATAAATACTTTGAAAGTGTCCATTTCGAAGCCACCAAGCAGGACTATAACTCATAATTAAAACACCTAAAAAATAGAGACTAAATAGAAATACAAGAAAAATAGTTATGCATTCATCATTATGTTGTATTTTTAACCAATTTTTCTAGCTTATTTTAGAATATCGATAAATAGTTCACTTTCTTCCCAAGCAACTATTGACGACCGAAGTTCAACTAGATAATATGCGCTCCGTTGTGAAATTCCCCGATAGCTCAGTTGGTAGAGCAACGGACTGTTAATCCGTTTGTCGCTGGTTCGAGCCCAGCTCGGGGAGCCAACACAACATTCCAACATAGATACCTATTAGTTCAATTTTAAAAAAACCTTTAAAATGCTAGAAACTATTCCTATTAAAGCACGACAGAAATTAAACCTACGCTACGTCAGAGCTTACTCACTCCTCATCTATAAAATAAATACTCAAATACCTATTAAAAATAGATAATCTTTTTATATGAACAATGAATTTAATTTTAAAATTCAAATTTTGCTTTTATTAGTAGCGTTAGATCAGAAGCATTGAGTGATAACACCTCAACTGTCTCTGCAGAGTCCGTATAACTGAGCGCTGTTGAAAAATTCCAATAGTCATCCCACTGATACTGCGCTAATAGTGTGGTTGAAAGCGTATCAGACTCCGTTAACCAAGAACCTAAGAAGCTCATAGCCAAATCATCATTCAAATATGTTTTGGACCAACCCATGTTCCAAGCTTGTATTGAACCTGTTTTAAGATTTTTTTGGGGCGTTGGTTTTTGTATCATCCCATCAAATACCCAGACGCCCGCATTAAGCTGGTGATTATTAAACGTGGTATATTCAAAACCTAAAGCGACTTCAATATCTGAACTTTCTTTACCTGAAAAATTTTGCAATTCATTACTTTTATATCCTAAATCTAGCTCTAATAATAAACGTCCTATTGCCCACGCGGCACTTAAACCGACAAAATCATAACGTGAAACATCTAAATGAAACCCTGAAGATTGCTGACTATCAATCACCGATAGCGGGTCATTACCATAAAGGTGCGCATACATAAACGAAACATCCAGCCCCTCCCAACGCTGAGTGATTCGAACACCCCACTCATCCTCCAAAGACTCTTCTAATTTCGTCAGTAGAGCGGTATCTTTTTGTTGGTAAATATTAATGTTTGCGGATAAGACATAAAAAGACTGGATGTGTGTATTCGAAAAATAGCAGTCTGCTGTTAGCATGTCTTGAGATAAGCGAATATTGCTATAATCAGTTAAAAGCGGCTCTGTAAAATCGAATGGACTCACAACATCTACAGCAAAAGCCCCTTCAACCCCTCCCCAAGACAAACCTTGCCGACCCAGTTTTGTCACACAGGATGATTTACTAAGCTGTAACCACGCCTCTTGGAGTTTGTTATGACCAAATGTTTCACTATCCACACCTAACTGCTGATCGTTATAGCCATAGTAAGTATACTTATTATCAAAACGGAGATAAGCCCCTTCCCAAGGTGCCGCTTCATACTCAACACGCGCTTCACTTCGAAAAATCTCTAGACGCTTACCTTGAATTAAACTCTGCTGCAGCGTGATGCGCATATTCTTTTGCCAAGAAGAAGTCAGTTCCTTATCTTGAAGTTCGAACTCATACTCATCACTCGCCAGCAAGCTACCTCCAAACATATCTTCTTCAAGCAAGTTTTTTTCAGAGAGATTTGTTTCAGGCAAATTTTCTGCTTGCGCCCAAACCTTGTCAGATGCAAAAAAGATCATCAACAAAAGATATAAACGCCACCATTGCGAAAATTTAAACACTTTTAACAAGCTAAAGCCTCTCAATTTATTAATCTAAGTTTTATTTTTCAAAAATAATACTTCATTATAAAGAATAAAAATTTGCTGAAATCAGGAAAGCGCATGTCACCCCCCGTGTTATATTCTTTACAAAACTGCCCTTATGCCATACGCGCTAGAATGGCCTTATTACTTGCCAAACAACCTGTCATGCTTCGCCCTATTGACTTAAAGAACAAACCCAAAGATATGTTAACCGCTTCACCTAAAGGTTCAGTACCCGTTTTAGTACTAGACAAAAACAATGTAATTGATGAAAGCTTAGATATCATGATATGGGCATTACAGAAAAGCGACCCGCACAACCTGTTACTCGCGCATGATCACGATATGTTTACTGACATGATGTCGCTGATAAATGAACACGACAATCAATTCACCCCCCTTCTCAGCCAATACAAACAAGCTAAACGCTATCATAAAGCATCTGAAAATAACGATAGGAAACTCTGCGAAAAATTTGTTTCTGGTATCGAGCAACGCTTAAACAAACACCCGTTTATACTGAGCAACCAGCCCAGTCTAATCGACTATGTGGTTCTTCCATTCCTTCGACAATTCGCCAAAGTGGATAGGCAGTGGTACCTTAAAGCCCCCTATCCAAAACTACAGCAATGGCTCACCCACCATCTTCAAAGCAGATTATATTCTAAAGTTATGGTCAAGCACCCTTTATGGCTTGAGACCAATGAAGATATTTTATTTGTCTGATAGGCATTTCAACATCGCACTAGCACGGCTAAAAATAATACATGTCTAAAACTGAGCTCTAAGTGCTTCTAATATTTTTTCACGGTAAGCGAAATCAGTTAAACTACGTTTTGTTAAGAACACATCTTCAACCTCAACATTCATTGCAAGTTGCTCAGTTTTCATTCTTGATAAACGTTTAATTTTTACATTATAAACAGTCAAGTCTCTTGCTACCCAAACGTCATTATATTTTTCAAATTGTTTAAATACTGTTCGTTTATGCAAACTTCCCCGCTTATCATAAGCCTGCACTTTCAAGACAATTAAACGCTCTTTATCAATCCAAACTAAAAGACGGCTATAATTTGTTTTCTTTAACCGTATAAGTTTTGGTGTCGCTTCTATGACCCAAACCTCTGTTCCTGAGTAGGCACCTTCCTGTAGTATTTTATAGTCGTACTCATCCGTTTTTCCTGATTCCATATCTTCAGTTGTAAACTCTGACCCGAATAATGAAACAGGCTCTTGATCCTCCCCCGTGCCACTCGCCATCCGTTTTACTTTTCCCAAGGCTGATAAATATAACCACGACTCAGTATCTTTTAGCGCATCATCATAGCTATAAGTAAGCATACCGACACCTCGCTCGCTAGCAGGTTCTAGAATTATCGAAATGGCGCGACTATCTTTTTTTGCTTTACCTAATTGCCGAGAAACAGATTCCATGACCCTTACACGAGGCGTTTGTGTACAAACAACTTTTTTATTTTCTATCACATAAGGACAAGACGATAAACGCGACTTACTAAGCGACTTATCAGCGGCTTCTCTTTGCTGTAAGTCGACTTTATCCATAATTTCTCTAGCACTCAACAGCTCCGTTGCCTCAAGTTCAACACTAAATAAAGTTGATATGGTTATCACTAAAAAAGCGAGTATTAATTGCATCGCGTATCACCTGTTTGTTCAGTTGCTTGTTTTTCTAAATACCGCTTACGTCCCAAGTCTGGCTTGATCCACTGTATGAGTGCAGGCAATAGCAGAAGATCAGACGAGAGTGCCACAACAATCGCTAGTGACCCAAAAATACCCGTTTTAGCCAAACCTAAATAATCTGAGAATGCGAGCATAGAAAACCCAATCGCTAATACCAGCGTTGTAAATGTAACCGCCTGCCCTACCTCTTTAATAGTGCTGTGCAATGCCGCATCAACATCCCCTGATTCAAACCAGGCATCACGATAATGCGCAATAAAATGTATCGTATCATCGACCGCAATACCAATAATCAATGGTGCAATAATTAAGGTATCGGTATCTAAAGGAATCCCTAAAAGCCCCATGACGCCGAAGGTAAAAAAGGCAGGCAATAAATTAGGGACCATTGAAATAAGACCGGCTTGCAGTGAACTTAGTGAAACAATCATCAAAATGGTTATGATCATTAATGCAAAACCAAAGCTCTTAATTTGAGCCCAGCTTATATGATCGATAAGCTCCATCATTAACGAGAGACCGCCCGTTACGCTTAATACCATATTTGGATACTGCTGTTTTAAGGGAGCAAAATTTCGTTCTAAATCTAACTGAACTGACTCAAAAAAGTTAGTGTATTCGTAAGACCCCTTATTGCGGAGCTGAATAGAAATATGACTTTGGGAGTAATCATCATTCACAATGCTTCGTCTATCTCTAGCGTTTGCACTATCAAATAAATAAAGTAGCTGAGCGGTTAGCCTTGCATCTTCAGGTATGCGCTTAAAGCTCTCTTGCCCTTCATGCATAACTTGGTTGGTATCTTTAACAAAATCAGCTAGTGAAAAAGTTTTCACAACAAATTCTGGGTAGGTTGCCTCGATATATGCCTGCATGCCTGCAATTGCTTGCAATACTTTAGGCTGTTTTAATGCGTCAGTCTCAGCAAAGTCGAGCATAAACTCTAAGTTTTGGCCACCCATCATATATTCATCAACAATATTATAGGTGACTCTAATTTCACTATTTTCTTTTGTTAATTCTGCTAGATTTGTGTCGACTTTTACTTGTGTAGCGCCATATATAAAGGCTATAAATATAGACATATAAATAAAAACAATCAGCTTTGAGCGCGGCTTAACAAAACCTGGAATCTTATTTAAAAACAACTGTAAGCTACTTGGCTTATTCTCTTGATTCTCTTGATTCTTATCCTCTTTATAGGGGTGCCAGATATCTAGTAATACTGGTAATAAGAAAATAGTAAATAGAAAAGCAACGCCAACCCCTAAAGCTGAGTTGAAGCCGAATATTGCGATTTGAGGTAAGTCACTAATCATCAATGCCGACATACCCGCCATCGTCGTAATAGTGGTCAAAAATATTGGTAGCCCGGTTTTTTTATATGCATTCGTCATGGCTGGACGATGCGCTAGCCCTTCTTTCCGATAAAGTATGTAAGCACTCATCACATGTACACAATCAGCTGTGCCTACAGCTAAAATTAGCATAAATGATAGACTGACCATCGTTGAAAGCGTCACGCCAATCCAGCTCATAAATCCGATTGCCCAAAATGCAGAGCAGGCAATAACTAGCACTGGCCAAATTACCGCACTCCATGACTTGAACAAAAACCATAACAACACGATTACCGCCAAAATCATTAGGCCTAATAAATTTGCAGATTGCTTCATATTATTTAAAGCAAACTCCATCATTGCCGCATTACCCGTGAAGTAAAAATTAAAATGTTGATATGCTGGTTTTGCTGAAATGGTGCGTAATTCTGTCATAAAATTAAGGTATTCATCCATCTGCATATCTTGAAATTCAACACTCTCGTTCTCAAGATTCATATCAACCAAGAGCGCGTCATCAACCTCATAATCATCCTCAGTTAATAGGTCAATATTGTTTGAATCTTCACTTAACTCATCAACAACAGGCACTACACCAAAATCTGTTTTTAAAATAATGCCGCCATAATGATAATCTTTAGAGAAATAACTCAGTTTAAAATTTTCCTGCCCTAGTGCAATATTTCGACGTTGCTCTCGCGCTGTATCATTTTCAGGGTAATTCACGGCAATAAGTTTGTTTGAAATTAAGGTATCACCATCGGCAAGCTGATAACGCGCATTATATAGACTATCGATTTGCTCTATTCTTGGTAACATACTGGTAGGTTCTAGTTCGGTCTTTCCATCGGATTCAAAACCGATTCGCGCGCGATCTAGCTCCTCATGAAGCTTGCGCAAAACATCTAATGACTGTTCAGAAAACACATCGCCATCTTTAGCCTCATAAACAAGATAAATCCCATCATCACTACCAAACTGTTTTCTAAATTTGTCTAAGGATAACTTCGCAGGATCATCTTTCTGAAACCAGCTTTCAAGAGACATATCCATCGTAAAGTGCGTCATCATGCCATAAATCATAAAGACAGAGATCGCAAAAAATAGCGAGATAATCGACCAACGCCAAGACAAAAACCGCTGCGGAGCTGCTTCAAAAAACTGGTTAAAACGTGACAAAACAGACTGCAAGCTAAACTCCTTAATATTTTTATAATTGGAAAAAAAATCACTACATAGTTTGAATATAAACCAAGAAAAAAACGTGACGATATTCACATTCACTTAACTAAAATTATTTTCAGCATGCCATTACTAAGTTCAGGTGACATGATAGTGCACCATTTTTATATACAATTCATCACTTAGCACTTATATGAATATACCTAGCCGCACGCCTATACAACCTTCTATAAACCCTTATGTAAACTTGCCTATAAATAAAACAGTTCAGCAGACTTTCCCCTGCGCCATAATTAATAAAATAATTACCACCCTTATAATTTTGTTAATTAGCCTTACGACTCAAGCGGAAAACGAGAAAGCAGAAACTTACCTCAACATACTTCCAGTAGCTTCAGATAACTCTAGCTGGGAGTTAATGATCGATATAGATAACATTAAAATTTATACCCGTTTATGGCCTGGCAGCGATTTTGTTGCCATAAAAGGCGTACAAACAATAAATGCTTCACTTTCGACTATCTTGGCCAATTTTATTGATATTGCTGCTTTCCCTGAATGGGTGAAGGATGCCAAAGAAGGGTTTGTCATTTCACCTTTCGACCAAACATATTCTCGAAAAATCTATTTAAGGATGGGTTTACCCTGGCCGCTCGAAGATCGCGATATTGTTTCAGGTCAACACGTGACGCAAGACCTAAAGACAAAAATTATTAAAATTACCGAATGGTATGAAGGTGATATGTTACCTATAAAAAAAGATGTGATAAGAATACCTAGACTAAACACCGAGTTTTTACTCACCCCAAAAGCGAAAAATATTACACAAATAATTTGGCAAGGACATAACGACCCAGGAGGCTTTATTCCACCATTTTTAGTTAACTGGTTGATTGAAGACGTATTTTTTACATCTATGCTTACAATGAAAAAACGATTTGAAGCGCCTGAACACCTCAAAACAATTGATTGGGTACAGAATTTCAAAGACTAAACGTTCTGCAACACAATTCAACTACACCATAAGACGTTCTCAAGGTATAATCGTTTTATCCATTTTATTTTTAAGACTTAGAGCTACATGACGAAAAAACTATTTATTAAGACACACGGTTGTCAGATGAACGAATATGATTCATCACGTATGGCAGATCTCTTACGTGGTAGCCACGATGTTGAGGTGACAACTGATGAAAAAGAAGCCGACATTTTATTACTCAACACCTGTTCCATTCGTGAAAAAGCGCAAGAAAAAGTTTTTCATCAACTAGGTCGTTGGAAGAAACTTAAAGATAAAAACAAAGATATAACCATCGGTGTTGGCGGCTGTGTTGCCAGCCAAGAAGGTGAAGCCATTTACAAACGCACCCCTTTTGTAGATGTCATTTTTGGCCCGCAAACACTTCATCGCTTGCCAGAAATGATCGACGCCTCGAAACAAGGTAAAAAAGGGGTCATTGACATTAGTTTTCCAGAAGTTGAAAAATTTGACCACCTACCCCCACCAGGCGTTGATGGACCTTCTGCATTTGTCTCGATTATGGAAGGCTGCAGCAAGTACTGCACATTCTGCGTGGTACCCTACACACGTGGCGAAGAGGTCAGCCGACCCGTAGATGATGTCATTACCGAAATTGTACATTTAGCGTCACAAGGCGTGCGCGAAGTAAACTTACTGGGTCAAAACGTGAATGCATTTCAAGGTGAAACGCATGATGGTGACATCATGGACCTCGCTGAATTAATTACAATGATAGCCGCCATTGACGGCATCGATAGAATTCGTTTTACCACTTCCCATCCCGTTGAGTTTACTGACTCATTAATAGAAGTATATGCCGACGTACCTGAACTCGTCAGCCATTTACATCTACCTGTTCAAAGTGGTTCAGACCGAATTCTTACTGCCATGAAACGTGGACACATGGTTTTAGAGTACAAATCTAAAATAAGACGCCTACAAAAGATCCGACCAGACATTAGCATTTCATCTGATTTTATTATTGGATTTCCTGGCGAAACTGAGAAGGATTTTGAAGATACGATGAAGCTAATCAATGATATTTGTTTCGACGCGTCATTTAGCTTTATCTATAGTGCCCGTCCAGGTACGCCTGCAGCAGACATGCCAGATGACACCAGCGAAGAAGTTAAAAAGCAGCGTTTGTCAATTCTTCAGCAACGTATCGCACAGCATTCGTTGGATATAAGTAGAAAGATGGTGGGTACAACTCAGCGTATTTTAGTCACCGGTTTTTCTAAGAAAGACCCCGGTGAACTGCAAGGAAGAACCGAAAATAATCGAGTGGTAAACTTTAGATCAAAACAAAATCGAACTGATAGCGCTTTAATTGGCCGTTTTATTGATATCAATATAACAACTGCATTTCCAAACTCATTGCGTGGTGATCGAATTGACGACCAAGACTACTAGCACGTCCACAAACACAATCAAAGAAATACGATTAGAACCGTTTGACAATAAACGGTTAGCATATTTATGCGGGCAGTTTGATGAAAACCTCAAGCATATCGAAACCCGTCTTGGTGTTCGAATCAGCTATCGCGGCAACACCTTTAAAATTAGCTCACCGAGAGTTCCCGCCTGCCAGTCTACAGTTGAAATACTTCGCCGCCTTTATCGTGAAACTGAAGGCAACGGGGTAATCAGTCTTGAAATAGTGCATTTGTTTATTCAAGAATTTGGCATTGAGTCCTCCAAAGGTGACTTTCCTGCCGATGCTAAATTAATAAAAACACCACGAACGTCTGTTAAACCTCGTGGCGGTAACCAAAATAATTATGTTGAAGGTATAAAAAAACATGATATAAACTTTGGGATAGGTCCAGCAGGGACAGGCAAAACCTATCTTGCCGTTGCTTGTGCTGTTGAAGCCCTGTCAAACGAAGAAGTGAAAAGAATACTTCTGGTTCGTCCCGCCGTTGAAGCGGGTGAAAAACTGGGTTTTTTACCCGGTGATTTAGCACAAAAAATCGACCCATACTTACGCCCTCTTTACGATGCGCTTTATGAAATGATTGGTTTTGAACAAGTCGCACGCTTAATTGAGAAAAGTATTATCGAGATTGCTCCACTTGCTTTTATGCGTGGCAGAACTTTAAATAATGCTTTTATTATTCTAGATGAAAGCCAAAATACGACACCTGAACAAATGAAAATGTTTTTAACCCGCATTGGTTTTGGGTCGACTGCGGTGATTACCGGAGATTTAACCCAGACTGACTTGCCGAAAGGCTCTAAATCAGGTTTAGCACAAGCACTCCATGTTTTAAATGATGTAAAAGGTATTGGAAGCACTACTTTCATTGCCTCAGACGTTGTAAGACACCCAATTGTTCAACGTATAGTAGAAGCCTATAACCACTATGACAGCAGCCATAATTGATTTACAAATTGCAAGTGAACACCCTCGTTGCCCCAGCCCTTCTCAACTTAAACTTTGGGTGGAATCAGCGCTAAAAAGTAACAGTAAACATGAAGAACTAGAGCTTACCATTCGGATAGTGGATGAAAATGAAAGCCGAGTTTTAAACAAACAATATCGTAATAAAGACAAGCCCACTAATGTTTTATCTTTTCCATTTGAAGCGCCCGCTCAAATAGATTTAAATTTACTCGGTGACTTAGTTATTTGTGCGCCTATTGTATCTAATGAAGCAAAAGATCAGACAAAACAAGAAATTTCACACTGGGCTCACATGGTCGTTCATGGTACCTTGCACCTTCAAGGTTACGATCATATTGACGATGATGAAGCCGAAGCAATGGAAGCATTGGAAATTGAGACATTAACGACACTTGGTTTTCCAAACCCGTACTTGATTGAGGAAAAAATAACTAATCCATGAGTGATGATAAGTCGAGCAACACTTCGACCAAAGCCCCCGAAAGAAAGAAGTGGTTTTCAATATTTTCGAAAAGTTTATCAAAGGAACCAAAGTCACTGATAGATATTATGGAAATTCTACGTGACGCTGAAAGACGTAATGTCATTGATGCCGACTCCCTAAGTATTATCGAAGGCGCGACTCAAGTCACCGATATGCAAGTACGAGAAGTAATGATTCCACGCCCACAAATGATTACGGTTAGGGCGAATCAAGAGCCTGACGAATACATTTCAAGTATTATTGAATCTGCTCACTCAAGGTTTCCTGTCATCGGCGAGTCTTCCGATGACATTACAGGCATTTTACTCGCGAAAGATTTACTTTCGCTTGCATTAAAAGGAAATTTAAAAAAAGGAGATATATCTGAAATTCTCCGCCCAGCGACCATCATTCCTGAAAGTAAACGCCTCAACCAACTCCTTAAAGAATTTAAACAAACACACAACCATATGGCGATTGTGGTCGATGAATATGGAGGTATTTCTGGACTTGTCACCATTGAAGATATTCTTGAGCAGATCGTAGGCGAAATTGATGATGAGCATGATATCGATGATGAAGCCATGATTAAGCAACTATCAAATGGCGAATTTAACGTTAAAGCACTCACGCCCATTGAAGAGTTCAATGAATATTTTAAGGTCTCATTACCAGATGATGAGTTTGATACCATTGGTGGTTTAACGCTAAAACAATTTGGACGACTTCCTCGCCGTGGCGATAAAACTAAGTTATATAAATTCAATGTAACTGTTTTAAATGCTGACAACCGCACCATTCGTTTGCTAAAAATAGAAAAAGACTAATAATTTATGTCAGTGCTTACAAAAGGATTATTAGCAAAACTCATCACACCATCGTGCCTAATCATTGCTGGCATAATGCAAACGCTTGCGCTTGCGCCTTTTAACTATTGGATACTCGGCCCGTTATCGATCGCTTTAATCATCTTATCCACACAAGCTATCAGCAATACAAGTAAACAAGCGGACGGTTCATATACATTAGGCTTAAAAAGCAATCGCGGCTTTTTGCACGGCGTACTATTTGGCCTCGGTTTATTTGGTTCTGGTGCCTCATGGATTTACGTCAGCATTCATACATATGGCAATGCTAGCCCGGCATTAGCGACTATATTAACAATTGCCTTTGTTATTTTTTTATCCTTGCAATCTTCTTTAGTATTTTGGCTACACTTTAAGTTAATCACTAAAAGTCACCTTACAAACGCGTTGCTGTTTTTAACTTTATGGATACTCGGTGATAAATTTCGAGCAGAATTCTTAACAGGATTCCCATGGCTATTTTTAGGGTATAGCCACCTTGAAAGCCCGCTTGCTGGTTGGATCCCAATTATTGGTGTTTACGGGATGACCATGTTGACGGTGGCAACAGGCATCATCGCCGCGTTACTGTTAACGCAAGTCCCTAAGAAATTGAAATATGGAAGTTTAGTATTAATTGGACTTTGTTGGTTAGCTGGCCCTATTATTAATCAAATAGAATGGTCACAAAAAAAAGATAGCGAACTTTCCGTCGCACTCGTCCAGCTTAACATCCCACAAGAACTAAAATGGCTGCCCGAGCAACGTAAAAAAACACTTAAGTCATTAGAGGCTTTAACGCGCAAGTATTGGCATAATGATTTAATTGTATGGCCAGAAACAGCTATCCCCCTACTTTATAACCAAGCGAAACCTTTTCTTAACAAAATGTCAGCACTTGCAGACAGTCATGACAGCAATATTATTAGCGGCATTCCATACCGGGGCCCCCATGCTGACACAGGACAAACAGTTGTACACAATAGCATTACCAGCATTGGAAACGGCAGTGGCCTCTACCATAAACAAAAACTAGTTCCTTTTGGTGAGTATGTTCCTCTGCAAGACATCTTAAGAGGCTTAATTGCTTTCTTTGACTTACCCATGTCAGACTTTAGAAAAGGCTCGCAGGATCAAGCACTTTTAAAGTCTCAAGGTTTTGAAGTTGCGCCATTTATTTGCTATGAAGTGGTGTATCCAGACTTTGTTGCCACCCAGAGCAAGCATGCCGATTATTTACTCACAATTAGCAATGACAGTTGGTTTGGCAACTCTTTAGGCCCGCTGCAACATTTAGAAATGGCTCAAATGCGCGCAGCTGAAAACGCTCGCTACATGATTCGCGCAACGAACAATGGTATTAGTGCAATTATAGATGAACGAGGTCGAATTAAAGCCAGCACAGAACAATTTGTAGAGACAGTACTTGAATCAAAATTTCAAGCTAGATCAGGGCGTACACCCTTTTCTTACACTGGCTCTTACCCATTATTTTTACTATGTTTCATATATATTTTATGGCGGCTATCCAAATCAATAAAACTACGTTAGCTCGATCAATTAAACTGCGCTAGAATGACCCGATATTAGCGTCCTTATTACACATTATTCCAAGATTGAAGAGTCCCATGCAAGAACAATCAAAACAAGCAATGCAAGAACAATACGAACCAAAAGCAATTGAAGATAATGCTCGAAGCTACTGGGAAGATAATAATAGCTTTGCCGCCATAGAAGACGAAACAAAAGAAAAGTATTACTGCCTTTCCATGTTTCCATACCCTAGTGGCAAACTTCACATGGGCCACGTCCGTAACTATACAATTGGTGATGTTGTTTCTCGTTATCACAGGATGCAAGGTAAAAATGTTATGCAGCCAATGGGCTGGGATGCATTTGGTTTGCCGGCTGAGAATGCAGCGATCAAACATGAAGTAGCGCCCGCTAAGTGGACCTACGAAAACATAAAATACATGAAAAGCCAATTAAAGCTCTTGGGTTTTGGCTACGACTGGGATCGTGAATTAGCGACTTGCCAACCTGAATATTATAAATGGGAACAATGGTTCTTCACTCAGCTGTTTGAAAAAGGCTTGGTATATAAAAAGAATGCAACCGTCAACTGGGACCCTGTTGACCAAACTGTACTCGCGAACGAACAAGTCGTGGATGGACGTGGCTGGCGTTCTGGGGCACTCGTTGAACGAAAGGAAATTCCTCAGTGGTTTATAAAAATCACAGATTATGCTGACGAGTTACTCGCTGACCTCGACCAACTTGAAGAATGGCCTGAACAAGTAAAAACGATGCAAAAAAACTGGATCGGCCGCTCTGAAGGTTTAGAGTTTTCATTCCAATTAAAAGATCGTGAAGACACCTTATCCGTTTACACCACTCGCCCAGATACCATTATGGGCGTAACTTATGTTGCTGTGGCATCACAACACCCACTAGCACTTGAAGCAGCCAAAACCAACTCAGAACTAAGCACCTTTATTGATGAGTGTAAAAATAATAAAGTGGCTGAAGCCGACATGGCTACCATGGAAAAGAAAGGCCTTGCCACTGGCTTTTCAGCAATTCATCCTCTTACAGGCGAAGAAGTGCCTGTTTGGACCGCTAACTTTGTATTAATGGACTATGGATCTGGCGCCGTTATGTCGGTACCTGCCCATGATGAACGTGATCATGACTTCGCTAAATCATACGGACTACCAATCAAGCAAGTAATTGCTCCGAATGATGGACAAGAAATCGACATTCAAGAACAAGCTTTTACCGAAAAAGGGGTACTTGTTCTTTCGGATGATTTTACCGGACTAAGCTCAGAAGAAGCATTCTTAGCCGTTACCACCAAATTTGAGGAGTTAGGTACGGGTAAAAAACGTATCAACTATCGCCTTCGAGATTGGGGCGTATCGCGTCAACGCTATTGGGGTAGCCCTATCCCAATGAAAACACTAGAAGATGGTACAACAGTAACCGTTCCGCTTGACGAACTACCGGTTGTGTTACCTGAAGATGTTGTGTTGGATGGCATTATTTCTCCCATCAAGAGTAACCCTGAATGGGCAAAAACTACCCATAACGGCCAACCTGCTTTACGTGAGACCGATACATTCGATACCTTTATGGAGTCGTCTTGGTATTACGCACGTTACTGCTCACCAAAATCTACTGATAGCATGCTAGATTCTAAAGCTGCAAATTACTGGCTACCAGTTGACCAGTATATTGGTGGTATTGAGCATGCTATTTTACACCTTCTCTACGCTCGCTTCTTTCATAAACTATTAAGAGACGTTGGGTTAGTAGAATGTGATGAACCTTTCAAAAAGTTACTTTGCCAAGGCATGGTTTTAGCTGAAAGTTATTACCAAGAAGATGATAAAGGTGGAAAAAACTGGATTGCGCCTGCCGATATTGACATAGAAACAGATGATAAAGGCAAAACGTTAAGCATCAAGCTAAAAGCTGATGGTAGTAAGGTTGAGACTGATGGCGTTATTAAAATGTCAAAATCAAAAAATAATGGCGTCGACCCGCAAACGACAATTGATCGTTTTGGTGCAGACACTGTACGCTTATTCATCATGTTTGCCGCGCCTCCTGAGCAATCTCTGGAATGGTCAGATACTGCCGTGGAAGGCTCACATCGTTTCCTAAAACGCTTATGGAAAGCCGTCTATAGTCATGTTTCATTAAACAAACTTGATATCAAACTTAATATCGTATCACTTAATGATAGCCAGAAAGCGTTGCGTAGAAAAACTCACCAAACAATTCGTAAAGTAAGCGATGATGTAAGCCGTCGTTTAACCTTTAATACTGCAATTGCAGCAATAATGGAACTTATGAATGATGTGGCTAAGTTTAAAGACACCAGCGAGCAAGGTATTGCCGTTATGCAAGAAACCCTAGAAGCTGTCACTTTAATGCTTGCGCCAATCGCACCACATATTTGTCATAAACTATGGCGCGACCTAGGCCATGAAGACGCCGTTATTCATGCAAACTGGCCCAGTTTTGATGAGTCCGCGCTAACAGTTTCTTCTCAAGAAATTGTTATACAGGTGAATGGTAAGGTAAGAGCAAAAGTCGAAGTCTCGGCTGATATGAGCAAAGAAGACATGGAAAAAGTTGCACTTAAGAATGAAAATGTACAACGGTTTCTTAATGAACTAACTATCCGAAAAGTGATTGTTGTGCCCGGTAAGCTCGTTAGCATTGTTGCAAATTAATAATGGCTATCTTTAGTCACTTTTGCACAAGATTCACAGGTTTTTTTAGCTTGGTAATCTTGTGCACCTTAATCAGTGCTTGTGGCTTTCAATTAAGAGGTACACAAGCATTACCCGACAGCTTAAGTTCACTCAACTTTGAATGTGCCAATGAGAAATCCTGGGACCTTTGCCGTCGATTAAGTCGTGAATTTCAACTTCACCACATAAAGCTAAGTGATGACGCTGAAATGACGCTATCTATTTCTAATGTAAACAAGAAACAAAGGTCAGTCTCGATTGATAGTGATGCGTCCACAGCAGAATATAATTTAATCTACTCAGTTCGTTACAAACTTATTCATTCAGCGACTCAAACGCTGATAAGCAGCCAATTAGTAGAAACAAACCAGAGCTATCGTCATCAATCATCTGCACTCATCGCTAAAGAGCGAGAGCAAAATGAAATTCAAACCAAGTTGAACCAAAAAATTACCAACATCATATTTCGTCAGCTTAGTGTTTTCGATGCACAACGCATCAAACAATCAATCAACTTACATTAAGCTTGGAATTTCATGCGCATTCAAACCAAACAATTGGATCAAGAGCTTAAAAAAAATCTGCTTCCCGTTTATCTCGTTACCGGTGACGAACCTCTCCTTGTACAAGAAGCATTAGATAGTATTCGCGCTGCTAGCAAGCAGTCTGGTTGTGATGAACGAAAAATACTCGATGTTGATCGAAAATTTGACTGGTCTAGCCTGAATAATGAAGCGAATAGTTTATCTCTTTTTGCTGAAAGAACACTGACTGAGCTCAGGCTCGAAAAAGCAAAGCCAGGCATTCCAGGAGGTAAAGCCCTACAGTATTACTGCCAAAATATTCCTGACGACAAAATACTATTAATTAGTTCAGCAAAACTTACCGCGGCGACACTCAAAAGCAAGTGGTGCGCGGCCATTGATAAAGCCGGTGGAATCATTCAAGTTTGGCCCATTAGCTTAAATGAAATGCCTCAATGGATTGCTCAAAGAGCACGAAAAATGGGCCTCGAAATTGAACAAGATGCCATTACACTGCTAGCTGACCGACTAGAAGGTAATTTACTGGCGGCTCAACAAGAGCTGGAGAAACTAAAATTACTGGCAACAGGTAAAAAAATAGATACAGATACGGTGCTCGCAAGCGTCTCTGACGCCGCCAAATACGATATATTTAATCTAACAGATGCGTGTTTAAGCGGCAATGCCAAGCTAGCTGTAAAAATAGTGACTAGTTTAAAAGTTGAAGGCCTAGAAGCCACTTATGCTTTATGGGCACTGACTAAAGAAATACGAACAGTTTACGCACTTCACCATGCTCTGCAAAAAAATCAAGCACCTCAAACTGTTTTTAAGAAGTTTGGTATTTTTCAAAAGCGCCAGACGACTTTATTACAAACAGCTAAACGGCATAAATCAGCGAACCTCCGAACACTTCTCAATCAATGCAAGCAAACTGATGATCTAATAAAGGGTGTTGAGAAAGGCCTTAGCCCTTGGGATGTATTACTTGAAATAGCACTGGGTCTTGCAGGATCGCCAGCCATTAAAAATAGCTAGCGATGCGATATGAATTTTATAACTCTTTGCGACTAAGAATCTGAATCTGAATCT
>JBLHVH010000012.1:0-31726 GCA_047628385.1 Oleiphilaceae bacterium
AATATCTGCAGGGAGTTCTTTCAAACAGATGTCTTGTTTGGTCAGGCGCATAACTTTATAGATTTCAAAAATAGTATATTAGATCAAGTTGTTATTAGTGGCGATGTCGCTTCTTTTTCAGCTTTAACATCTTATGCTGATGGCCTGTTGGGACGGCTGAGTAAAGATACGGTAGTATCCCTGTTTCAGCGAATTTTGCTGTTAGCGCTTAGGTGTCATCAATTTCGCGTAGCTGATCTGGCAGGGGAGGTTAATGTTAGTGTTCGTTCGCTTTAGTGGCAATTAAGGAGTCAGGTACTAAATTTCAGAATGTATTTGATGAAGCTAGGAGGCGGTTAGCTGAATATTATTTATTGGAGAAAAGTTACTTATGAGTGAAATAGCCTTCTTAATAGACTACCAAGAGCGAAGCTCATTCAATCTTTTTTTTAAAAATTGGACAGGGTCTCGCCTAAAAAGTTCGTAATTAGTGGGGGTTAAGTTGTTTAAAATTGTTGGGCAGGTCTTTAATTGAAATAATTAATTTTTATTGTTAATTGTTTGGATTGCAATGATTTATCACGATAAAAAATGCGTTTGGCATAGTTCTAACCAGCTGTTGATAGCATGACTGCGGTACTTGTCTTTGTGGATAATAAAATAAAATTGTCGGTAGAAGTTTCTATGTGGAATATCGATGGGTACTAAGTTGCCGCGTAAGAAGGCGTCATTTAAGGTTATTTTTGAAAGACATCCTATCCCCATGCCTGCTTCAACCGCTCGTTTAATTGCTTCAGTATGTTGAAGTTCTAAGGTGACGTTTAAGTTTGGAATTAATCCATGCATTGCATAGTCGAAAGCTTGGCGGGTGCCGGAGCCTGTTTCTCTTAATATCCATTGTGCTTCAGTTAGCTGTTGGTCGTTAAGTGTTCGCTTTGTAGCGTAAGGGTGGTTGGGTGAGCAAAAAACGACCAGTTCATCTTCTCGCCAAGGTGTTACATCTAAATCTTCGTGTGAAACTTCGCCTTCTATTAAACCAATATCAAGCTCAAAGTTAGCAACTTTATTCACAATTGCTGTGGTGTTTGCAACTTCTAGCGTTGCATTAGCGCCGTTATATGCATCGCGAAATAGCGAGATAATGTTGATGGCTAGGTAGTTGCCGATCGAAAGCGTCGCGCCAACTTTTAATGACCCAAGTTGTGTATGTTGTTTTAAAGCGTCTTCTAAAACTCTAGCGCGCTCCATGAAAGGTTTCGCTTGTTTTTTAACAATTTCACCTAAATCATTTAATTGCAGGCGTTTCCCAATGCGGTCAAAAAGCTGCATACTAAATTGGTTTTCTAGCGTTTTTAATGATTCGCTTGCTGCTGATTGAGACATTGATAGTTGTTCGGCAGCTTGAGTAATGTTTTGGCAGCTAGCGGTGGCAAGAAATACTTCTATTTGCTTGAGTGAGAACTTCATATCGATAAAACCGATTAATTATATTAATAATACTTGTTTTACAGATATATTAGTTGTGTTTAATAATAGGTTCAAGTTATTAAATGAATGAGGAGTTTAAAAGATGGCTGGGTTTATGAAAGAGACGGTGACAAGTGTAAAGCATTGGAATGATACCTTGTTTAGTTTTACATGTAGTCGAGATGCTTCGTTCAGATTTAAAAATGGCCATTTTATTATGATGGGGCTTGAGCATGAAGGCCGTCCATTAATGCGAGCCTATAGTATTGCTAGCGCCAATTATGAAGAAGAACTAGAGTTTTTTAGTATTAAAGTTGCTGATGGGCCTTTAACTTCAAAGCTTCAAAAAATAGAGGTAGGCGATGAGATATTACTGAGTCGCAAACCTACTGGTACGCTTGTGTTGGATAATTTGATTCAGGGTCGAAACTTATATCTGATTAGCACGGGAACGGGTTTGGCGCCTTTTATGAGTATCATAAAAGATCCTGAAACGTATGAGCAATTTGATAAAGTTATTCTAACGCACGGTACTCGATATACTTCAGAGTTGGCTTATCGGGATTTGATTAATGATGAGCTGCCTGTTAATGAGTTTTTTGGTGACTTGGTTCGAGAGCAGTTGATTTATTATCCTACGGTGACGCGTGATGATTTTGAAACGCAAGGTAGAATTACCGATGCGCTAGAAAGTGGCAAATTAGCGGCTGATATCGGTTTGCCTGAGCTGGACCTGGAGCATGATCGATTCATGATTTGTGGCAGCCCAAGTATGCTCAAAGATACGTGTAGAATTTTAGATGATAAGGGGTTTAAAGAAGCAAGGCATGGTAACTTAGGGCACTATGTGATTGAGCGAGCTTTTGTGGAAAGCTAGGTTCGCTCCTCAACACGTTTTTAGTTGTTCTGTTTAGTTATTTCGTTTGCGGGTTGGCTTTGGTTTATTGTGAGGCTTTCTTCGCGAGTTGTTGTTTGAGGATAATGGTTTAGGTAGGTGAATCTCTGCTGTTTTATGCTCTCCTGGGGAAAGGCCGTCTAATGTCCATTGTCCAATGCTATACCTTATTAGTCTGAGTGTCGGAAAGCCTACTTCTGCTGTCATGCGTCTAACTTGTCTGTTTCGCCCTTCAGTAATGCTAAGCTCTAGCCATGATGTTTGTGCATTAGCGCGTTCTCGAATAGGCGGGGTACGCGTCCAAATATCTGGCTCGTTCATTTTTTTGGCTTTAGCAGGTTTTGTTTTGCCATCTTTTAGATGAACACCTTGCTGCAGTTGTTGGATTTCCTTCTCTGTAATTATACCTTCAACTTGAACCCAGTATGTTTTTGGTAATTTATGCTTGGGGTCTGAAATGCGTGCTTGAACGGCGCCGTCACCAGTAAGGATAAGTAAGCCTTCTGAATCATAATCCAGGCGGCCTGCAGGGTATATTTTTGGAGTTTTGATAAAATTAGCGAGTGTGTTACGGCCTTCTGAATCAGTGAATTGTGATAAAACTTGAAAAGGTTTATTGAGTAAATAAAGGGTCGACATGTCAGTATGGCTCAGCAGCGGTTGGGAGTGCTAAGGGATTATATTATGAAGCGTGTGTTATAGGTAGTGACGTGTTAATTATTCTTTGTGGCGCAAAGAAACCTGCTGAAATTTCAGCAAGTTGTGGTATCTGCTTTCAATATAAGTTTATCTGAGTAAAACAAGAATGTTCAACTCAGAGTATTAAACTGGTATTGTAGTATCAGAATGTTTGCTTGTTTCTTTCGGCGTTTCTTCATTTCGATAGCTGACTGTTTCTTCCTCTACCGAGATGAACTCATCGTCTTCTAGACTTGATGATGGCTGGGCTTGCTCTACAGCGGTAATGTTAACTGCATGCGTTCCTTTGTCGCCGGGTTGCATTTCAAAACAGACTGGTTGTCCAGCTTTTAGCGTTTTATAGCCTTCCATCTGTATTGCTGAAAAATGCGCAAAAAGGTCTTCTGTTTTACCATCTTCGATGATGAAACCATAACCTTTAGCGTTATTGAACCACTTAACTGTACCTTGAGGCATATTCGACTCCCATGTCGCGCATTTGAAGTTCCTAATTTTAAGAGTAAAGTAGGGGTATTCAAACGCCTGAAGTATTATTTTTATTGGCCATATGTTGTTGTACTGCATCAACATGTTACTCTCGAATATTTTTATTATGCTGTCAAGTGTTTGAAGGAAATGAGCAGAAAAAGAATGAATGTTTGAGTGTTAAATTTGTTTTGTCTAAGATGTGGTGTTGAAAATTTCAGAAGAACTGATTAAAAACTTAATATTTTTACGAATGGTTTTTCTTTATAAATGATAATGTTGCAGAATAGACAATCCTTTCCAGTTATTAATTATGTAAAATTTCGTATCCTACTATGAGTAAAATTGAAGATTGTCGACTATCCTTAACTAAAGAAACGGTTGAAAGTATGCAAGAAGTACAAGGCGCGGGTGCTAACCCTGGTCATGATGAAGATTATGATGGTGGTTTATTAGAGGCTCCGGCTAAACCCACATTAAAACGACCGGCAATGTATCAAGTCATTTTGTTAAATGATGACTATACGCCGATGGATTTTGTGGTCGAAATACTGCTTACATTTTTTTCAATGAATGAAGAAAAAGCGACGCAAATAATGCTGGCTGTCCACACACAAGGAAAGGCGGTTTGTGGGGTCTTCACAAGAGATATTGCAGAAACAAAAGTCGCGTTGGTAAACCAATATTCAGCTGACTGTGAACACCCTCTTATGTGTGAAATGCAGGCAGTAGATTAATTATGTACCTTGGGGTAACAAATGTTAAGTAAAGACCTGGAGTTGACGTTAAATGATGCGTTTAAGAATGCACGTGAAAAACGTCACGAATTTATGACTGTTGAGCACTTATTGCTAGCTTTATTAGATAATGATGCAGCTGTAAAGGTGCTTGATGCATGCGGGGCTGATATGCCTGATTTAAGGCAGGAATTGACTGAGTTTGTGGATTCTACGACCCCTCTCATTCCGAATACCGACGATGAACGAGAAACTCAGCCAACGCTAGGGTTTCAGCGTGTATTGCAACGCGCAGTCTTTCATGTGCAGTCCTCTGGCAAAAAAGAAGTAACCGGCGCGAATGTGCTTGTCGCTATTTTTAGTGAGCAAGAGAGTCAAGCTGTTTATGTGCTGAAGAAGCAGAATGTCGCTCGAATTGATATTGTAAATTATATTTCTCACGGTATCTCGAAAGTGCCTGGTCAAATTGAATCGGATCAGCAGCATGAAGAGGAAGGCGGTGAAGAGGGTGGTGAAGAGTCAACACAGAACAACCCGCTTGAGAACTACGCAACTAATTTAAATGAACAAGCTGCACTAGGTCGGATTGATCCACTGATTGGACGTGAGAAAGAAGTTGACAGAGTCGTGCAAATTTTGGCTCGACGCAGGAAAAATAACCCTCTATTAGTTGGTGAGGCTGGTGTCGGTAAAACTGCAATTGCTGAAGGTCTAGCTAAGCAGATTGTTGATGGCAATGTGCCTGATATTATTGCTGAATCAGTTGTTTATTCGCTTGATTTAGGTGCTTTACTTGCCGGCACAAAGTATCGTGGTGATTTTGAAAAACGTTTTAAAGCTTTGCTGGCTGAGCTGAAAAAGCGTGACAACTCTATTCTATTTATTGATGAAATTCATACCATTATTGGTGCAGGGTCTGCGTCAGGTGGTGTAATGGATGCTTCAAATTTATTAAAACCACTCTTAAGCTCTGGTGATTTACGTTGTATCGGATCAACAACCTTTACTGAATTTAGAGGTATCTTTGAAAAAGACAGTGCTTTGGCGCGTCGATTCCAGAAGATTGATGTAAATGAACCAAACGTTGAAGATACCATCATGATTCTCAAAGGTTTGAGAACACAATTTGAAAGTCATCATGAGATAACGTATACCGAACAAGCGTTACGGTCTGCTGCTGTATTAGCTGATCGCTATATTAATGACCGTCATATGCCTGATAAGGCAATTGATGTTATTGATGAAGCAGGGGCGAGTCAGCGTTTAAAGCCTGAAGCTGAGCGTAGTAAAGTGATTGATGTCGATGTAATTGAGGATGTTGTGGCTAAGATAGCCCGAATTCCGCCGCGAAATGTATCAACCTCTGATAAAGATATGCTTCGTAATATTGATCGTGACCTTAAAATGTTGGTATTTGGTCAGGATAAGGCTATTGAGTCGCTTTCTACAGCGATTAAACTGTCTCGCGCGGGTTTAAAGTCGCCTGAAAAACCAGATGGTGCGTTTTTGTTCTCCGGTCCGACTGGTGTGGGTAAAACTGAAGTTACTAAGCAATTAGCAACAGTGCTAGGTATCGAACTTGTTCGCTTTGATATGTCAGAGTATATGGAGCGCCATACTGTGAGTCGCTTGATTGGAGCGCCGCCAGGTTATGTCGGCTTTGATCAAGGTGGCTTACTAACGGAAGCTGTGACTAAGAACCCGCATTGTGTGTTGCTCTTGGACGAAATCGAAAAAGCGCATCCAGAGGTATTTAATATTCTCTTGCAGGTAATGGATCATGGCACGCTTACAGATAATAACGGGCGTAAATGTGATTTCCGTCATGTTATATTGGTGATGACTACGAATGCTGGTGCGGAAGTGATGACGCGTCGCTCAATTGGGTTTAATGAACAGGATCATTCTACTGATGGTATGGAGGCTTTAAAGAAGTTGTTCTCTCCTGAATTTAGAAATCGTCTGGATGGTATTATTCCATTTGCTTCGCTTGCTAGAGATGTGGTTTGTCATGTGGTTGATAAGTTCTTGATGGAACTTCAGGTTCAGCTTGATGAAAAAAGTGTGTTATTGCATGTTGATGATGAAGTTAAGGTCTATTTGGCAGAAAAAGGCTATGACGAAAAAATGGGTGCTAGACCTATGGCTCGTTTGATTCAAGAGGAACTTAAAAAGCCTTTGGCAGAAGAAATTCTCTTTGGTAGTTTATCTAAAGGGGGAGAAGTAAATATTAATCTTCGTGACGGTGTGATTGTTTTTGATTTTGAGGAAATGCCTGCATAAGGTAATTTTAGACAAAATTTAGCCACAAAAATAAACTATTTTTGTGGCTTTTCTTTATGTGTTATTCCCGCTTTGGCGGGAATTTACATTTACAAAGTAACAAATACTAGGTTTTCTCTTTCAGTTTAATGAAAAAGAAGGCTAATAATTATCTAGCTCTGTAGGTAATTCGACCTTTAGTTAAGTCGTAAGGCGTTAGTTCGACTTTGACTTTATCTCCAGTCAAAATTCGAATGTAGTTCTTTCTCATCTTTCCAGAAATATGTGCCGTAACAACATGACCATTTTCTAGTTCAACGCGGAACATTGTGTTGGGAAGGGTATCAATAATTGTACCTTCCATTTCAATGACATCTTCTTTTGCCATTAATGGGCATCCTCATAAAAAAGTTGAGCGAATTTCGGTTTAGAAAGCAATTTTTCATTTTAAAATGAAATATAGCTTGAATCTAAAGCGGCTCTTGTTTAAAAGTGCGACATTCTGCCTGAAACCAAATGAATAGGCAAAGTGTTTATTTATTGAACTGTTTTAAAAGGGCTAAAAATCGGGTTTGAGGTCTTTTGGGGTAGGAGGAAATTGCTTGTCTAATTGCTCATTACTTACCCAAACATCATTAATACGGGCTTCAAATGGTTTAAATTGATTTTTGTAGGTCATTTTTCGACATTGTTTAATAAAATAGCCTAAATATAAATATTTTTGTTGTCGCCGAATTGTTTCGTTAATTTGCCATAAAATTGCATAAGTACCAATGCTTAAGTCTGTGTGAGCGGGGTCGAAAAAAGTATAAATGGCAGATAAACCATCTCCAAGCTGATCAGTAACAGCAATACCGCATAGCTGTCCCTCAAGTGAAAACTCTACAAACTGGGTATTAGCTTGGCACTCCACTAGAAATGAACGGTATTGGTCTCGACTAGGAGGGTACATGTCGCCATCGGAATGTCGCTCATTGATATATTTTTCATAAAGAAGGTAGTGATCTTCATGAAAGTCTGGTGACATTATTTGGCTTTTAATTGCGCAATTTTTTTTTAAAATTCGTTTTTGGCTTCTGCTTGCTTTGAAGTCGGATACCGGTACTCTAATTGGGGTGCAGGCATTGCAGTCTGTGCAATGTGGTCGGTAATAGTGGTCGCCGCTACGTCGGAACCCAAGTTCTGATAGTTGGCTATAGACCGAGTTAGTAATAATGGCTTTGGGATCAGCAAACATGGTCGTTGCTTTTTGGTTAGGCAAGTAGCTGCAATCGTGTTCCGGTGTGGCAAAGAAGGCGAGCGTTTGTAGATTAGTCATAAAATGCCGAATCAAAAATATTAACGTAGTTTTAAAGGTCGAATTTCATGTTAAAAGTCGAACTTCCATGAATGAGTCTGTGGTGAAAGATCTATATTGTTATTCAGTATAGATAAAAACTCACTTCTATCTAGTGTTGATGCACCTAAGGATAATAAGTGGGGATTTTCGACTTGGCAGTCAACGATAGCATAACCCCAAATGTTAAGTTGCTTGCATAGGGATGTAAAGGCAACCTTAGAGCTGTTTGGTTTGAGTGAGAACATAGATTCACCAAAAAAGCAGCGGCCAATAGCTAAGCCGTACAAGCCTCCTGCGAGTTCGCCGTTTTCCCAAACTTCAACAGAGTGTGCGATACCTGCTTGGTGAAGCTGGATGTAGGCATTTTCCATTTCAGGTGTTATCCAGGTGCCTTCCTCTGAATTTAATCGAGCGCAGTGGCGAATCACTGTTTCAAACTGCGAATCGAAACTAAGTGTGAGGTTTGATTTTCGAATATGCTTACGCAAGCTTTTAGAGGAGTATGCGTGTTCTGGTTTAATAGTGCAGCGTGGGTTTGGGCTCCACCAAAGAATGGGTTGATCGCCAGAGAACCAAGGAAAGATACCTGCACGATAGGCCGCTACGATACGTTCAATGGATAAATCCCCGCCGGCGGCTAATAGCCCATCAGGCTCGTCTAATGCGTCGTGAGGGGGAGGGAAATTAAGAGTCTGATCTAGCCAAGGTAGTTGAGGCATTTTTGGTTGTCATGCTTTGTATTGGGGAAAGGGTTGTGATTATTAAAATTAGAAACCAGAGGCAATATATGACTCTGGTTTCTAATTAATAAGCGTGCTTTTAGATTTCATCCAAATGCTTTTCAGCATCCAGTGCGGCCATGCAGCCAAAACCGGCAGAAGTAATCGCTTGGCGATAAATTTGGTCGGTTACATCGCCTGCCGCAAAAATACCAGGTATGCTTGTGCTGGTTACGCCACCTTTTAATCCAGAAGCAATGGTAAGATAGCCGTTATTCATTTCGAGCTGGCCTGCAAATAGGTCTGTATTTGGTTTGTGGCCGATAGCAATGAAAACACCCATGGTATCGAGCTGTTTTTCTTCGCCGTTGAGGGTCGATTTAATACGAACACCTGTTACGCCTGCATCATCACCTAGCACTTCTTCTAAAGTGTGGTTCCATTCAATACGAATGTTGCCATTTTTTGCTTTTTCGAAAAGCTTATCTTGTAAGATTTTTTCTGAACGTACAGTGTCTCTACGGTGAATCAAAATGACTTCTTTTGCGATATTGGAAAGGTAGAGAGCCTCCTCAACAGCGGTATTTCCACCGCCAATAACGCACACAGTTTGGTTTTTGTAAAAGAAACCATCACAAGTAGCGCAAGCACTTACACCTTTGCCTGCAAACGTCTCTTCCGACTCTAGGCCAAGGTACATGGCAGACGCGCCTGTCGCGATAATTAGCGCGTCACATGTGTATTCAGCTGAATCCCCTGTTAAACGAAATGGCTTTTGACTTAAATCTGCCTTGTTGATGTGATCAAATACAACTTCAGTGTCAAAGCGTTCGGCGTGTTTTTGCATGCGCTCCATTAAAGCAGGGCCTTGCAAGCCTTCAATATCCCCAGGCCAATTATCTACGTCAGTAGTTTGTGTGAGCTGGCCACCAGCCTGCATACCGGTAACAATGACTGGTTGAAGGTTAGCTCTGGCGGCATAGATTGCTGCGGTATAGCCAGCAGGGCCAGATCCTAAAATTAACAGTTTAACGTGTCTTGTATCGGTCATGTACGAACTCCGGTTTAAAGCAGAAAACAGGCTGCTTTTTAAATATAAAGCTAAAATAGCAATTAATTGTTTAGATGTGTTTAATATTGGGATAACTCAGAAAATATCAACTGATTGGAGAATATTTTGACTAACTGGGTTATCTGTTTGGTGTTGTCCTCCACTAATACGGTGCTCGGCAACACTAGGAAATACCGCTTGTATATCGTCCGGAATGACGTGATCTCTACCCTCGATTAAAGCCCACGATTTTGATGCATGTAGCAATGCCATTGCTGCACGAGGAGACAAACCGTGATTTAGACCAGGTTGGAGTCTAGAAAATTCAACTAAGCGATAAAGGTAGTCAATTAAGCTATCTGCACATTTTACCTTGCCGACAAGTGTTTGAATCTTTTTTAATGTGTCAGCATTTAATGTTGCGTTAATTTTTTTGAGCAGCTCTCGCCGGTTTGAACCCATTAAAAGCTGTTTTTCAGCCGTTTTACTTGGATAGCCTAAACTTATACGCATCATAAATCGATCTAGTTGTGACTCAGGTAAAGGGTAAGTGCCCGCTTGCTCTGATGGATTTTGAGTCGCAATGACAAAGAAGGGGGAAGGGAGGATGCGAGTTTTTCCTTCTGTGGTGACTTGACCTTCTTCCATTGCTTCTAATAAAGCACTTTGAGTTTTAGGGGTTGCGCGATTAATTTCATCGGCTAAAACAACATTCGCAAAAATAGGGCCTGGATGAAAATTAAACCCACCTTCATTCTTGTCGTAAATATTGATGCCGAGTAAATCACCAGGCAAAAGGTCGCTGGTAAATTGAATGCGTTGGTATTGAAGGCCCAAACTGTTTGAAAGAGCGTGTGAAAGTGTTGTTTTTCCCATGCCAGGTAGGTCTTCAATAAGTAAATGACCTTTTGCTAATAGACAGGTAAAAGCGAGCTTAATAGCATGTTCCTTACCCAAAATTATATGGTTAAGTTGGTCTAAAGTAGACGTTATCGCTTTGATTGCTGGCATTTATGATGCACCTTTTTTGGGTGGGGTGTCGATAAAACGTTGGTTTAAGTTGTGGTAGGCGTCGATACGTCGGTCTCTTAAGAATGGCCAAATTCGTCTTACGGTCTCTGTATGGTTAAGATCTACATCTGCGATGAGTAATTCTTCTGAATGAGCTTCCGCATTGGCAAGAATTTCCCCTTGTTGCCCACATATAAAGCTATTTCCCCAAAATTGAATGCCGTTAGTGTCTTCTTTATTCTCTGGTGGGTTCTCTGATGAACTGTCTGATGGCTGGTGTTCAGCTTCAAAGCCTGTTCGGTTGCAGGAAACTAAAGGTAAATTATTTGCGATTGCATGTGCGCGTTGAATTGTGATCCAGGCATCGAGCTGTCGGCTTTGTTCGTCTGGTGTGTCGTTGTTGTCCCATCCTATCGCGGTGGGGTAAACGAGTATCTCGGCGCCAGCCAAAGCCATTAGTCTAGCCGCCTCAGGGAACCATTGATCCCAACAAATTAAAAGACCGATCTTTCCAATTTGAGTTTGAATCGGTTTGAAGCCATTAAGGCCATCGGCTGTTGCGTCACCGGGTGTGAAATAGAATTTCTCATAAAACCCAGGGTCATCAGGGATGTGCATTTTACGATATTTACCTGCGATCGAACCGTCGCAATCAAAAATAACAGCGGTGTTGTGGTAAATTCCTGCAGCACGCTTTTCAAAAACTGATCCGACGATAACGCATTGATGTTTTTTTGCGAGCGTTGAAAAAAAAACAGTGCTGGGTCCAGGAATTGTTTCGGCTAAATCAAACGCTTCAACGTTCTCATGTTGACAAAAATAGGCTGTGTTATGCAGTTCTTGTAAAACAATTAATTTAGCGCCCTGGCTCACGCTTTTATTGATGGCGTTCTGCAGGTAATTCATGGTTTTCTTTGGTGTAGATAGGTATTTATGTTGGATCGCTGCAATCGTTAATGTTGTCATTTATACGATACCTTGGGTGAGTTGCATGGTAATGCAATGCAAACTGCCGTGCTCTTTTATAAGAGTGTTACAGACGATTGGTACGATTGTTCTATCGGGAAAGCAGGATTGGATTTGTTTGATGGCTTGCTCATCTTCTGGAACTTGGTAGATCGGTAATAATACTGACTGATTTATAATCAAAAAGTTCGCGTAAGTGGCCGGTAATCGGTTTTTTCTTTTTTGTTCATCAATATCATAAATGGCAGTAGGCAAAGGTAGTGCAATAAGTTGATATGGTTTTCCATGCACTGACGTTAACGATTTTAACTCATGCTCCATTGACTTGAGTTCCGTGTAGTGTTCATCGTTAGGGTTATTACAGGTGACATAACAGATCGTATTCGGGCTACAAAAACGAGCGAGCGTGTCAATGTGTGCATCGGTGTCATCACCGGCAAGGAACCCGGTTTTTAGCCATAAAACTCGTTGAACGCCTAAAGCGTCTTTCAGCTGTGCTTCAATTTCTTTTTTACTAAGGTGCTTGTTTCGGGTGGTATTGAGTAAGCAGCGCTCAGTTGTCAGTAATGTGCCTTGACCGTCAGACTCAATAGAGCCACCCTCTAGCACGAAATCTATTTTTTTATGTTTTGCATTTGGGAATGCGCCAAGTTTAAATAGATTTTGAGTGATGTCATTATCTTTATTCGCTTCGTATTTCTCGCCCCAAGCATTGAAATCAAAATCCAATAAAGTGGTTATGTTGTTTTCGGTAATACCTATTGGGCCATGATCTCTGGCCCAAGTGTCGTCTGCGGGTACTAAAAAGCTAGAGAGTCTGGCCTTATGTGATGGTGACTCTGAGCTAAGAGCTTGAGCCACTACTTCTAGTTGGCTACTATCTTCGCAAGAGATAATGAGCTTCTGTTCGGCCAATATAGTCATTGCGATTTTATAATAGGTGGTCTCTACAGCGCTAAGTTGATTTTTCCAGTCAGTATTTTTATGTGGCCAGGTTAATAAAATCGCTGATTGTGGTTCCCATTCAGCAGGAAGCCTTTTTCTTGAAATTATCATTTTTGGTTTGGGTGCATTTGTTGGCTTTGAATGCGCATAATGTGGCGAGCAATGAGTTGCTGGTGTGCTTCTGATATGTCAGAAAACATAATATTTAATTCATAAGGACTATTTTGGTCTGAGTAGGACAACACTTTACCCTCAAGTAAGAGTCCGCTATATGAAGGGAATAAAATAAGCTTTATGGCTAAGGATTGACCAGGCTCGAAGGCTTCTTGAGAGTGAATCGCAACACCACCCTCACTTAAATTTATATCTTGAATGCTGTCTTTTGGCGTAGTTTGATGGCTTGATGCAATTATTCTAGATAATGAATCGACTTTTTTGTTTAGGACTTTTAAAAATTGACCAAGATTTTTATCTTTATCAATGATCGAGCGTAATAAATGTTTTGACTCTATATCTAATAACTGAAACTCAGAAATTAACCCGAACTCGGGGTTTAAATCAAAAAACTCTGCAGCAGAGTGGTCTTTAGGTAGTGCCGCAATTTCAATAGATGCCTTGTCTTCAATACGAAAGTATTGACGGCGGTTAGCTAGTTCATTGATTGTCTCTATTTTATCACTCATTTCTATAGCTCTTTTTATTGGCAGCATAAAAGTATTTCTATAATACTATTAAAGCAAATATTTCAGCATTGCGCTGCATACATTAACAGTCTAAGTATTATTTAATTATCAGATTGTGCAAAGGTGTGTTCTAATCTCGCGATGTTAAAACTATACCCAGCCAAAATTGGGCTTCGCTATACTTCTGCGAAGCGCAAAAATCACTTTATTTCATTTATCTCTCTAACCTCTATGGTTGGCCTGATCATTGGTGTTGCACTTTTGATAACGGTCTTGTCGGTGATGAATGGTTTTGATCGCGAATTACAGCAACGTATCTTAGGTATGGTGCCGCATGCGGTGATCAAACCTTATGCAGAAATGACTGACTGGAAAGTGCTAGAAGAACAAGTCATGAAAAATTCTGAAGTACTTGCTGCGGCACCGTTTATTAATGCTCAAGGCATGATTACCCGCAATGGCTCAGTGAATGGGGTGCAGTTGAATGGTATTTTACCTGAAGAAGAAACTGATGTGTCGATCATTTCAAAGCACATGGTTCGAGGTGAATTATCAGATTTAAAAGCGGGTGAATTTGGCATCATAATCGGTGAGATTCTAGCAAGACAGCTTCGTGTTGCAATTGGTGACAAGGTAACCGTTGTATTACCTGAAGCGTCACTGACCCCTGCAGGGGTATTTCCACGCTTGAAACGATTTACTGTCAAAGGGGTTTTTAGAGTAGGGGCTGACTTAGATGCATCGTTAACGCTAATACACATGAATGATGCGGCAAAAATGTTAAGAATGACTGACGCGGTGCATGGCTTAAGACTACGCATGCATGATTTATTTGACGCGCCTCGTGTAGCGAGTCAAATAGCGATTAATTTGGATGAAAGTTTTTTTAGTATTGACTGGACACGAACGCACGGGAATTTATTTCAAGCAATTCGTATGGAAAAAACGATGATAGGGTTGTTGTTGATGGTGATTGTCGCCGTCGCTGCCTTTAATATCATCTCTACGTTAGTCATGGTCGTAACAGATAAAAAAGCGGATATAGCCATTCTTCGTACGATGGGGGCGACGCCTGGCGCGATTATGGGGATATTTATTGTACAAGGTGCGTACATCGGTATTGTGGGTACGGTTGTTGGCACGGCTATTGGTGTGCTGCTTTCGCTGAATATTAGTGAGCTGATACACGGTTTAGAAACATTATTGAAAACTCAATTTTTAGACCCAGGAGTTTATTTTATTAGTGACTTACCGTCTCAGCTTATTCTGGATGATGTCATGATTATATCTGGTTCTGCATTGGTGATGAGTTTGTTGGCGACCTTATATCCTGCGTGGAGAGCTTCAAAAGTACAGCCTGCTGAGGCCTTGCGTTATGAGTGATAATACAATGACCGAAGCGATAGAGCAGCTCGATCCGGAGTTGGTGATTGATGCTAAAAACTTAAGTAAATCTTATAACGAAGGTGATAATACTTTACGTATTTTTCATGATGTAGAGTTTACGCTAATAAAAGGAGAGTCTGTTAGTATTCTAGGTACTTCTGGCTCTGGAAAAACGACACTTTTAAATATATTAGGTGGGCTAGATAAAGCGTCTTCTGGCAGCGTTACGTTATGCGGAAAAGATTTAGCCACTTGCTCTGAGAAGGTGATTACTAAATTACGTAATCAGAATTTAGGGTTTGTATACCAGTTTCATCATTTACTGCCCGAGTTTTCAGCAGTTGAAAATGTAGCGATGCCCCTCTATATCGCAGGGTTATCCCGAAAAAAAGCGGATCAAAAAGCACTGACGTTTTTAGAGAAAGTAGGTTTGACAGCTAGAGCGAATCATAAACCTTCTGAGTTGTCAGGGGGAGAACGCCAGCGTGTCGCAATTGCGAGAGCCTTGGTGAATGACCCAGCTTGCGTTCTAATGGATGAACCGACCGGTAATTTAGACGACACAACCGCAAAGAAAATACAGGCTTTGATGTTAGAACTGAAAGAGCAGTTACACACTAGTTTTGTTGTTGTCACGCATGATACACAGCTTGCGCATAAAATGGACCGCGTATTAATAATGGAAGATGGTAGGCTGCGCACGGTTTCTTAGTTAAAAAATTTATCGAGCCACGCACTAAAGTACCAGGCGCATTAAGCTGCTAAGTATTTTTGCTTTTCCGCTTCTCTTGGCGTTGGCGCCATTTTTTTACGATGCTTCTTTTCCAAGCTACGCTAATTATAAAGTATCCCAGCAGGCTCGCTACCAATCCCGTAATGAAAGAGCCAAAATAAAGTGGTATTCCGATCTCATACAGTTTTTCTTTTAGCCAAGTGAGTGATAGCTCGTATTCAAAAGGTGATTGAGGAAGGTCTAAAATCCATGCGCCAAGTAAATATTCAGAATAAAATATTGGCGGCATTGTAATGGGGTTGCTAATCCATACTAAAGCGACAGACAAAGGTAAGTTAGCTTTGAATTTCACTGCGCACAATGTAGCTGCTAACATTTGGAGCGGCATAGGGATGGCGGCCCAAAATAATCCAATGGCAAATGCCTTCGTGACTGAGTGACGATTTAAATGCCAAAGATTTGGGTCATGAATAATTGGCCCAAGAAAAGCTAATGATTTACTATTTTTAATCGATTCAGGGTCTGGAAGATATTTCTTTATAAACTCTTTCGGCATACGTGTCTGTTCGATCCATTGTTTGAAAGTCAAAAGCTTGAAAGCAAAAACTCAAGGATGAGTTAATGTTCACATGGATGACTGCATTTTGTGCAGGTGTAATCATACTCTATTGTAGTGGTTTTTTGCTGCCTTGGTATGCTTATATTTTATGCCTTTTTTTGGTTTTTTGCATCCCCTGTAATTCACGTCGTCAAACATGCTTGTTACTAACTCTTTTTTTTATTCTAGGCCACTTCTACGCTTCTTATGAGGCAAAACAGCATATTGATTCTATTTTATCCGCTGAATTTGAAAACATTCCATTACATGTGACTGGTTATTTTTGCAGTTTGCCACGTAAAGGCTTACGTAGCGAGAGTGCCGAGTTTTGTGCTAGCTCAGTTATTCAGCCTATATCCCAGAAGGCGGTGTTGGGCGATTCTCGTATTTATCTACGTTGGCCAAAAAAGCTATCCTCAACGTTGAGCGATGATGAAGCGGTATATCGTTTAAGTGTTGAATTAAAGCGGCCAAGAGGAACGCTTAACCCTGTTGGGAGTAGTTATGAGCAATACTTATTTCAAAAGAGAGTTGTCGCAACAGGTTCAATTTTTTCAGTGTTTTCAGTCGACGATAATGTAGATTTATCACTGATAAAAAAAATTGAGCAAAAAATCATTCATAGTCGAAAAGGTATTTCTGATTACCTTATTGACCAGTTTGTAAGCTTGGAGCACGGAGGGTTGCTTAAAGCTTTATTGTTAGGTGACCGTTCGGATATTACTAAGCAGGATAATGATATCTTGAGTCGGACGGGTACTCAGCATCTTATGGCTATTTCGGGCTTGCACATTGGTGTGGTGCTGATGTTGCTTTATCGTCTACTTCCTAAGTCTAAGCGTTATATTGTACTGGTTTCGTTACTAGGATTAATTTATGTCGCCCTCGTTGGTTTTAGTACCTCAGCGCAACGAGCATGGGTAATGTGTGTGATTGCTATTATTTACTTAATGGGGTTTCAGCGTCCAAGTTTATGGCAGCCCTTTATTTTCGGTTTAACCATTGTTTTATTAATTGATCCTTTAGCGCCATTAGGTATGGGGTTTTGGTACTCGTTTGTGTGCGTCGGTTTACTTCTTTTGTGTGCTTTTATGGGGCCAAAAAATTGCGCAACTTGGAAGCTGCTTTTAGTTGCTCAGTTGGTGTTATTAGTCGGCTTGACACCTATTAATGCTTACTTTGGTTTACCACATAGTCTGTCGAATAGTCTCGCTAATCTCATTGCTATTCCATTGGTTTCGATATTAGTGTTGCCATGTGCTCTATTATCGTTGTTTGTTTCTATTTTTTTGCCTGAATGGTCGATGGTTTTATTTACGGTGTTGAATGAAGTGCTGCACCTGTTGATGACATTTTTATCATCACTTGAAAATATCACATCACAATTTAAAGTCGGCAACTCCTTGGTATTAAATATAGGGCTATACCTAGCGCTCTTTTTTAGTGTTTTGTTTTTTAGATTAAAAGCCTTGCTAGCATGTTTTGTATTAAGTTTTAGCCTGTATTTTTATATTTCTTCAAATATTAAAGCAGAAAGTAATCAATTAATCGTGTTTGATGCGGGTCAAGGGCTTGCCTTGGGTATTCGTTCGGGCGAGTCAATGTGGTTGTATGATACTGGCGCAGCATATGAAAAATCATCCGTGGCACAGCGGGCGATATTGCCCTACTTGCGTGCTAATAATTTAATTGATTCGACGAAAGGTATTATTGTTAGTCATGGTGACTGGGATCATGCTGGCGGAATCAATGATTTGTTGTCAGAAACTGATCCAAGCTATTTATGGACAGGCGAGGCTGAGCGCTTGGTGGTTCAGAGAGGGTATAAACCAACGTCGTGTATTGAATCAATGAACTGGCAGCTCAAGGCCCTTAAGATTGAAGTTTTATATCCTTTAAAAGTCCCTTTGAGTACTAGAGAAAAATCTTCAAATAATCACTCCTGTGTTGTCAGGGTAACCATAGATGGTGTCCGTTTTTTATTAATGGGCGATTTAGAATCAGAGGCCGAACTTGAACTTGTTCGGTATTATAAAAAAGCACTAAAAAGTGATGTTCTTATTGCAGGTCATCATGGTTCTAATAACGCAAGCTCTTATGCATTGTTAAAACATGTTCAACCTGACTATGTCGTATTTTCGGCAGGTTATAGCAATCGTTTTGGACATCCGCATAAAAAAGTTATTGAGCGAGTGGAGCACTTTACGCATAAAATATATAACACAGCTATGGCGGGTGCTTTAATATTTAATATTGAGCCTTCAATAAGTTCTAGATCGCTAAGTGAAAATATAACCGTGAAGGGAATTAGGCACGGTGAATTACCATTTTGGATATTAAAAGATGGATAATTCAGCTTTATAAGCAAAATTTAACCTAGGGCATTCAATGCAGGCTTTTCTAAATATCTGATTGTGCTAAAGTGTCGGCATAAAAATTCATTGCTATATATTAATTTTGGGAGAATTTACGTGTTGGATTTATTAAAGCCGGGCGGCATTATCATGTTTCCGCTGCTGTTATGTTCTATTTTGGCATTGGCTATTATCATTGAACGTTTCTGGACTTTACGTATTAGCCGACTTGCGCCTAAATCATTAATTCAAGAGTTATGGGGGTGGATTAAGAAAAAAGAACTTAATTCGAAGCGACTTCGCGAATTGAAAGAAGCCGCGCCTTTAGGTCGAATTCTGGCCGCTGGCTTAGCAAATGCTAAGCATGGTCGTGAGATTATGAAAGAAAGTATTCAGGAAGAAGCGAGTCATGTTGTGCATGAAATGGAACGCTTTCTAACAGCTTTGGGTACGGTTGCTGTGATCACCCCGTTATTAGGTTTGTTAGGTACCGTTATTGGCATGATCAAAGTTTTTGCTCAGTTACAGCTTGAAGGTGCTGGCAATGCTGCTGCGCTGGCAGGCGGTATATCAGAAGCCCTAATTACCACCGCAGCAGGGATGACAATTGCTATTCCTGCGCTTATCTTTCATCGGTATTTTTTACGACGAGTAGATGAAATTGTGGTTTATATGGAGCAAGAATCATTGCGCTTAGTTGAAGTAATTCATGGTGATCGTGAAGCTAGCTCAGCAGGAGAAAAAATCTCTTGAACTTCAAGCGGCAGACTGGAGAAGAGGTCTCGGTTGATTTAACGCCATTGATTGATGTCGTTTTTTTGCTGCTGATCTTTTTTATGGTATCAACAACGTTTACGAAAGAAAGCCATTTAGAAATTGATCTACCCCAATCTAGTAGTGAGCCAGCTAAGGCTTCAGTAAAAGAAATTGAAGTCATTATTTCTGCTAAGGGTGAGTTCTCCATTAATGAAAGAGCGTTAGTTAATAATCAAGAAGAGACGCTGAAAAAAGCAGTTGAAAAGCTTTCTGGTGGCGATACAAAAGTACCTTTTATTATCACTGCTGATGCAAAAACATCACATGAGTATGTTGTTCGGGTGATGGATGTTGCTGGGCAACTTGGTTTTGTGCAGCTGAGTATTACTACCCAGCGTTCCAAATCTAAGTGAAAGTATAGTCAAGTAGGGCGGGCTCAGTTTACCCACATAATGAATATTTTTCATTATGTGGGTGGAGCTCACTCGGCAAGAAAAAGTATTCTTGTAGTGTGACGCTATCTAACGTTTGTTTTAAGAAAAAAGGTTTTCTCTAATCTATGAGCAAAGACACCCTGCTTCCAGCGAATAAAACAGAACCCGTTGACTCTAATTGGAGTCTCTATCGGCGCTTGTTAGTTTATTTAAAGCCCCTTAAATATTTTTTTATTCTAAGTGTAATAGGCAACGCGATCTATGCGGCTTCAAGCGCCGCTATGGCAAAATCAATCGAGTTTGTTGTAGATACTGTAGAGAATCCGACTGATGAAAATCGTATTATTTTACCTGTATTAATTTTTACCTTATTCATTTTAAGAGGTGTCGGAGGCTTTCTTGGTGGTTATTTTATTGCGTATGTGGGTCGTCATGTTGTACACCAGATTCGGACCGAAGTATTTGATCGCTACTTAAAGCTGCCTACACATTATTTTGATACCAATACTTCCGGCCATCTTATTTCTAGAATTACGTTCAATGTTGAGCAAGTGACTTCGGCGATCACCAGTGCGATAACGGTGACGATTCGTGAAGGGTTAACCGTGGTTGGCCTGCTAATTGTAATGGTGATGTCTAACTGGAAACTGACATTAATTTTTCTTGCTTTAGGACCTGTAATTGGTTTTTTAGTTTCTTATGTTAGCAAGCGGTTTCGTAAGCTGAGTAAGCGGATTATGAAGTCTGTAGGAAATGTGACACATCTTACTTCTGAGGTTGTGTCAGGTTTTAGAGTGGTTCGAATTTTTGGCGGCGAGGCTTATGAGACTAGGCGCTTTGGCGAGGCAAGTCGTGATAATTTAAAACAAAGCTTAAAACTTGAATTAACTAAAGCGATTAGTACGCCGGTGATACAAGCAATCGTTGCTTTTTCTATATCCGTATTGATATGGCTGGCTTTGGCTCCTGAAATACGTGGAGAAATGTCCTCAGGAGCGTTTGTCGCTATTATTGTTGCTGCATCAACAATGGCGAAGCCAATTAGGCAGTTAACACAGGTAAATGAAAAAATACAACGCGGTGTGGCGGCAGCCAGAGATCTGTTTGAAGTCATAGATGCACCACCCGAAAAAGATGATGGGGTTTATACCGTTGATCGAGTTAAAGGTGAAATAAGCCTAAAGAATGTAAGGTTTAGATATGAAGGTACACATAAAGACGTATTGAAGGGTATTGATCTTGACATAAAACCAGGTGAAACCGTTGCGCTAGTCGGGCGCTCGGGAAGTGGTAAGTCTACATTGGCGAATTTAATACCTCGTTTCTATGAATTAAGTGCAGGAAGTATCGAGTTAGATGGTGTTAATATTGAAGACTATTCTTTACGATCTTTACGAGATCAAATTGCGTTAGTGACTCAAAATGTCACCCTGTTTAACGATACCTTGGCAAAAAACATAGCTTACGGAAGCTTGGAAGGTACCTCACTAGAGACCCTTAGAAATGCGGCTAAACAAGCGAATGCATTATCCTTTATAGAAGACAAAGAAAATGGCTTTGATACAATAGTCGGTGATAATGGTATCGCATTGTCTGGTGGTCAAAGGCAGCGTATAGCCATTGCGAGAGCGCTGTTAAAAGATGCGCCTGTGTTAATTTTAGATGAGGCAACCTCAGCATTAGATACCGAATCTGAAAAAGTCATTCAAGGCGAGCTTGATCTATTAATGAAAGGCCGCACAACAATCGTCATCGCGCATCGTCTATCAACGGTGGAGAATGCGGACAAAATTATTGTGATGGATGAGGGACGGATTGTTGAGCAAGGCTCACATCTAGAACTTCTATCTATGAATGGTGAGTATGCAAAATTATATAATATGAATTTAGCTGATGACGCTGATTCTAACGTGGTGTAGAAAGGTTCCTTCGTCAATGGCTTCTAGTATTTCCGAATTTGTTACAAAATCGTGGTATCAAGGAGCCTTTTGGTTGTATTTATTATGGCCTTTTTACTTAATATATAGAGTGATCACTTTTCTTAGAAAGAGCTTATATCAATTTCACTTTTTTAAATCATACCGTGCCAAAGTACCTGTCGTCGTGGTGGGTAATATCACATTAGGAGGGACTGGAAAGTCTCCTTTAGTTGCTTACCTTGTTGACTCATTAAAAGAAATGGGTTTTAAACCTGGTGTTGTGAGCCGGGGATATGGCGCAGCAATTTTAAAAGATGAAGTCCGAGAGGTTAAGGTAAATAGTCTTGTATCAGAAGTTGGTGATGAGCCTCTAATGTTAAAGCGACGAATAAATTGTCCTATTTTTGTTAGTCCCTCACGAGCATTGGCAGTGCAGGCCTTAGAAAAAAAGGGTTGTGATATCGTTATTACGGATGACGGCCTGCAACATTATGCTTTAGGTCGAGATATAGAAATTTGTGTCTTTGATGGTGAGCGCAAATGGGGAAATGGACGCTTACTCCCAATGGGGCCGATGCGAGAACCGTTGCAAAGAATCAATACAACTGACTTTGTGGTAGTGAATGGCGCTGATTGGGTAGCGAGTTTTCAGCCTAAAATCGCTGCGTTTAGAATGGATTTAGAGGCGAGTAATCTTCAATCATTGAATGGCGATGAAGAATTGTCGCTGTCAGAAATAAAGGGTAGGCGAGTAGATGCGATCGCAGGTATTGGTAACCCCGAACGTTTTTTTAATACTTTGGTCATGAAGGGCTTACTGGTAGAATCGCACGGTTTTAATGATCACCATGCTTACACGCAATCAGATGTCTGTTTTGACGCTGATCGACCCCTTATCATGACAGAAAAAGATGCGGTGAAGTGTCGAACGTTTAACTTACAAGATGCGTGGTATCTGCCCGTTTCTGCAAAATTGAATGGCGACTTAGCAGCTCAAATTGTAACGGCTTTAAAATCAAAAGGTTGGTTTAATGGATAAGAAATTATTGTCAATATTAGCGTGTCCCTGCTGTAAGGGTGAACTTATTTATAAGAAAGACCAGAATGAACTGATTTGTAGGGGCGATGGTCTCGCATTTCCTATTAGAGATGATATTCCGGTGATGCTAGTAACAGAAGCGCGCACCTTAAGTACAGATGAGAAGCTAGATAAGTAATAAGGAGTATATATGTCATTCATTGTGGTTATTCCTGCTCGCTACGCGTCGACTCGCCTTCCTGGTAAGCCTTTATTGGATATAGCAGGAAAGCCAATGGTTCAGCATGTTTATGAGCAAGCACGAAAGTCTCAGGCTAAGCGGGTGGTTATTGCGACGGATGATCAGCGAATTTTTGATGTTGCTGAAAGCTTTGGTGCCGAAGTAATTATGACGTCTAGTGATCACCCCTCAGGTACTGACCGCTTAGAAGAGGTCGTTAGAAGGCTTGCGCTGCAAGAGGGTGAGCATGTTGTTAACGTACAGGGGGATGAACCACTCATACCGCCAGAGTTAATCAACCAAGTGGCTCAGAACCTGACATTAAACCCTTCTGCAGGGATTTCTACCTTGTGCGAGCAGATTGACCAAGTAGATTTAGTCTTTAACCCTAATGTCGTAAAAGTTGTATTTGATCATCAAGGTTTTGCAAACTATTTTAGTCGTGCCCCGATACCTTGGGCGAGAGAGTCTTTTGGTGATGAAGTAACTAGCTTACCTTTGGATGCTCAATATTTTAGGCATATTGGCATTTATGCTTATAAGGTTAGTTTTCTGAAGAATTACGTCACTTGGCTGCCAAGTATGACCGAAAAAATTGAGTGCCTAGAGCAATTAAGAGCGCTCGCAAATGGAGTTGGCATTCATGTCGAACTAGCGTCAGTTTCACCTCAAGCAGGTGTTGATACACAAGCTGACCTAGAAAGGTTAAGAGTTATTATATCGGCTCAATTGTGAGCATGTCATGATTAAAATTTTATTTGTTTGTTTAGGCAATATCTGTCGCTCACCGACAGCGCATGGCGTTTTCCAAAAAATGATCGATGATCGTCATCAAGGTCACTTATTTTATATTGACTCTGCTGGAACGGCTGCTTGGCATATTGGTAAAACACCAGACTCGCGTTCTCAAGCTGCAGCATTAGGGCGACAATATGATTTAAGCTGTCTTCATGCTCGCAAAGTAGAAAAGGAAGACTTTGAAGCCTTTGATTATATTTTTGCAATGGATCATGAAAACCTGCATAACCTTCAATCTATCTGTCCTATCGCTTATCAGTCTAAGCTAGCTTTGTTTTTAAATTTTAGTCAGCTCTGTGTGGATGAAGTGCCAGACCCCTATCACGGAGGATCTGGTGGCTTTGAACATGTATTGGACTTAGTGGAGTCAGCGAGTCTTGGATTCCTTGAACACCTAAAATTGGAACATAAGCTTTAATGGAATCAATTGAGCAAGCCGACCTTAGTGCATTAAATACGCTCTCACTTCCAAGTACTGCAAACTTGCTTGTGAATATCGAGTCGGTTGATGAGCTAATGGCGGTTTGTAAAAAAAATGCGCTTAAGAATGAAGGCTTTTTGATATTAGGCGGTGGCAGTAATCTCATATTACCGACTCTAATAAATCGGGTTGTTTATCGTTACTTGGGGGCATCCATTCAGCATCAAGAAATGGATTCAGGTGATGTGCTGGTTAAAGCGGATGCCGGTGTTATTTGGGATGATTTAGTTTGTAATCTTGTCGACCAAAATCTACATGGAATTGAAAATCTATCCTTAATACCGGGTATGGTTGGTGCGGCGCCGGTACAGAATATTGGCGCTTATGGTGTTGAGCTTGCCGATGTATTAGAGTCTGTTGAGGTTTTTAATCTTAGGACCTTAACGCTTGAAGTGCTATCAAAAGATGAATGCAAATTCGCTTACCGTGATAGTTTATTTAAGCAAAATCCAGGCTGTTATTTTATTATCAACGTTCGTTTAAAACTGTCTCAAACACCGAGCTTTACGTTAAATTACGGTGGCCTTAAAACGTTAAATGAAAAAGAAGACCTTGTCGTGAAAGAGGTTAGAGATAAGGTGATTGCATTAAGGTCTGAAAAATTGCCAGACCCTAAGGTGTTACCCAATGCCGGAAGCTTTTTTAAAAACCCCCTTGTAAGTAATGATAAGGCTAAGCAGCTGAAAACGGAATACCCACTATTAGTGGCCTATCCTCAAAAAGGTGGTCAGGTTAAACTGGCTGCAGGTTGGTTGATAGAACAAGCTAATTGGAAAGGTAAGCGGGTAGGAAACGTAGGGATGCATGCACAGCAAGCACTTGTTTTAGTTAATTATAACCATGCGACTCAATATGAGGTGCTAGCGTTTGCTGCTCAAGTTAAAGCATCCGTGTTAGAAAAGTTTGATGTTTCACTAGAAATTGAACCTGTCGTGATAAAAAGTGTGATAGAACGTTAGCTTAGAAAAGCGTTATAATTTTTTGAGCAGCTTGGTAAGGTGTCATCGTGTTATTTAAAACCTTATCTTTGAGTTGGGGTAATTGAGACTGTATCGCTACATTATTTTTCAGTTTCATTGCTAACATTTCTTGAATCAGCGACTCTAGCCACTCACTTTTTTGCTTAGCACGTTTAGGTTCAAAATCTCCCGATGCTTGACAGCTGAGTTTAAATTCAAGAATCATTTCCCAAACTTCCTGTACGCCTTTGTTCTCGATAGCAGAACAAGTTTTTACTTGAGGTGTCCAAGTATTGTTTTGCTGCATCAGGTGCAATGCACTTTGATAATGACCTTTAGTTCGCTCGGCGAGATGGAGGTTCTCACCGTCATGTTTGTTGATAACTAGTGCATCAGCTAGCTCCATTATACCGCGCTTGATGCCTTGGAGTTCGTCGCCGGCATTGGGCAGCATGAGCACTAAGAAAAAGTCCACCATAGCGGCTACTTGGTACTCAGATTGACCAACACCAACGGTTTCAACTAGCACAACGTCATACCCAGCGGCCTCGCAGAGTAACATTGTTTCACGTGTTTTTTGTGCGACACCGCCTAGAGCGCCTTCCGAAGGACTAGGGCGTATAAAAGCATTCGATTCCCTAGAAAGCATCTCCATGCGGGTTTTATCGCCGAGAATACTTCCTCCCCTTACTGGAGAGCTCGGGTCAACCGCTAGTACCGCTACTTTTTTACCTTGTTGTATCAGGTGCAGACCTAATGCTTCAATAAAGGTCGATTTACCCACACCGGGAACACCCGTAATGCCAATGCGAATGCTCTTTCCTGTTGTAGGCAGTAATGTATTCAGAATACTTTGGGCCACTTCACGATCTTGATCTAGTTTGCTTTCTATCAATGTGATCGCTTTGGCGAGCGATCTCCGCTGCCCTTGTTTAAGTTTTTCTAGGTCAATTTTAGACATTATCTAAGCCAAATTTTCCGTTATCGCCGTTAATACTTCGCGTGCACTAACCGGTACTTTGGTGCCAGGACCAAAAATTCCTTTTACGCCCGCTTGGTAAAGTGACTCATAATCTTGTTTAGGAATAACTCCGCCAGCAATCACAATAATATCATCAGCGCCTTCTGCTTTGAGTGCCTGAATAAGAGAAGGGATCAGTGTCTTATGTCCTGCTGCTTGAGAGCTTACGCCAACCACGTGTACGTCATTTTCAATAGCTTGCTTGGCAACTTCTTCAGGCGTTGAAAACATCGGAGAAAGGTCAATATCAAAACCGGCATCTGCAAAGGCAGTCGCAATAATTTTTGCGCCTCTGTCATGTCCATCTTGACCCATTTTACAAACAAGCATGCGCGGGCGTCGGCCTGTTTTGGTTTCAAAATCTTCAATGTCTTGTTTGATAGACTGCCAACCTTCGTCATCTTCATAAGACGCGCCATATACGCCACTGATGGTTTTAGACTCCGCTTGAAATCGACCAAACTCAGCTTCCATCGCGTCGGAAATTTCGCCGACAGTGGCGCGAAGACGAGCGGCTTTAATACTTAAATCTAATAAATTACCCTCACCTGATTTTGCCGAGTTGGTGATATTTTCTAAAGCTTGTTCTACTGCTTTTTGGTCGCGAGTATTGCGAATACTTTCCAAACGCTTAATTTGGCTATCTCGAACGGCGACGTTATCGACTTCTAAAATATCTAAATTGTCTTCTTTATCAAGCTGGTATTTGTTCACGCCAACAATGACATCTTCGCCTCTATCTATGCGCGCTTGTTTTTTTGCTGCACTTTCTTCGATGCGTAGTTTCGGAATGCCTTGTTCTATGGCTTTCGCCATGCCACCATTTTTTTCAATTTCTTCGATCAAGGTCCAAGCTTTATCAGCAATTTGTTGTGTTAGGCTTTCCATCATATAAGATCCGCCCCATGGATCTGCCACTTGGCAAATACCTGACTCTTCTTGAAGAATGATTTGGGTGTTCCGGGCAATACGTGCAGAAAATTCAGTTGGGAGGGCAACCGCTTCATCTAAGGCATTGGTATGTAAAGATTGTGTGCCACCAAATACGGCTGCCATTGCCTCAATTGTTGTACGCACAATATTATTGTAAGGGTCTTGTTCAGTGAGTGACCAGCCAGATGTTTGTGAGTGAGTTCGAAGCATGGATGATTTAGGGTTTTTAGGCTTAAACTCTTCCATGATGCGGCTCCATAATAATCGGCCCGCGCGTAATTTAGCAATTTCCATATAAAAGTTCATACCAATCCCCCAGAAGAAAGAAAGGCGGGGGGCAAAGGTGTCCACTTCTAGGCCTGCATTAAGTGCAGTGCGCACATACTCGCGGCCATCACTCAAGGTATAAGCTAGCTCTAATGCCGCATCAGCCCCAGCTTCTTGAATATGATAACCAGAAATAGAAATGCTATTGTATTTTGGTAAATACTGAGAGGTGTACGCGATAATGTCCCCAATAATTTTCATTGAAGGCGCCGGCGGATAAATATAAGTATTACGCACCATGAACTCTTTTAAAATATCGTTTTGGATCGTGCCTGATAACTTTTCTGGATTAACGCCTTGCTCTTCTGCTGCGACAATATAACTAGCAAGAATGGGCAACACTGCGCCATTCATCGTCATAGAAACGGAGACTTTATCTAAAGGGATTTGGTCGAATAATATTTTCATATCTTCAACTGAGTCAATGGCGACGCCTGCTTTACCAACATCACCGGTCACACGAGGATGGTCTGAGTCGTAACCACGGTGCGTGGCAAGGTCAAAGGCAACGGATACGCCTTGTGCGCCTGCCGCTAAATTTTTCCTATAAAACGCATTTGATTCTTCTGCCGTTGAGAAACCAGCATATTGACGAATGGTCCAAGGTCGACCCGCATACATCGTTGCCATAGGCCCGCGAACGTAAGGAGCCATACCGGGCAGGGAATTTGTATGAGGCAAATCTTTGGTATCTTCTTGGGTGTAGAGTACTTTAATGGGTACGCCTTCAGGCGTGTGCCATTCCATTTCCTCAGGGCTCACGCCTTTCATTTGTTTAGTGGCCAGTGCTTCCCATGTTTTCAGATTTGATTCGCTATCAGACATATGATTCCCAAAAATACTTAAAAATTAGGCAGTAAAATATTTACGTTTTATGCTAAATAGTTTTTATTATAAGCGAATACCCAGTCATGACCATACTCTCTACTTATATTATTCTTTTGTTTGTAAAATCAAGGCATTGCTAATATAAACCATTAGGAGAGTTATCTGCGCATAATGCGTTATGAATATTGACTTATGCGAGATAAGTTATAGATTTAGTTTAGTCTATATCGATGATATAAATTTACAGTAAATATCAAATCAATCAAACGCTTTGAGGGATATTGCGTAATACATAGCTATATGGAGTATAAGGCGATGAAAAAGGATACCCGTAAACCTGCTAAAGCAAATGCTAATAAGGGTAATAGTTCGGGAAAATTATATAAATCATAAGTCTCAGGGTATTAGCTATCTGAGCTACAGTTATCTGAACTTAAGCAGAGCGTAGAATGGCTTCGCAAAACTGTATCGAAAATTAAAGAGCTTAATGTTTCCGCAGCACCTGAAAATTATAGTCTTTGGTATGATTACTACTCAGGTAGAAAGCCTGAATTAACGGCTGTTTTAAATGAATATTTAAAAGAAAAAACCCCGTTTAGTCCCGAAGTGAATAATATTTTGTACGAGCGCTTTTTTGGTAGCAATGCATATCATCAGTTGATCGAAATAAGGAATGCAATTAGATCATTAATAGAGCAGCTTCATGGGCACTTAAATAAACTTGACCAAGATATGGGGTGTTATGAGACGACGCTAAAAAAATGTGAAGCACGTTTACAAAAAGACCCTGATATTAATACCCTTAACAAACTCGTCATCACATTAGTCACGGAGACTCAAGAAAGTCGAGCGTCACATAAAAAAGCTAAAGAAAATATATTTGAATTAAATCAAGAAATTGAAGAAATGCAACAATGTCTAGAGCGACTGAGTGAAGAGGCCTTGGAAGATGCGTTAATGGACGTGGCAAACAGACGTGCATTTGATCGAGAGTTAGACATTTTAATTAATAGTAAAACCAGTCATAAACAGCCAGAACATTGCCTGTTATTATTGGATATAGATCGTTTTAAATTGGTCAATGATAAACATGGGCATTTAGTGGGGGATCGTGTATTGCGCTTCGTTGCGCAAATGATTAAAAAAAGAGTCAAAGGTGCAGGCTTTGTGGCGCGCTTTGGTGGTGAGGAATATGCAGTTATTTTCCCTGATACGCCTTATCTGGGCGGGTTATCGGTTGCAAATACGATTATTCAGACCGTCGCCAACCAAAAACTAACCTTGAATAAGCAAGGACTCAAATTGGGTAAAGTGACTTTGTCAGGTGGACTAAGTATGCTTAGGAACGGTGATACTGCGGATTGTTTGATTGAAAGAGCTGATAAATGCTTGTATCAAGCGAAGGCAAGTGGCTGCAACACGATTGTGAGTGACTCAACATCATAAAATAAATCCTTGCGAGTTCTTTTTTCTAGACAAACTAGCTGTATATGAATAATCACGGATAAAAAGGCAGCTAACTCAGCTGCCTTTTTTTGAATAATTAAATGTTATATTTGAGCGGCTAAACGAACACCTTGATCGATTGCGCGCTTAGCATCGAGCTCAGCCGCGATATCAGCACCACCAATTAAATGATGAGGGGTTCTTAAGCCATCAATCAATTCACGTTGAGGGTCTTGGCCTGCACAGATAATAACATTATCAACGTCTAAAATTTCTGACTTGCCGCCAAAGGTAATATGAATACCTTGATCATCGATCTTTTGGTAGCTACAGCCTGGAATCATGTTAACACCTTTGTTTTTAAGGCCCGTGCGATGAATCCACCCTGTCGTCTTTCCTAACTTATTACCAACTTTAGAGCTTTTACGTTGTAACAGGTATACTTCTCTGGGTGATTTTGGTGTCTCAGCGGTAATACCTTCAATGCCGCCGCGTGCTTGAAACGTCATATCGACACCCCATTCTTTCATAAAGGCTTCAATATTTTGACTCGTCGCTTCACCTTCATGGCTTAGATATTCTGACACATCAAAACCAATGCCGCCTGCACCAATAACGGCTACTTTTTTGCCAACAGTTTTTTTATGTTTTAGCACATCTAAATAGTTTAAAACTTTCGGGTGATCCACACCTTCGATTTCAGGTGTTCTAGGAACAATACCTGTTGCAAGAATAACTTCATCAAAACCACCATTATCAAGCTCTTGTGCAGTCACTCGCTTGTTTAGTTGAAGGTTGACGCCAGTGAGTTCTATTTGTTTGTTGAAGTAGCGGATGGTTTCAAAAAACTCTTCTTTACCCGGTACTTGTTTCGCAATATTAAATTGACCGCCAGTTTCATTTGCAGAGTCATATAATGTTACTTCGTGGCCACGTTGAGCCGCGGTGGTTGCAAATGACAGACCAGCAGGGCCAGCACCAATAACAGCCAGCTTCTTTTTGGTTTCTGCTGGACTGATAACAATATCGGACTCATGACAAGCTCTTGGGTTAACTAAGCAACTGGTCATTTTTCCACTGAATACGTGGTCCAAACACGCTTGATTACAACCGATACAGGTATTGATCTCGTCGCTTTTACCTTCTTGAGCTTTTTCAACAAAAGCAGGGTCAGCTAAGAATGGGCGCGCCATAGAGATCATGTCAGCATCTCCACGTTGTAGTACTTCTTCAGCCACTTCAGGTGTATTGATACGGTTTGACGTAATAAGAGGAATACTTAATTCTTTACGAAACTTCGCTGTGACCCATGTGAAGGCTGCGCGAGGTACTTTTGTTGCAATGGTAGGTATACGTGCTTCGTGCCAGCCAACGCCAGTATTAATGATTGTAGCGCCGGCTTTCTCAATTTCTTTACCCAGTTGAAGTACTTCGTCATAGGTACTTCCGCCTTCAACTAAATCTAACATTGATAGACGATAAATGATGATGAAATCTGTTCCGACTGCTTCGCGTGTTCGACGTACTACTTCAATCGCTAAACGCATGCGGTTTTCGTATTCACCGCCCCAGCGGTCATCACGGTGGTTTGTGCGCTTAGATAGAAACTGGTTGATAAGGTAACCTTCAGAACCCATAATTTCTACGCCATCATAACCTCCAACTTGCGCATATACAGCTAACTGAACGATATCCTGAATTTGCTCTTCTATGCCGTCTTCATCTAGCTCTTTCGGTGTAAAAGGATTAATTGGTGCTTGAATAGGGGAAGGTGCTACAGATTTAGGGTTAAAAGCATAGCGGCCTGTGTGCAAAATCTGCATACAAATTTTGCTGTCTTCTTTATGAACCGCATCAGTGATTGGCTTGTGTTTTAGTGCGTCTTCATTGCTTTTAATTAAATTGGTGGCCGGATGTGTTGCGCCCACAGCATTCGGTCCAAAGCCGCCTGTTACAATAAGTGCTACCCCACCACGAGCACGCTCAGCAAAAAAATCAGCCATTCGCTGTATGCCGTCTTTGTGTTCTTCCAGCCCAGTATGCATTGACCCCATGATTACTCGGTTTCTAAGTGTCGTAAAACCTAAATCAAGTGGTTCAAAAAGTTTTGGGAAGTGCGGGTTAGCTGCTGTCATAAATTGCTCCAATGGCCTGCTCATCAATTGTTTTGTGTTATATATATTTATTGAGGTCTAGTATTGCTAAAAATTAAAGGGGTGTCGTTATCATTTGTTAAGGGGGCTTATTTTGTTTTAAGCCTAAATGGGAAAACGACC
>JBLHVH010000013.1:0-30867 GCA_047628385.1 Oleiphilaceae bacterium
ATTATTGCAACAACAATTACTTGAGGTACGGTGAGTAGGGGGAGGAATAAAGCAATCTTCCAAGATTTCATTGAATCCTTAATAACCATTACTTCGGTGTAATCGGTGGCAACACCCGTCATTAGAAAGGCAAAGCTATTTCCGGGGGCATTTGCCCGTGTCATTAAGTCTGCCGCAATGGGCGTTGACCCTTCAGAGCAGACTTCGATGATCGTCGCTGCTAAGAGTGTTGCGGCGAGGCCAATCAAACTGGGTCCAAAGTAACTTTGAAAGTCATCTAATGAAACAAACCCACGTATTGCTGAAGCGAGTAGTACCCCAAATAGCAACCACCTAATTACCATTTTAGAACCGGTGAAGCCTTCTTTGGCAATACCTGAGGCTAATGCTCTGTTCCAAACAATCGTTGACCAGCGTTTTTTGGCTTCTTGCCAGAATTTAAAACCGTCTGGAATTTCGCTTATAACAGGGTTGGCAGGAAGGGTGCCATTCTGTTCAAAGCGATCGAATAACCAGCCTGCAATTAATGCGATGAGCATCGATAACACAATAAACGATAATGTCCACTCCCAGCCAATTAAAGCAATCATGATGAGCGTGAGTGAAATTGAATTCCACGGACTGGCAATCAAAAAAGCCATCACTTGACCTAGGCTCGCGCCCTTGCGCCTTAACTCCATACCCACCATCAATATGCCATGGCTGCATAGGTCCAACATCACGCCTGCTAGCGTGGCGCGCCATAAACCTTTGACGGTACCGCCTTTGCCTAAAATAGACATAATGAATTCTTGTGGAATTCTACCAAGAATACCCACAAAGAAAATAGCTAACACCACACTCCACCACATTGTATTGATAAGCTCATGCACACTATGACTAATCACGCCGTACCATGCATCGTGGTTAAGGCTTGCAAATGCTAGCGCGTAAAAAATACTCGTGATTGCTAAGCAGCTCCATAAAAACCAATCTATCTTTTCAGTTGGCGTGTCGCAGCAACTGCTTGTCGTCTGGCTGTTTTCTATCTTGTCCGAATGGCAGCTTGTTTGTGTGCTTTCGACCTCAGCTTTCTTGTTGACACAGCATGGGCTTTTGTTTGGATCTTCACTCATGATGCTTCTCCATTTGGTTTATGGTGACTTTTTTGATTGATAGTTTGATCGAAAGTGTTAATGGTTTGGTCCGTAAAACGATCAAGAATTGCGCAATGTGCGCCTTCATCTGACTGACATTGCGACGCTAAATCAAGCAGGCAGGTATGCATAAGTTTTAATTCTTCAATTTGCTTCGTCACCAAGTCGGCCTTTTCAAGCACAAGTTCTTTTACCTGATGGCTATGGCGTTCTGAGTTATTGAGTAAAGCTAAGAGTTGGCGGCACTCATCAATATTAAAGCCGGTTTTACGAGCTCGTTGAACAAATATTAATTGTTCTAGGCCTTTTTCAGAATATTGGCGGTAGCCGTTATCAGATCGAGTGGCAGGCGCAATAAGTTCGATCTGTTCGTAATAACGAATGGTTTTGGTATTTAAACCGGTTAGCTTAGATACAGTACCAATATTCATCCCAGTCATCCTTTAATTTCGTATTGAGGTCATACGATGTTTAATAATGGTATAAGCATAAACCTTATAGCTACTGGAAGGTCAATAGTGGCGCAAATAATTTAATGTATTTGGCACTAGGCATTTGAAGAGTGGGTTAATATAAAATATTTAGGCAAAAGATGAGTGAAAATAACCCCTGTCGTTAAACAGGAGGGCGTTTATACTTTGTTAGTATCAAATCACTTTGGCTTGTTGTCTGCATATTCTTTTCTTGCTTGAAGTTTTGTCATTATTTTTTTTGCTAAAAGTGGAAAAATACCTAGCAGAACAAAAGCGAATAATAGGCCAGGTGAAAGTATTCCAGATAGTGAATCTATTTGAGCTATTTGTGTGCCAGCATAGACATAGACGAGGGTGCCGGGAAGCATGCCTAACTGACTGACAAGAAAGTATTGCCTGGTCTTAATCGGAGTTAAACCCATCACGAGGTTGATGACAAAAAATGGGAATAAAGGCACTAAACGTAAACCAAAAAGATAGAATGCACCTTCTTTTTCAATACCTTTATTGATTGATATAAGTGAGTCTGCGAACTTCTTTTGAACCACATCGCGCAATAATGTTCGAGAAACAAAAAATGCAATTGTCGCACCGATCGTACTGGCAAATGAGACTAAAACTAGCCCTTGGACTAAGCCAAATATAGCCCCACCAGCTAAGGTTAGAATCAGGGCGCCAGGAAAAGACAGCGCCGTGACAATGATATAAATCGCAAAGAATATACCCGCACTATAGACGGGGTTGGCTTGGTAGTAATCTGAAAAAGCATTTTGTTGAGATTTAAAATAATCCAAACTTAAGAATTGGGATAAATCAAAATATATAAAACACCCTATTAAAGCGAAAATAACCGCGAGTATAAGTAGTTTTTTCTTGTCCATGAGGTGGCCTAAGTTTGTGAATGTAAAATGGGTTAAAGTTAAACGTTTATTTGACTTCGTTTAGTTGCCAGTCGTAATGGTGATCAATATTGTCAGACTTTACATCAAATGTTATTAACTTTTGCTTCAAATCACCTGCAGCATATTGCATTAAGTGCTTTAAAAGAGATGCTGAATTGTCTCCGAAATCAACAAGGTACCAGTCATAAATACTCGAAAGCAGTAAGTCATTCCCTTCAAACATTACCGCTCTTTGATGGTTAATATAGTCGTGTGCACCTTTTTCTAAAAGCTGTTCAGTGTTAGAAGAAGTGAAGGCTTGGCTCGATAAATCGGGGCAACTATAGCTGGCACAATTTACGGCATAGTGAATTCGAGGGTCTTTAAAAATAGGGCGCAGTATTTTATGTTCGATATCATTTAAGCTTAAAGCGGCCCCAGCTACTTTCGTTGCTTCATCATCCCAAGGTCCAAACGAAAAGAATTTATCTCCAAGCTTAGTAATACTCTCTACGGGGTAGTTATCTAAAATAAGTTGAACAGTGAGTGCATTGTATAAATTGATCCAATACGCTTTTTGCACTGCTTTGTTGTATGTGCGAGGGTCTTTCACTTGCAAGTTTTTGAGATACTTTTCTATCGTGAGTTTGTCTATGGATGAAACTTGCTTGTAATCAAAAAGGTTTACGCCAGATGACGCGTTACTTACTAAATATTTATCTAGAATATTTTGCCATAACCGGTGCTCAATAATGGTTTTATTTGTCTCATCGCTGGATAGCCAATCTTTGGTTTCTGTTGCAAAAGAAGCATGCGTGAAGGCCGTCAAAAGGAGTGCACTGAGCCACAAAAAAAAGCGGTTATTAACTGTATTCGTCATTGTCATCGAAACATTCCTAGCGTTATATTAATTCTTTCGTCTAGTTGCAGGTTAATTTTTATATTTAATTCGCTTTCAAGGCTATTAGCGTCATTAGTTGAAAATAATACCTTTTGGCGAAAATAGTCTAGATTTAAATCTTCAATTACTGGGCTTATTTTAGACATAGTTATTCGACAATGAATCTCTAATGGTAGTTCAATTATATTTAATTTTTAAGCGTTACATTATGAATACGCTTGTCTTCAGTTTCTTGGTTTTTAGGGTAAGTGCAGTCCAGATTTTTTTGTTGTTGGGTCCAACGCTTTACAATCATGCCAAGGATACCAATACCTGCTCCGATAGTCCCTTTGATGGTGCCGCTAATTTTTGAGTGCCCGATACGACAGCGCGTATCTATGGGTATTTCAATTATGTCCAGTTTTTTTTGTATTGCCTTAATTTGCATTTCAATGGTCCAACCGAATGTCAGATCTTGCATTTGTAATTCGACTAATGCGTTGTAACTGATAGCCCGAAATGGCCCTAAGTCGCTGACTAACTTATTCCAAAGTACTTTAATCAAGACGCTGGCTAACTTGTTACCGAAGATTTGAGGCTTCGTAAGCGCGCCTGATTCCATCTTACCTAAAGCGCGGGAGCCAATAGCTAAATCAAAGCCGTCATCAATCGCGCGAATAAGAGGGATGGCCTGTTCTGCATAGAACGCGTGATCTGAATCGATAAATAACACTATTTCAGGGGCTCTTAATGCCGAAATAGCCCGAAGACAGGCTCTTCCGTAGCCGTGGATTGGCTCAAATACAACGCGCGCCCCAGCCAACTTAGCTGCTTGTGATGTTTGATCCGTTGAACCGTTATCACATACAACAATTTCATCGATGATATTATTATTTTGCGCGTCTCTAATGACCAACAAATCACCAATTACTTGTGTAATGGCCTTATCTTCATTTAATGCAGGTATAACAACGCAAACTCTTTTGTGATTGAACATATAAATCCTTCTTTCGGTGATTTATTGAATGTTGAACCGTTTTGACAAATACTTAATTCCAGCCTTTCTATCTCTGTTGCTCAGTGTACTTGCGATTGGATCATTTTTTTTCATTTTCTTGAGAAGGTCTTGCGCGCTTTTTTTGTTCAGTTTGATATCGGCTCCTGGGCAAGCATCACAAATTACTTTGTTGTGCAGTACTGATTTACCTAAGTTGTAGCTCTCTTGTGCTCTGCTATTATTATAAGAGCCTGATGCATTGGCCTGTGTACTTATAAGGGCCGCGCTGATTACTAGGTAGCTTAAACCTATGACAAGTTTATGTGTGTATTTAGATTCAGACATGTTTTATCCTTTATGTTTATAAGTGTGCAGGCAACTAAATGTTAACTCACTCTTAAGTACGACAACAAGTATTGCAATATTACTGCATTAAATAATCACAAAAACTAATTTAATTTATAAAAAATGTATCACGATGAATGACCTGGCACAGGGTAGGGAGCTAAGTTAGACTTTTCATCTCTTATTTGTTCGCTACTTTCCTCTATTCTATTGCGATATTTAACATGGTTTTTATGATTCGAATACATATTTTAAAAGGGGTGAGTTGTTGAAGACCTTGTTTGCACTTTGGGCGGGGCTTACTTATTTATGTCTTGTTCTTTTCTCACACTCAAACTCTGCCAATGATTTAACCCTATTTTATTTAATAATGGGCGCCGCTTATTTTGCTGTTTTTAGTTTGTTCGCCTATTTGTATAAACAACACGAAGACCTTAATGCAAGGTTTGTTTTGATTTGGGCAATACTCTTTCATGTGATTGGCGTTTTTGGTGTGCCGCTGTTTGAGGATGATTACTATCGCTACCTTTGGGATGCTTATCATACTATCGAGTTTGGCTCACCATATGGTATTGCGCCCAGCGTGTATTTTGAATCAGAAAGCTTAGCTTTAGATCCACTAGGTAAAACGATACCTGCAAACTTCCAAGCAATTTTAAACGGTATTAATCACCCCGATACTCCAACTATCTATGGCCCGACGGTTCAGTATAGTTTCTTGTTGGCCTATTTTATCGCGCCAGGAGAAATTTGGCCAATACAGGCTTTATATAGTGCTGTTGACTTGGCGCTTATTGTACTTTTATTACGCATGGCTCCTGCGAAATATGTAATGCTTTATGCCTGGTCACCATTGGTCTTTAAGGAAGTTATTTTAACGGCCCACCCAGATGGCTTCGGCGTGTTTTTTCTAATGTTTGCCTTGTTTTGTTTTTGTCGGCGAGCATTTTATTGGATGGCGATATGCTTAGCTTTGAGTGTTGCGGCAAAAATATTTTCTATTCTATTTGTACCGTTTCTTTTGTTTCGTCGCAACTGGAAGGTGGTAACCGTTTTCATTACGGTGTTGCTGTTCTTATATTTACCGTTGATAAACGAAAATGGAAGTGATTTGTTAGGTCTTGGTGCCATGGCGGAGAGTTGGGAGTTTAATTCTGCAATCTATGGTTTGCTCACCTTATTTTTTCCAGCATACATCAGCAAAGTAATATTGGCTTTTTTTTTGGTTGCCGGTTTTGCCGTCTATTTCTTTCGTTTTCATTTTTATCAGGCGCAGGGAGGTGGCCACAAAAAAGGCATATGGCAAATAGCGAAGCCTATTGAGGTCGTTCCGCGAGGAGATATAATGATGGGCGCATTTTTAATATGTGCACCTGTTATTAATGCTTGGTACTTAGTATGGATGTTACCGTTTGCGGTTATCTACTTTAGCGCCACGGCTTGGTTTGCCTCTATCATTATTATGATGGCGTATATGGTCGGATTAAATTTAGATGGGTTTGTCTTATTAGATGCCTATCAGCACCCTAGCTGGGTGCGACCTATTGAATTTGGTTTGATCGTACTTGTTTTAGTTGTTGAACTTATTGTGCGGTATCGCCAGAAAATATTTTTTTTAGATAAAAAAATACCCGATCTGTCGTAACAACAGTCGGGCAGTTTGAGTGGTTTAAAAATTAAGTTACCCCGCTGAGTGCGGGGCAGTTATACAATCAATAATTAAAGCCAATATTAAAGCATTTTAACCGGAATAGTCGCTACGCTTAGATCTTTTGATGGTGGCGCGAAAGAAGTCAGGTTAATGCCTGTCACGGCTTCCTTGTATTCTGCAATTGTTGGGAAACGGCCTAGCATCGTCGCTAATACAACCATTGGGGTTGAGCCTAGAAGAGACTCACCTTTCTTCTCAGCAGTATCTTCAACAACACGACCTTGGAAAAGACGAGTAGAGGTAGCTAATACAGTATCGCCTTTCTCTGCTTTCTCTTGGTTACCCATGCACAAGTTACAGCCAGGGCGCTCTAGGTACATGATGTTTTCGTATTTTGTACGCGCCGCTTCTTTAGGGGCTGCGTCATCAAATTCGAAACCAGAGTACTTCTCTAGAAGTGCCCAATCTCCTTCAGCTTTCAATTCATCAACGATGTTGTACGTTGGTGGAGCAATTACTAGCGGTGCGTTGAACTTGATTTCTTTGCCTTGTACTTCCATATTGCGAAACATCTGAGCAATGATTTGCATGTCACCTTTATGAACCATACAAGAACCAACAAAGCCTAGGTCAACTTTGCGGCCGTTGTAGAAAGAAGCAGGACGAATAGTATCGTGCGTGTAACGCTTAGATACGTCTTCGTTATTTACGTCTGGGTCAGCAATCATTGGCTCGTCGATTAAATCTAAATCTACAACCATTTCAGCGAAGTATTTAGCAGTGTCATCAGGAGCAAGCGCAGGTTCTTCGCCAGACTGAATGCCTGCAATACGCTTGTCTGCAAGGTCGATAAGACCTTGAAGCATGTCGTCACGATTTTCCATGCCTTTGTTGATCATGATCTGGATACGAGCTTTAGCAAGTTCTAGAGATTTAACCAAGGTATCGTCAGTAGAAATACAGATAGAAGCCTTAGCTTTCATTTCTGCAGTCCAGTCAGTGAAGGTAAACGCTTGGTCAGCAAGTAAAGTACCAATCTGTACTTCGATTACGCGGCCTTGGAAAACGTTTTCGCCAAACTTCTTAAGCATTTGTGCTTGAGTTGAGTGAACAACATCACGGAAATCGATGTGGTCTTTCATTGTGCCTTTAAAGGTCACTTTAACAGACTCAGGTATTGGCATTGCACATTCGCCAGTTGCCAGTGCGATTGCAACCGTACCAGAGTCAGCACCGAATGCTACGCCCTTAGACATACGAGTATGCGAGTCACCACCGATTATGATAGCGCGATCGTCTACAGTGATATCGTTCAATACCTTGTGGATTACGTCCGTCATTGCGTGGTAAACGCCTTTAGGATCACGAGCGGTGATTGCACCGAAATCGTTCATGAAGCTCATTAGACGAGGAATGTTTACTTGAGCTTTTGTATCCCATACAGAAGCTGTGTGGCAACCCGACTGGTAAGCACCATCAACACTTGGCGAAATAACAGTCGCTGCCATAGACTCAAGTTCTTGAGAAGTCATCAGGCCAGTAGTGTCTTGAGAACCTACGATGTTCACTTTAACGCGCACGTCAGAACCTTCGTGTAGCGGCGTAGCAGAAGCAACACCTACTGCGTTACGATTGAAGATTTTTTCAACAGCAGTCAGGCCTTGGCCTGCAATAGAGATTTCTTTAGAAGGAGCAAATACTAGAGGCGCTTCAATACCCAAAGCTTCAGCTGCTAATGTTTGTAGCTTCTTACCGAAAGTCAGTGCATATGAGCCGCCAGCCTTCATGAATTCAACTTTCTGTGGAGAGAATGCGTCAGACACGTCTACTAACTCTTTGTCACCGTTGAAAAGCTTCTTAGTTTTAGTATTAATCGTCAAAACAGTACCCGTAGCAACTGAGTAAACTTCTTCTAGTACTGGGTCGCCATTAGCGTTAAGAATATTATTACCGTTAGTGTCTACTGTTTTAACCCAGTTTTTAAGGTCAAGACCGATACCGCCGGTTACACCAACAGTTGTTAGGAAGATTGGCGCGATACCGTTAGTTCCGGCAACCACTGGAGCGTTGTTAACGAATGGGATATAAGGAGAAGTCTTCTTACCGGCCCAAAGAGCAACATTGTTTACGCCAGACATACGAGATGAGCCTACGCCCATAGTGCCTTTTTCAGCGATCAACATCACTTTAGCGCTAGGGTGTTTCTTGCCTAGTTCAATGATTTCTTGCTGAGCTTCAGGCGTGATCATACATTGGCCATGAAGTTCACGGTCAGAGCGAGAGTGAGCTTGGTTACCAGGAGAAAGAAGGTCAGTAGAGATATCACCTTCAGCAGCGATATAAGTAACTACGTCGATTTTTTCGTCGATTTCAGGAAGCTTTGTGAAGAATTCTGCAGCCGCGTAGCTTTCAAGAATGTCTTTAGCGATGGCGTTACCAGCTTTAAGTGCATCAATAAGACGTGATGTATCCGCTTCGTATAAGAACACTTGCGTTTTTAGAACTTCAGCAGCCGCTATAGCTGATGCATCATCAGAAAGAGCGATGTCTAAAAGAACAGCAACAGATGGGCCGCCTTTCATGTGAGATAGAAGCTCAATCGCAAGCTCAGGAGTGATCTCTGCAACAGTCTCTTGACCAAGAATGATCTCTTTTAAGAATGTTGCTTTAACGCCTGCAGCACTAGTAGTACCAGGAATCGTATTGTAGATAAAGAAATCTAGAGACGCTGTGCGATGCTCATTGCCAGTGTCTTTAATCTGAGCGATTATTTCAGCTAACAAGTCAGCGGCATCAATAGGTTTTGGGTTCAAGCCCAGGTCTGCTTTACGAACATCAATTTCTTCTAGGTATTCTGAATACAAACTCATATAAATCTCTCACTCACAGTTTTAATAATGGCTGTCAAAAAACGCTTTAACATAAGCGGCTTCACCCACGTCCAGAGGTACGTGGTTTTTCAACAGATTGATTAGGACTTATTCTTCACCTATTTTTTGGTGTTTAATTGCAACGATATCGGCTTTGGTGGCAGTCAATTGACTATCGTATCGTCAGTATTGCCGATCGGCGGTCTTAGTTTTAAGAATGCCTTAATTGTATGTCGTAAGGCATAAAGTATAGACCTCACCCGTATTTACGCGCCTATATTCTAAGCTATTTCGTTCTAAAAGTTAATAATAAGCTCAACTTATGGAACGAATATTCAGTATTCATGACCTGTATACAGGATTATATAAAATTGAGTAAGTTCAGTCGCAGTCATTTCGCCTGACCAAACGGTCAATATGAATTTGTGTTCAGCGTAAAATCGGTGAAAAAAGGTATGCTTAAAGCTCAATTCTAAACGCTTGGTTTCAAGCTAACGTATTAATTTAATAAACTATCAATATCGTCTTCAGCTTCGGTAAGCTCGACAACATCTTCGAAAAATGAGAGTAGATCAATATTAAGTAGTTTGGAAATATTATTCGGAAATTCAGATACAATAACTTCTTTTTCTTTATCAGTTTCAAAGGCTTTATTTAGATATTTTGCCAAGTAAATAGTCGCCGCAAGTGCTGATAAATCATCAAAGTCGAGCGGGTTATCCTGTTGCCGAATGCCGATTAAAACTTCTTCAGGAAAGTTCCAACGTTTCGCTAAACCATAGCCTACTTGTGTATAGTTATAATCATATTTTTCGTCTTGAAGTTCGGCTCGATTTTCGCCAGATTCAACTAGCGTATCAATTTTTACCGCAGATTCTTCATGCACAATATGAATTAGAAGCTCTCCTATATTGTGCATCATGCCGCATGTAAATGCAGTCTCAGCATCGACCTTCGTATGTTTTGAAATCAGTTTACAGATGCTTGCAGTTAAAAAACTGTTTCGCCAAAATTGTTTTTTGTCGAAACCTGGAATATCTTTAAAAGCACCGGTGACGCCAGACGCGACAATAAGTGTTTTTAAGGTGTCAAATCCCAGCATTACTATCGCTGAATCTATGGATGGAATACTTCTTCCTGCACCATACCTGGCAGAGTTGGCCAAACGCATGACTTTTGCAGAAATAACTTGGTCCATTTGAACCTTTTTTGAAATTTCGTCCACATTGATATCAGGGTTATTGAAATTCTCAATTAACTCTTGAACGACTTTAGGGATATTGGGTAAATTATGTGTTTCATTAAATAGTAACTCTAAAGACATTTTCAGCGCCTTAAATAAAAACAAAGTTGGCATTCAGCCAAGCAAAAAAACTTCTTTAACTGAGTATAGAAGAGTAAATTGATCGGTAAAGGTCAGAGTTGTTGGTATATCTATAAAAGCTACTTTAACGTGGAAATATACCCTTATTGTCATCGGTGTGTTTTTGAACTATTAAGCTGAAAAATAATTGTAATCTTTCAGATTGGTTTATACTGTATTGGAAGCTAAACTGTTTGTTTGCATAGATCGTGCATCGCAGAGGCTAATTAATTAAAGAGAGAGTAATGAGCGAAACGACGAAAATAGTTAGTAAAGTCTTAATTCATGAGTTTGAATCTGTTGCACTGACGGTACTTAAAGACGTTTGTATTAATAATAATCTAGTCGGTTTAAAAGTAACCACAGGTGAGGCACGTGTTGGCTTAATAGAAGCTTCAAATGATATACATGAAATTCTTCAGTCAAATGTAGAGCTCGGTGCGATTTTTCTAACCGAAGCTGAAGATAAAAATGGTGTGACGGGTATAGACCTGTGTTTAGGTATTCATAAAGATCGGCCAGAACTTCCTATATTTCTTCGACGTACAACAGACGATGATCTCCCTGCAAATGTACAAAAGGCGGTAACAGGCTATTACAGTACAAATAATATTCATAAGTTGAATGAGTTAATTAATGAATATATTTGTAATATGTATTACCCAGTTGAGCTAGCACAAGGCTTTCAGGATATATCGATTAAGGTTCTAGGGGATCTGATACCTGGTTCTGTTGTGCGTTGTGATTACCCATACTTGGTAAAAGACCAAATTATATATGGTGAACTCTTTAGTTTGATTCCACTTGAGAGTGATTGGTGTCGTGGTTATATGATGCTGCAAACAACAGAAAATGAAATTTTTAATTTAGTGCGCTCCGAACGAACACATATCAGAAGCAATAGCCCTAATCGTTCTGATATTAATTCGATTCTGAACGAAGCGACAAACATGATCTGGGGCAGTGTTAAAGCGCGTTACTTTATGAATTCTGATGAAGAGGCTGACAATCGTATGCATGTCCCAATAATTGTGAACCATCAACAAAAACATATATCATTCGGTTCAACAGAACCGCAATTATGTTTTAAATACACAATGCATGATCCTGAACATAAATTTCAAGATTTCACGATTCATCAACGGCTTATTTTTAATTTAAGTTGGTCGCCTGAAAAGTTTGCTGAAAGTGATAAAATTATTGAAGAATTTGTTGAAGGTGGCGATCTAGAGTTCTTTTAAAGTGTTGTGCGTCGTCGGCAAATTTAAAGATATCTTATAAGAGAGCGTGGAATTAGGGCTATAACTCAAACTTTATGCTGGCCGTACCTTTACTTTATTATTGCGACTAAGTATCAAATGTCATACTAAGTTCATAGAATATAATTTGAAGGTTTGCCAGTGGACGTCTCGACAAAACAAAACATCTCAAAATCACTAGTTGGTATGTTAATAGCGATTTTTCTTTTCTTTTCTGCTGACATTAAAATTCCAGTTCTAGATGTTAAAACAGATACATACTTCAAAGAGGCGATTATAAACGCTGGTGTCGCTTACGCGATAACGAGAGGTATTAATGCTTCGGTATCAGTCATTAAAGAGTCAAACTTACAATTAGAGCCTGCGGGAGTAGGGGTATCTATTGCGGTCGGGCAAATTGTCGATCCGATTGATGACATGACGGAGCGGCTTTCACTCGTATTAGTAACTGCAATTACATCGCTCGGTGTACAGAAATTAGCCTATGAAATTAGTGTATCACTCGCCCCGCAATTATTTGCAATATGCCTCTTTATTTTATCGATCCTTATCTGGTGTGAAGAAAAACGCGTCATGGCCCTGCAATCTTTCCTACTTAGGATGTTGTTACTCATTGCGATAATTCGATTTTGCCTTCCAGTTTCCTCTATAGCCAATGAGTATCTGTATGAAAATCATTTTGCAGACCAAATTGCTCAAGCAAATATAGCTTTATCAGTTGATGCTGCCGATCTGAATGGTTTGCAAGAGTTTTCACTGCCTGAAGTTGACGGTATTTTTGGGACGATTCAGAATAGCGCAGCGTTCCTGAAGCAAAAATCGAGTGAGTTTAAAGCCGCGGTCATGGCGATGTTAAATCGTATGGGAGAAAAGATAGATAACTTGCTAAAACTTACGTTTTTATACGTTGGCGTATTTCTATTTCAGGTGATTATATTACCACTATTGTCATTTTGGTTTCTGATGAAATCGGCGAATGCTATTTTCCAACGTCCTCCTTTATAATCATAACGCCCCGCAACAAAACTTAAATTTTATCCATGCATTAGACAGCATTTTATTAAGAGTAGATAATTCACTCCTCTGATTCATTATAGAATTTAAACACTTAGGCTTATTTAACTATGCAGAACAAAATTATAATTACTATTGTCGCTATTTTGGCGCTTGTATCTGGGATCTTTTTCTTAGTTAGTTCAGAAGATGATGAGGGTGGAAACTTGTCGTTAGACGCCTCTAGTATGATGTTAGAGGGAAGTGCTTACGAACGTGCATATTCACCCGTTCTCGGTGAAATTAATGCACCGGTTACTATTGTTGAATTTTTTGACCCTTCTTGTGAGGCTTGTCGGGCATTTCATCCCGTGGTGAAAAAAATTCTAGGTGAGTTTCCAGGCCAAGTACGCTTAGTGTTACGTTACGCTACCTTTCATCAGGGGTCGGAAGAGGTCGTAAGGATGTTGGAGGCTTCACGTTTACAAGGAATCTTTGAACCAGTATTGGAAGCTCTGCTTAATAGGCAGCCAGAATGGGCAATTCATGGCAATCCTCGTATAGATAAAGCTTGGGGATTTGCCGAGCAAGTTGGACTAAATGTAGAGGCTGCGCGAAAAGCCATGTTTAGCGATGAAATTAATTATATTTTAGCACAAGAGAAAAAAGATATTAAAGCGCTAAAAGTTAGTCGAACACCTACTTTTTATGTCAATAAGAAACCACTGCCAAAGTTTGGTGGCCAAGAGTTATATGAGCTTGTTCGTTCAGAAGTAGAGGCTGCAAAAAATGTATCCGCGAGTAAAATGAAAGACTGGAAATGACCGGCCCTCGATGATCTAAATTATAGAGATAAACTACATAGTACTTACAAATATACAGACGGTTATTTTTAAGCGTCTGTTTTTTACTTAATTATATCGCTTCTTCAATACCCCCATTCAATAAAATCACTCCTCATTTAGCGTAAAAATACTCTGCTACCTTTTTAAATATTACACAGCTCATCGATTTTTGTATTTTTCAAAGGGTTTATTTGCTATGAAATTCTGTCGCTGCTTTATTCTATATCTTGATAATAGATCGTTATTGTTATTTTTATTTATCGTAAATACTGCTCTGCTGCTTATAGTTTAGTGACGCGGCACTCATTTAGCAGAGTACAAGTGTGTTCTGTTTATCATTTTTGTGTTTTGAACGGAATAGTGAAATGACTGCAGTTTTTTTTTATGTAGTGTCAGCTACATACCTTAATAGAAGTATGAAAAATAAAAAACGTTCATTTGTCTAGAAAAAATGAACAATTCTAGACGTTTAAATTGAAGTGGCGAATAAGTATAAGGTTTTTTTCTAGGCAGTAGTGAAGAGTCTTTAGAGAATCTGACTTGAATATACAAATTATAACGTCATTTTTATTTTTATTTACAAGTACGTTTGTACACTATGATGTTTTTTTATTTTTTGAGGGTAATGGATTACATTCGTAATAGCACCCAAAGGGGATGAGCAATGCAAACTAAAAATAGATTATCTACGCGCTTCTACTCAATTAAAAATGTGTCTGTACCGCAACTACTTGAAATGCATAAACTGTTTACTCAATATTATAATAATACCGATTTACAAACATTTACCACCGATATGGGTAATAAAACTGGCGTCTTTATTTTAGAAGATAAAACTAGAAGGCGTATAGTTGGCTTTTCAACTTGGACAGAAATGGATGTTTCTCGACGTGGTCAAAAGGCTTTAGGTATCTTCAGTGGAGACACGGTTGTTGATAAGAATTACTGGGGAAATAGGGAGCTACAAAAAAGTTTTGCGAAAAAGCTATTTGCGACTAAATTGAAAAACCCTAGCTGCCCAGTATTTTGGTTACTCATTTCTAAAGGTTATAAAACCTATCTTCTGCTAACGAATAACTTTCATAAATTCTATCCTAACCATCAAACATATAATAAGCAGCTCGAATCCATTGTTGATGAGTACTGCACTAAACTCTATCCTGCAGCTTATTGTCAAGAAAGTAGGTTGTTAGATTTTGGTGATAAATATCAGAAGCTAAAAGAAGGTGTTGCAGGGATTACTCTCGAGATGAAAGAACAGAATCGTGATATTCGACATTTTGAAAAGCTTAACCCTACCTGGGATAAAGGCACTGAATTACCCTGTGCAGGGGAAGTTACGATCAGTATGTTATTAGACTTTATGAAAAGGAATATGGTGCCCTTTAAGAAGCCTAAAAGTAGACAAAGATCGTTGGCGATTTCTTGATGTCTATCTGGCGTATTATATCTAGCAAAGCCTTACATTTAGCATCTTATAAACTGTCGAATAGGGCCGGAAAGAATTTTTATCAAGCAAGCAAGGAGGTTGAAAAAGCTCAACTATCTATTCTTGAGGGCTTATTTAAAAGCATTGAGGGTTCTAAGAATGCAAACCGCCTTGGTTTAAGTAAGGATAGTGACCTTGTTAGCTTTCAGCAGCAAGTGCCAATCAGTGATTATGAAGACTGGCAGGGGCTCATTGAAAAACAGCAGAAGGGGAAGGAAAAGGTATTAAGCAATTTTTCCTGCAAGCGTTACCAGCCAACAAGTGGCTCAACGTCTAACATTAAATGGATTCCTTACAATCAGCTTTTCCTTGATGAACTTGATCATGCGATTGGACCTTGGATGTCAGACTTATATACCCGCTTTCCTGACATTAAGCAGGGTAAACATTACTGGTCGCTTTCGTGGGTGCCGAGTGATTTAAGAAATAAACTGACCAGTAGTATCAATGATGATCTTCAGCTTTTGCCATGGTGGAAAAGGCTGTTTATAGCAGGATCAATGGCGGTGCCCGAATCTATTTCACTAGCGAAAACGTCTGAAGAATCATCGTTTGCAACGGCATGTTATCTTGTTGCGAGTCATGATTTATCATTTATTTCGGTATGGAGTCCTACGTTTGCATTGAGCCTTTTACAATTGATAAAAGACAAAAAAGTACTGATCGAAGAGGTACTCAGTACTGGCGATTGGCCAAGTACTTATGCAGGTCTGAACTATTTAAAGCCTCCTTTAAACCAGCAGGCGAGTCAGGTTTTAAAAAAATGGGATGGCGAAGTTAACGCCACATTTACGTATCAAGTTTGGCCTAAACTAGCACTTATAAGCGCCTGGGATACCTCATCATCTGCAATCTGGGCCGACAAATTAAAAGCACTGTTTGCACATAGTCAATTTCAAGGTAAAGGGCTTTGGGCGACAGAAGGGGTGATTAGTATTCCTTATCAAGGGGAGTACCCACTTGCTATTACTAGTCATTTTTATGAATTTGAAGATCTTGATACCCAAAAAATATACACAAGCTGGCAGTTAAAAATAGGACAAAATATACGCCCCATTATTAGTACCGGTAATGGCTTACTTCGGTATGCGATGAAAGATCAACTTAAAGTGACAGGGTTTATAAATCAATGCCCTTGTCTTGAGTTTATTGGGCGCTTAAATGAAATCGATATGGTGGGGGAGAAACTTTCGCCTGAAGTCGCGGTGAGTATTATTAATGAATTTTCTAAGTATGAAAGTGTTACACCCATCAGCTTGCTCGCGATACCTTCGAGTGCCGAAACAAATCTGCCTCGTTATGTGTTGTTGTGCAATGATGATGGGCTAAATGAAAATATCAAAGCAAAACATAGAGTCGAACTGAGTCAGCTGCTGGACGCGCGTCTTTCCCAAAATTTTCATTACAAGTTAGCACGTGAGCTTGGCCAGTTAAAGTGTGCGCAAGTGTTATTGATGCCTGATGCGATGGATATTTATACCTCTCATAAAATAGCCAAAGGTATGGTGGCAGGTAATATTAAGATAGAGCCGATGGTACTTTGGATGAATCAAGCGCTTCCGGTCACTGAGTTTATTGACCGTAAGTTGAAGCAGTCGCAAAACACTAAAAAAAATAAGGCGATTAATGTATGAGTCAGCGATTTGAAATCAGATCAGCGGAGCCCGATGATTCAGCAGCGTTACTAAACTTAATAGATCAGACGCCGCAAGAAGGGCAGGTACATCTTAATTTTGAACGCAAGCCTGATTTTTTTTATGCTACGCATGTCACGACGACCGATCCCGATGTTTGGGTCATGATCGACCATAAAAACGATATATTATTAGCTGCATTCAGTATTGGGTCGCGTGAAGTTTATGTGAATGGTGAAAAGCGTGTCACGCGTTATGGTAATGATTTACGAATACATCAAGACTACCGAGGTGGGCGAACACTTATTAGATTATTCAAGAAATACCGAGAATTAATGCAAGATGAATGGATGCAGACCGTCATTCTTGATGACAATGAAGCCTCGATAAATTCTGTTGGTAGTGGTCGTTTGTCATTACCAACGTATCATAAAGCGGGTCAGTTTCGAACATACTTGGTTGATTTAAAAAAGAAACAACATCTAAAAACTAAGCGTACGATACGTAGAGCGTGTGAAGATGATAAAGCCATAATTCAAAATTTTTTCGATATAAATGCGCCATTAAAAGACTTTTATCCTTGCTATGACTTTACTCAAATAGGCACGAATGCCCCTTATTATCGAGATATCAACATAGAAGATTTTTTCTTAGCGCACCAAAAGGAAGAATTAGTGGGCGTATGCGGCGTATGGGATCAAAAATCATTTAAACAAACTAGATTTGTTGCTTACGAAGGAAAAATGAAGGCATTGAGACATATTAATAATTTAAGAGGTCGTCTATTTGGCGGGCTTCAATTGCCTAAGCCCGGTAACTTAGCGACTTATCTGAGTTTGCATTCAATTTTGTGTAAAGGCAATAACGTGACTATTTTTCAGGACTTATTGCATACCATTTTAGAAACTTATCAAGGCAGCCAATATGAAGCACTAATTTTTGGTTTTGATACACGAGACCCTCTTCATCAAGCTAGTAAAGGCTTAAATGCATACCAGTTATTAAGCAATCATTACCTTGCCAGCTATCATTCAAACCCCGGTGATTCGCTCAACCCACAACGTCTTTTTTATCTAGAGCCTACACGGCTATAAAAGCTAAGGGTAGTTTAAATCTATGCATTTTATTAAAAAAAATCGTACAGTTTTTTTAACCTTTGTGTTCGCAATTGGCTTAATTTTCTGTATCAATATTAATGCACCTGAACCCCAGCAAAAGCCAATTCAGATAACACTATCAAAAGTACCTTATACCCCGCTTATTATACGTAACCAAGCGATTCCAATTTATAGTCGTGGCAGAGTCTCAGCTTCAGAAGTGCGACAAATTACCAGTGAAGTGCCTGGCCTGGTAAGGCAGGTAAGCCAGTATCTTAATAAAGGTGCAAATGTCAAAAAGGGCGACTTACTCGTTCAACTTGACGAAGAGCCTTATATTCTAGAGATTGCGCAAAAAAAAGCAGACCTTGATCGTGCGAAGTTAGCACTAGTGATAGCGAAGGCAAAAGCAGTGGTCGCTCAAAAAGGGCTAAAAAATAATGCGTCAGAGTATGCGCGCCATATACCTCAAGTTAGACAAGCGAGTAGTCAAGTAGCGGCAGCTGAAGCGGCCTTGGCGTATGCAAAAAAAAAATTAAAAAAGACAACGATCAGTGCGCCAATTAATGGAACGGTCATTAGTTTAAATATTACTGAAGGAGAGTTCATTAAAGCAACGTCAAGTATTGCTAAGATTTATGGCACCCAAGCGGTTGAAGTGAGATTACCTTTGAATGACCATCAAATTGATATTCTAGGGCTCAATAATACTGAGGATCTAAGTCTGACCACAACGGAGTCGAAACCTCTTGTAAGGTTGAATAGCTATCAGAATACAGATAACCGTTGGCTGGGACGTATCACCAGAACAGAAGGCGAAAGGGATTTAGATCAGTTGCTCTATGTTATTGCGGAGGTCTCTAGTGACTTGCCCTTTAATGCAGGGCGTAAAATATTATTACCTGGCTCGTTTGTAGAAGCCAAAATTGAAGGTAAAAAAATTACTAGCTTAAAAATAATACCTAGAAATGCTGAGCAAGCGAGTAATACGATATGGGTGATTGATAAAGACAATCAATTGCAGCGTAAAGTAGTAGATATTATTTATCGTGGCAAAAAAAAGGTGTATATCAAGTCAGGTTTAGATGTAAATGACCGTGTCGTCATCGGCTCTTTTCACTTAATGGCTGAAGGTTTAACCGTGCAACCTTATTTACCTTTGCCACCATTGATGATCGATAAAGCCTTGGCTAGTGTAAGCTTATGATTATTATTAACTTCGCTTTTTATACCACACCTAAGGTTTTATGCAGGCATAGGTTGAGGCCTATTTTATTTAGTGCTACCTATTTTAACGTTGTAAATAAGATAGCTATTTCATGGGCCACCACTTGATGAAAAATTCCATCAAGTGGTTTGCAGAAAACCCGGTTGCAGCAAACTTGTTTATGTTTACTGTTTTTTTACTAGGTTTTATGACTTTACCGGATATACGAAAAGAACTTATTCCAAATGTTTCTTTGGAGCGTATTGGTATTGAAACGACTTTGTTGGGTGCATCAGTAGAAACAATTGAGTCGAGTGTGTGTAAACCTATTGAAAACCAAGTATATGATATCGAAGGGACGCTGGAGCTCACAGCCATTGCTTATGAAGGCCTATGTTCAGTAACGCTTGATGTTGCCGATGGCTACTCAACGAAAGATGTACTCAGCATTGTTAAGAGCCGTCTTAAAAACTACGACGCATTACCAAGTGAAACGAAAGAACCTGTTATTAAAGAGCTTATTGTGCGTAATCGAGTTAGTAAATTGATACTAAGCGGCTCCGCTGATTACGCGTCAATGAGTAAAATGGCGCGTACAATTCGTAAAGAAATTCTAGAAAATGAAGATGTAAGCATTATTGATTTAGAAGACATTAAAGACTCTGAAATACAGGTTTATATTCCAGCACATAACCTAGAACAGTATCAAATCACTTTCGCAAAAATAAGTGCATTGATTAAACAGCAATCAAATCAATTACCCGGTGGTGTACTTAAGACAAATGATGGCGATGTGTTGATTACGGCGGATGGTAAAAAAACCACTGCCGATGGTTATCGAGGCATTGTGATTGCGTCTAACAATGATGGGGCAGAGGTCAAGCTCGGTGATATTTCAAATATCGTTGATAATCGGAATAGCGATATTAGCCAAGCGAGCTTTGACCGTCGTGCTGCGGTTTCGATGGATATTTATCGTGTTGGCGATCAAAACATCATGATGATTTCGGAAGTCATTCAACGTTATATTCGAGCAAAAAAATTACCCGATAATATGGCGTTATATGTTTGGCAAGATGAAGCAAAAAACTTTAAGAGCCGAATCGACCTATTACTTGAAAATGCTTTGAGTGGTTTATGTCTGTTATTTATTATTTTGGTACTTTTTCTGAATCTGCGTTTGTCTTTATGGGTTAGTTTGGGTATTCCTTTTTCGTTCTTTGGTAGCCTGTTGCTAATGCCCGCACTGGATGTGTCGATCAATATTGTATCGTTATTCGCTTTTATTCTAGTTTTGGGGATCGTCGTCGACGATGCAGTGATTGTCGGTGAGTCTATTCATAGCCAGAATCAATTAGGGAAATGCGGCACGGAAGGTGCGCTGGCAGGCGTATATGATGTTTATAAACCGATACTCTTTGCCGTATTGACAACCATCGTAGCATTTTTACCTTTGCTCTTTTTACCGGGGCCTGAAGGTAAGCTTATGCAAGCGATTCCAATCATCGTCATTTGTATTCTTATTTTTTCACTTTTAGAATCAATTTATATTTTGCCTGCGCATTTGTCTAGCAATGCCCAGCATTCGGATTTGCGTCAGTCAAAAAAAGATCATGTGCTGACAAAAATTCAACGCGCCTTTAGCCATAAATTGGAAAAGCTTAGTCAGCAATTTTATCAACCTTTGTTGGTGAGTGCACTGAAGAATAAGGGGCTTGTAATTACGGCATTTTGTCTGCTGTTTATTATTTTTATCGCGATGTTATCGACGGGCTGGATAAGGGTCGCATTGGGTGTTTCAATCGATGCTGAAGTCGTGACCGCATCCGTCGCTTTTCCTGAAGGCGCTTCGCGTAAAAAAACCGAGGTAGCGGTGAATAAAATATTAGTAGCGGCCGAAATACTATCTCAAGAAATTGAAAAACAGACACTACCTTCAAAGTCTGAAGTGTCGGTAATTATGCATGTGTACGCTGTGATTGGCCCAAAAATAAAAATATCGAACCAGAACATTAAACAAAACCTTGATCATACTGCGCAAGTCACATTAGAGCTGTCAGACTCGCAAGATCGTAAATTAAGTGGTCAGGAAATATTAACTCGATGGCGTACCTTAATCGGTGAGATTGATGATGTGACTAAGCTAACGTTTAGTTCAAGCTTGAGCCCCTCAAAACCCGATATTAATATTGAATTTTCTGCTTATAATCAGCTTCAATTAGAGGGCGTAGCGCAGCAATTAAAAAATAAACTAGCGAGCTATAACGGTGTCTATGATGTGAGTGACTCGCTTAATGAAAAAAAGAAGCAGGCTCAGATTGTCATAAAAGACAACGCAATTGCTTTAGGGTTAACGCTCGAGAAAGTGATTCGACAGTTAAATAAAGCATATCAAGGGGAGATTGTTCAAACAATTCAAACACCAGATGATGAGGTTGACGTATGGCTTGGTTTACCGGAGCAAGAGCGCGAATCAATGTGGTATCTTGAGCATTTTCCGATACTCATTTCATCCGGTCAATATGTAAGTTTGTCGACCATTGCAGATATTCACTACCGTCAGGCACCTAATAATATTAGGCGTTATGAGCGTAAACGCGTGGTCACCGTAAGTGCGTATGTAAACACTGCTTTAAACTCGGTGAATCATATCCAGCAAGACTTGAAGTCTCGATACCTCAATGAATTGATTGCTCAATACCCTGACATGGACTGGAGTGCAGCAGGCAAACAAAAAAGTATTGTTGTCTTTATGGATATTTTACTGAATGGCTACCTTATTGCCATCTTTGTTATGTACCTCATGATGGCGGTGCTGTTTTCATCTTATAGCCAGCCGTTATTGGTTTTATTTGCCATACCTTTTGGAATACTCGGGTCTCTTATTGGGCACATGCTATTGAATCTAGAACTCACCCTATGGTCTTTCATTGGTATGGTCGCGGTTAGTGGTATCGTGGTGAACGACAATCTTGTATTAATGGATTGTATTAATGAGCAGCGAAAAAAAGGTGTCATCATTTTTTCTGCTGTATGCGAGGCGGGGAAAAAACGATTTCGTCCTATTCTATTAACCTCTATTACGACCTTTGCTGGGCTAACGCCGCTGATTTTAGAAAGTAGCATACAAGCAAAGTTTTTAATTCCCATGGCAGTGTCACTGGCATTTGGTGTGGTGTTTGCCACACTGATTAGTTTGATTTTGGTGCCTGCTAGCTATCTTTTTTTGGATCAATGGCTTAATGCTTTCGTACTGTTTGGTAAGCGTAGCCATAAAAGAGCAGTGCATTCAGAATCAGTTGAAGATGCCTATCAACGAGGTTATGAAAAAGGGAGTAGTGCCAACAGTAAAGCACTCAGTCCATATCGAGATGAAGTCTTAAGTTCAAGCTGGGAAGCGGGTTGGCTTGATGCGAAAAACTCACTCAATACGATGAATAATAAAATTTAAAAAGGGGTAGCAAGATGAGTATGTTTGAACGACACCCTAAGGATAATATTGGTAAGTGGTTTGAACAACGCAAAAAGTTAGGTGTGAGTGATGCCATTTATTGGGGCCGATATAAACCTGAAAGTAATCGTTTAACAATGCATGAGTTCCATCATGCCTACGGTGATGGCATGAGTACTATGAAGCAAATGCTTGTTGATGCCGGACATCATGATGTCATGATCCCCCTTTGCAGAGAAGCGAGTTTGCCAACACGCGAACAATTTAAAAAGATTAAAGAGAATATTCGTCCTTACCCAAAAAAGGTTAAATGGTTGTTTTGGCAAGCCGATAATAAACAAACCCAGAACACATTAAATACACTGCTTTTTAATAAAGAAGAAACCAAAATCATACAACAGCGTGCAAAGTCTTTAGGCGTGCCTGTTACGACATTAGTTTTATGGGCGCTTAATCGCTCAGCTGCAAAATATTTATTACAACCAACGCAAGAGTATAGCTGGTTTTATCCGGTTAATTTAAGAGGCCTAGTCGATTTCAAGACTGATTATGCCAATTATTCGAGTGGTTTTTATTTACCGCTCAATGCTGAAATTTCTATTCAGGCTCTTCATGAGCGAATACGTAAAAAACTAAAATCTGGTGAGCATTGGCTCAATTGGTATCAAGCGAATATTTCTAGATATTTACCAGGAATAGTGATTCGTTGGCTTTATAAATTTATCAGTCAGCGACAATTTTATGCAGGTAATTTTTCAGCGATGGGGGATTGGTTTAATGATGCTGACTCAACGTTGCCTAAGTGCAAATCCAGGTCGCAGGATGACTTATCTAAAGAGCGCTGGCTTTGTTTTGCGCCGGGCACTAAAAACTACCCAATTTCAAGTTCTATCATTACATGGCATGGGGAGCTTAGTTTGAATTTAAAGCTTCACCCCTCGATTGTAAAAAACGAAGATGTAGCCTTAGAAACATTGTGTGGGTGGGGTGAATGTCTGCTAGAAGGGGGGCGAATAAACCCCCAAGAGGCTAAAGAACAGAAAAGAATTATCTCATACACCTATAGCGATGATTAGAGCATTAATAAATAGGCTTCTGCTTATGTAGAGCCATAAACCCTTTACAGAGTCGGTAGACAACCCAAATTCCTGTGATCAGCATTAACGGAATACCGATCACAACGCCAATCAATGTTAGAATTAATAGCCATGCGATAGCGATCATAATAAAAGCATACCAAAAAGTACTGATGAGCCAATTAAAGTGCGAGTATAAATAAGTGTTCGCCCCGTCAACTCGGCAGAAATAACTGATCACTAACGCGATAATTGAAGGCCAGCCAGTTAAAAATGCGGTAACGATAAGTGCAGGCGAAAGCAGTCCACTCAAGGCGCTAAACATATGCAGTGCATAGACAAGATAGATAATTTTAATGAGCTGCTGAGAGGGTAGTTTAGTTGTATTCAATGGTATTTATCGCTCCTTATCTAGGTGATATACGGTTTGTATTTTAACTTATATTTGAAAGTGTATCATAAGTATAGGTCGTATAAAGTAGTCATGATTAGTGTTTGTAAGGCCACTACAAAAAAGAAGGTGTCGTCGTGAACGGATAAAAAATGGACGTTGCAGGGAGGCGTTTAAATTCATAATAGCGCAAGAAGATAGGCTTTTTGAATCAAGCCTATCCTATAAGTATATATCAACGGTTATATCGTTATAATCCCAACTCAGATAAGCTCGAATAATTATCTGGTCGAACATTACCTTCCCATTTAAATAACCTATCCACTTCATTTATCGCTAAGTCATTAATGCTGGCGTGACGTTGGCTCATTAAACCTTGTTCATCAAATTTCCAATTTTCATTACCGTAGGCCCGAAACCATTGGTAATCAGCGTTGCGATATTCATAAGCAAAGCGCACTGCAATGTGGTTATCCGTAAAAGACCATAATTCCTTGATTAATTTATAATCCAGTTCAGCTTGCCACTTTTTGTTTAAAAGCTCGATAATTGCAGGTCTGCCAGTAATAAAATTTGAACGATTTCGCCATTTACTATTTTCGGAATAGGCTAAAGAAACTTTTTCAGCATCTTTATTATTCCATCCGTTTTCAGCCATTCGGACTTTAATTTTAGCACTTTCTAAATCAAAAGGTGGGAGCGGTGGGCGTGATGAATCCATTTTAAGTTCCTAATGGTAAATATAAAAAGAGACTGATCTGTCTACTATTGAGGTATGGTAGACAGATCGGTATACTAATGCAACTTTATAATTTGAGTTTGGTTTAAATGAACAAGCGTGATGAGCTTATCGATTCAGCATTACAACTGTTTTATCAGTCTGGCATTCATGCTGTCGGCATAAATGAAGTGTTGGCAAAATCAGGTATTGCAAAGAAAACCTTATATAAATACTTCAGCAGTAAAGATGCGCTAATTTTGGCTTGTGTTGTAGAGCGTGATCAACGCTATTTGGGGTGGTTTACAAGTCGGTGCCAAGATTCAAATTCAACCACAAATTTTATTGAACTCATTTTTACGGCCTTAGATGATTGGGTAAATGGAAGAACAGCTGAGCTAGGTCATTTTGGGGGATGTTTTTTTATTAATGTCGCGGCTGAATATAGTGATGAACAAGACCCTATATTTCAGCAATGTATGCAGCACAAGCTCAATATAAAATATTTTCTCTATCAACAGCTCAATCTAATTATTACGGATCAAAAGCAAGTTGATTTAATACTTAATGCATTGTTGTTGCTAAAAGAAGGTGTCATAAATTGTGCGTTTGTCATGGGCGACAAGCAAGCCGCCATTAAAGCAAAAAATATTGCGCATAATTTGTTATAGAAAAATCTGCCGATTGATACCATACTTTTTTAACTTAGATGCTAACGTTGTCGGTTTTAAGCCCAATAAGTCTGCCGCGCCATCATCGCCGTAAATTTTACCCTTACAGTGTTTCAAGGCATTTTCTAAGTTATTTTTTTCTAATTGTTTATGCTGCAGTGCACTAATTAAGTTTGGCTTTATCTGCAGGTTGACGGGTAATCTATTTTGGTTTATTTCTTCAGCTAAAAATTCAAAATTAAGTTTGTCGTTTTTAGCTAAAATAACTTGACGTTCAATAATGTTTTCAAGTTCTCTAATATTACCCGGCCAGTCATAGCGTTCTAAATACTGCATTTGTGCCAGCGAGACTTTATGCTGAGACTGATTAAAACGTACACAAATTTTATGGACGAAGTGCTTCACTAATAATGGTAAATCATCAATACGTTCACGTAGTGGTGGAGAGTAAAGGGGGAATACATTTAGCCTGAAATATAAATCTTCTCTAAATTTGTTTTGTTCAACTAATTGTTTTAAATCTTTATTAGTTGCGGCGATCACTCTCACATCTACATTTCTTGTCGCGGACTCACCAACACGTTCAAACTGTTGTTCTTGTAAAACTCTTAATAGCTTTCCTTGCAATTGAAGTGGGATTTCACCCACTTCATCTAAAAAAATAGTTGCGCCATCGGCCAACTCAAAGCGGCCAAGCCGATCTGAAATGGCGCCTGAAAATGCGCCTTTTATATGACCAAAAAATTCACTTTCAAATAACTCAACCGGAATTGCTGCACAGTTGACTCGAATTAAGGGCCTAGATTTACGCTGACTAACTTCATGGATTGCTCGGGCAATAAGCTCTTTTCCGGTACCAGATTCGCCCATAATTAAAACGTTAGCATCAGTAGGACCTACTAACTCTATTTGCTGCACCATGTGTTTAACTTTGGCGCTTTGACCAATAATTTGATGATGATTAAAGTCAGCATTTATTTCTTCTTTTAAATAAGCGTTTTCCATTTCAAGTCGACGCTTTAGTGCGTCCACTTGCTCTAAAGCATTCAATAGTTTTTCTTGTGTTCGTTTTCGGTCAGTGATGTCGCGGAAGATCACAACAGCCCCTATCAATAAACCGTTTTCTGTTACGGGTGTGCTGGTGTACTCAACGGGAATAGGCTTTTTAGTTTTTGACCAAAATACTTCGTCGTCGACACTATGAATTTCACCATCGTGAAACGCGGCATAAATAGGGCATTTATGGGCATGGTAGTGACTGCCATCAGGGTGTGAGTGGTGAATTACCTCATGTATATTTCTGCCAGATAGTTCTGATCTTTTCCAGCCTAAAATATTTTCTGCGGCCAGGTTAACAAAAGTTGTATTGCCGTGAGAGTCGACGCCATAAATACCATCACCCACGGCGGTTAATAGTAATTGGTTTTGTCGTTCTATTTCTTCAAAGATCGTTTCATTTTTATTCCAATAGAAAATGCCAGATTGGTAGTTGGACTCCATGATTGACTTATGATGGCGAGCAAAAGTGATTAAGCTGTCTTCAAAGCTAAATAAAATATTACCGTCTAATGTCAGCGCATTAATTTCAATATGAGTAATTTTATTTGAAACTTTAATGCTTAAATCATTGGACCACGCCGAACCTTGTTCTATGACTTGTTGTGTGAAGTTCAATAATTTCCCTAAACATTCAGGGAAAAACTGAGTCGCTGTATAACAAGGCAAGTCTGCTTGTTCTAATTCTAGAAGTTTTGTTGCTTGTTTGTTCGCCTCAAGGATCCGATTGTTGATCGGGTCAATCAACAATAATGCCGTAGGCGCGTTCATAAATAAGTGATTCATCGTTATTTGGCGCTCTCAATTTTGTAGACACAAAGATACCTTCAATTATCATGTCGTTCAACGAATTATCGTTGTTTTAACAACGGCAATTCGTTTAAAACGATATTTCGTTGTCGTTGTGGTGTATGTAAAAATACTATTTATTGTTTAAAAACAATAGCTTATTTTTAATTAGTGTAGTTGGCATAGTTGTCGCTATAGATGGTTAACTTTGTAAGAAGTTGTGAGCTTTAAAAATTCACTAAATGTTGATTAAGGAAAACTGCACCATAAGTAATCGATTTAGTTAAATTTTATTCTATATCACTATTTTGAGGAAATCGTCATGAAGAAAATTGATGTTACAGAAGCAATATTCTCTATAAAGAAAAAGAAATCATTAACGTGGGAAAGTATTGCCGAAGCGGCTGGTATGTCGACCGTTTGGACGACTTCTGCTTGCTTAGGTATGAATAGCTGTCCTGAAGAAGTGGCAGAAAAACTCGTCGCTTATATAGGTCTACCGACTGAGGCTAAGTCTGTGTTAATGGAATACCCAACTAAAGAGTGGGATAAAGCCGTACCACAAGACCCATTAGTTTATCGCTTGTACGAAGTGGTCGGTGTCTATGGTGAAACCTTAAAAGAAGTCATTCAAGAAAAATTTGGAGACGGTATTATGAGTGCGATCGACTTTTCAATGCATGTAGACAAAGAAGAAAATCCTAAGGGTGATCGCGTCATTTTAACGCTAAATGGTAAGTTTTTACCGTATAAAACATGGTGATCTACTTTGGTGCGTATTTTTATTTAAACAAGTTTTATGCATTAAATGCGACTTATTAAATAAGAATATATTGCTAAATATGTCCAATATTTATATATGAAACAGGTAGTTAGAGAGTTGGCATTTTTTATGCTTATAACTATTGAAACTAAAATTTAATCAAATGGAATTTATATGTCTTATTTAGAGCCCAGTGAATTTGTCACCAAGATGGTTGATTCGGGAGAATCAAAAGTCTTTATGTCAACCAAAGATACGCTTATTAGAGCGTTTATGGCAGGCGCCATATTAGGTCTTGCTGCGATATTTGCGATTACAGTTGCGGTTAAAACAGGTAGTCCATTAGTAGGAGCGTTGCTTTTTCCTGTTGGCTTTATCATGCTTTATTTGATGAAGTTTGACTTGTTAACCGGTGTGTTTACTTTAGTACCCTTAGCATTTCTTGATAAGCGTCCTGGTGTAACCCCTTCACGTGTTTTGCGGAACTGGGGTTTAGTTTTTGTCGGTAACTTTGCAGGTGCCATGACAACCGCATTTATGATGTCCTTTGTTTTAACTTATGGTTATGCAGTAGACGGCGGCGCCATTGCGGCAAAAGTTGCTCATATAGGTGAAGCGAGAACGTTAGGTTATCAAGAGCAAGGTCTTGGTGGATGGTTTACTATTTTTATCCGTGGCATGTTGTGTAACTGGATGGTTTCAATGGGTGTTGTCGGTGCGATGATCTCAACATCTGCGGGTGCTAAAATGGCCGCTATGTGGATGCCAGTTATGTTGTTCTTTTTTATGGGTTTTGAACACTCAATTGTTAATATGTTCTTATTCCCATTCTCAATGATTATGGGTGGTGAATTCACTATTTATGATTACTTAGTATGGAACGAAATTCCTACAGTATTGGGTAATTTATTCGGTGGCTTGTGCTTGGTAGGTTTACCTTTGTACTATACGCATGTCAGAACATCGCCGAGTAAGCAAGTTGCTTAATTAAGCTTAACACTTAATATTCAAGGCTCCGTAATGTATGTTACGGAGCCTTTTTTATTGTCATATTATTATGGGGTATTACGTACCTTGATAGGAGTTAAAAAGTGAGTCAGCCGCTTGGCGTGAGTATAGGTAGTGCGACAGATAAAGGTGTTAAGCTTATTAACCAAGACTTTATGGGTAGTCTGATTCCAGAAGAACCCTTATTGAGCGCCAAGGGTATTGTGCTTGCAATGGCTGATGGCATAAGCTCTAGCCAAGTAAGTCAAATAGCAAGTCAAACCGCTATTTCAAGCTTTTTAGATGATTATTACTGTACATCAGAGTCTTGGTCAGTCAAAACGTCGGTACAAAAAGTTGTTAAGTCGATTAACTCATGGCTTTATGCTCAAACACGCAATAGTCCCTATCGATACGAAAAAGACAAAGGTTATATTTGTACGTTTAGTGCCTTGGTTTTAAAATCTAATACCGTTCACCTTTTTCACTCTGGCGATACGCGTATTTATCGCTTATCAGGAGGTCAATTAGAGCAGCTCACTGAAGATCATCGGCGAGTAGTGTCTGCTGATGTAAGTTATTTATCGCGTGCACTGGGGATTAGTCAAACTTTAGAAATTGATTATCAAACTCAATCAGTCGAAAAGGGGGATATTTTTATATTGGCCACAGATGGTGTATATGAGTTTATTGATGGTCAGAAAATCTCTCAAGAAATAGCAAATTCTGAGTCGTTAGGATTGGCAGCTAATGAAATAATTCAACAAGCGCTCGCGCTTGGTAGTGATGACAACTTAAGTGTTCAAATTGTACGGGTGGAGAATGTACCTAATTATCAATTAGATGAAGTACAACAACTAACCAGATTACCAGTGCCGCCAAGTTTAACTGCAAGAATGAATTTTGACGGTTATGAAATTATCCGAGAAATTTATATTAGTAGCCGAAGTCATGTGTTTTTAGCGCGAGACTTAGACAGTCTAAAGACTGTTGTGATCAAAACACCCTCTGTAGAATTACGCAATGATGCACTGTACCTTGAACGCTTTATGCTAGAAGAGTGGATTGCCAAACGTGTTAATAACCCTCATGTTGCCAAAGCGATAGAGCCAAATCGAAAACGCAACTACTTGTATTTAGTGAGCGAATATATTGAAGGCATATCACTTCATCAATGGATGATTGATAATCCCAAACCTAGTCTTGAAGAAGTTCGGGTGATTATTGAGCAAGTAGTTAAAGGCTTGCAAGCATTTCATCGACAAGAAATGATCCATCAAGACATACGCCCACATAACATCATGATTGACCGGTCAAATACTGTCAAAATCATTGATTTTGGTTCTACTTATATTGCAGGCGTAACCGATTCAAAAGCGGCAGAAGTTATGCGCGGTACCATGCTTTATTCGGCGCCTGAATATTTTTTAGGTCAATTAGGATCGCCGCGCTCAGATATTTACGCCTTAGCAGTGATGACTTATCAAATGCTGTCTGGACGTTTCCCTTACGGTGTCGACATTGCAAAAGCTAGAAGTGCTAAAGCGCAGCAGCGTTTGGTGTATAAAAGTCTAGTTGATGATGACTCTGAATTACCACACTGGGTTGATGATGCTTTACAGAGAGCTTTACAAGTTAACCCGCTAAAGCGTTATTCAGAGTTGTCTGAGTTTATTTATGATATACGGCATCCAAATAAAGGATTTTTATCGAGAACTCGGCCACCGTTAATTCAACGAAACCCGATTATGTTTTGGCAAGGTATTAGCTTTATTTTATTTTTTATTATGATCGTCCAGCAGATTGTCTTGGGTTAAGGGCTTGTGAATATAGTGTTTAAGCTTT
>JBLHVH010000014.1:0-30052 GCA_047628385.1 Oleiphilaceae bacterium
CTATAATTCCCTATTTTGTCTTTTATGATGCAACATATCTGTAATGTATTGAACCGAAACGCGGTAGAACCCTTAGATTCATCACTCTAGGTACTGAATGGCATTTAGTTAAGCCCAAAAACCCCAACAAAGCATCACGGATCCGTGTATTATTGCGGTTCACTTTGTTCATTCACAACCTACAAAAAGAGTGTTAGAGCCTTAACTAAGTGCTAGTGCTTTTCGTCGTTAAAAACTAAAAAGACTGGGCACGGCCTCGCGCATTTTTGTACGGTCTTGTTCGTCTGCCTGATTGAGCATTTTAAATTGTACAGAATCTTTCGGTGGCATAAGTTTAGCGGCTTGATCTGTGTCTTGGTAGCGTTCCCAATCAAGGGCTTCTCTTATTTCGCTGGTCGCTTGTATCTTTTCAAGTACCCGCTGCTCACTATCACCTGACATGAAGTCTAAGCGCTTAGCCGGATTACCTCGGTGACAGGTAAAACAATATTGTTCAAATAAATGCAAGTCAGGATGTTTGGAAATAGCCAATTCAGGTATGCCTGATGCCAGAGGTGGTGACATCTCGTCGGTATTTAAACAGCAATATTGTTGGTTTCCCGCTAGTAATAATTGCATTATTTTTACGCGCGAGAAGGGGGCAGGGTCAAACGTCTCGCTCGGTAAATTTTTTACCTTTTGCAATAATGCAGGTAGTTTATAGTTGTAATGTTTGTTCAGTGACGCGATATCATCGTCTGTAAAAAAACGTGCGATACCATATACACCATCGATATCTGAATTATAAAGTGTTTGCTTCGGTGCTCGAAGCGTCAGCGGGTCTTGCGCGGGTGGCAAAGGCGGTAATTTCTCAAAGGCACTTAAGTCTTCATTGTTTTTTGCGCCATCACCAAAATTAATATCGGGGGTAAAAACAGCGTATAACCAGTCACTTAAGCTATTACTTTCGCCGCTAGGGTCTCTATTTTTTAAATCAGACTCGGGTATATCGATACCTTCTGTTGGAAAGCTATCTGCCCATGATTGGCGCAAAGCTTGAACTTCTTCGCTTTCTACATCAAATATTCCTGGTTGGTCTGCATAGCGTAATGCTAAAGATAATAACTGTCTACGGCACTCATTGCCGTTTACGCCACAGCCATCAAGCCATACTCGCTGACTAACAATTAAAAAGTTACCGATATCGGTCAATTCATCAAAGCGTTCAGGTGCTGCTAGAGGCTGTACCAGTGACACACCATGATAGTTTGAATTATCGCCTCTTGTTTTGATAATGTTGGCCGAAACGTTGAGTTGGCCATTTGTTTCATTCCACGGGCGTTCCGAGAAAATTGGGGTGCCACCTTGGTGACAGGTTAGGCAGATAGCCCGCCGTGCATAAATGACACGGGGGACACAGCCTTCACAATAATTTTGAACCAGTTGATATTCAAAACGCCCGGCAGCTTCGTTATAGCTAATCACTTCAATTTCATTCGCTGTTTCTACAAAACCGATAAATAGCTGACCTTGAGTATTGAGCCCTAGACCGGTTGGCGTATTTGGGGTTTGAAAATCAGATGCTAAAAGAATACGGGGCAGGGTATTGTCAGCTTGGCCTTTGAGTAAGGATCGGCCATCAGGGACCAATAACGAAAGCGGAGCTTCATTATTGGCACTCGCGTTTGTCAGTAAGGTTGCAAATTGGCTGAAGGGAAAAGGAATGCCTTCATTTTGAGTCATTAAATGATCAAATAACGAGCGTGTTCCTTCAGGCGGTAGATCTGTATCGGGGATCAACTGATTAAAGAGTGTCGTTTCTTTTTGTTTGATTACTTGAGTCAGCTCAGAAATTGAGGGCGCGTTAGTGTAGTTGATGAATAAATAGATACAGGCAATGCTAACAAAGCCTGTTAATACCACAAATGTAAATAATTTAGTTAACTTCATGTCTTACGGCTCTTTCTTGCAGAGGCCAGTAGATACTCGCCCCTGCAGAATGAACTTATCTCCCTACATCATTTTAAGGAACTCGCGTAATGCTAGCTTCTCGTCGGCAGGTAAATCAATGCCAAATTGATGTCCCTTGTTTTCAACTAGGTCATCACACTTCATGAAAAGTGCATGATGAGGGTTTGATGATGCAATCGCGCCAACAGGCGTGCCTTTCGGTATTGTTAATCTAATGGCGCCTTCAGCCTCACCACTAGGTGTGATTTTCAAATCAGATTTAAAGGTGCTTATCTTCTGTGCTCTTGCATTAGCAGCAAGCGGATCGTCAGACTTCATTAACTCTTCAAATGCCTGTTCGAATTGATCGATTCGGCCTTTAACGCTGTAATCAGGTGAGCCATCTTCTAAGAAGGTGACTTCACCAATCGCATTGTTATGTAAGAACGGTGCGGTTGCCCACGCCGATAACAGTGAGAAGTTTCTGAGGTAACCTGGGCCTCCTTCTATTTTCTTCTCACCAACTTGCATGCCACCCAAACCTGGTATTATTCGGTTGAGTACGCGCGGTACACTACCTGGCGATGGGGCATTCTTATAGGTTTCTGATGAAAACTCTTCAAATATATGGCCTTCGTTATGATTATCATGCTGCGCTCGACAGCTATTGGTGCCAATAATATTAAACGGAATAAGCTCGTCATTTGATAGCCAGTCCTGACCAAATACACCGTCGACTGCAAACTGTTTTGGGCGTGTATTACCTTGATCATCCGTGGTTAGAAACTTGGCAATAAAGGCCGGATCATTTCTTTCCGCGTCGGTGAATTCATGCTGCCAGTAGTCTTCTTTGCCGAAGATATGGCCTTCATAAAACTTAGCTAAGGCATTTTTGTCTGCGCGAATGTTTTCGGGAGCCATTTTTGAACTATGACAACTTGCACAATCTCGAGCAAATACTTTTTTACCTTGGGGAACTTTGCTGATATCAACAAAATCTTTACCTTCTTTGCCGTCTAAATCTTTAGATGCAAGCAAGTAAGTCGGGCCACCGGTAATAAGGAAGGCGGTCAGGTCATCCATTTTAGCGTCGGCATAGTTCCACGCATCGCACTCGTTAGCACACTGCATAATGCGCATAGGGCTTTGCTTTGTAGCGCTTCCGAGGAGCTGGCCTGGGTAGCTAAAGTTCGGTACCCAACATTCTTCGGTACACAGACCGATATTGATATATACACGAATCAGTGCCAAGTGCTCACCGACACTGTCTTCGCCGCCTTTAAGTACATGACGTGTTTTAGCGGTTGAAATTTTACCGGTAACAGGGTCTTTCATTACGTGATCAAAAACACGCTTATTTTGGAAGTCCATGATTTTGTTTTGTGTGCCGGGGTTATGCATCCAGTCAGAAGCAACAATTGAGGTATCAATCGTACCTAAACGTCCGCCCATTAACACTTGATTGGCAAGATGGTCTTCGGGAGCACCTTGGAAAAATGCCATAGGTTGGCGAGTGTGCTGATTTCCTATGGTGGCACTCAGGTTATTCCACTCTGGCTCATTTGGGTTTTTAGGTGGGTTGGTCGGGTCAAAAGCAACGTGGCACTGCACGCAAGGATGACCAATAACGAAACGTTTGTTTTCTTTAATTTCATTTTCTTCATAAGCGGCAGTACGTGCGTCATAAACGACTTCACCTGATTCACTCTTTGCCGGCTCGTTATAGTATTTTCGGTAGCCTAAAACGCCTGATGAATGCGGATCTTCGCACTTATCATACCAATTGGTGGACGCATCACCTTGCTCACAGTCAGGATCGTTGATTAGGCCCCATTTGGTAAAACGTTGCGCTCTGGTTCGCGTGTCGAGCCAAGGGTAATACATGTTTTCTTTGCCCACCACGCGCGATTGGTGAATGGTATTTTCATCTTGGTTACCGAAGGTGCCTTTAAACCAAACATCGCGACCGCGACGTGCTTGTTCACGAAGTGCTTGCGCTTGAGCGGGGTCTTTTGCTTCAACATCTTTAAACAGCGCCATAACATATCGGCAGCCTTCCGCGTCATAGCCCGTTGGTTGTGGCTGATCACAGGGTGGTGGCACGTACTGGGGAATGGGTTCAATAGACCACGTTACTGGATCGCCGCGTTCATGTGTATCGGCTGACTTTCCTTCGGGCCATACTTTACGGGCAGCCAAGGTGTCATAAAAATGTTCTTTAAACCAGTCGGCTCTCTCTAACCAGTAAGGTGTTCCTTTATAAACACCTGTACCCAAATCACGCTCTATCAAATCAGGTATTGAAACGCTACGAAAGGTCGCCTGATAGGGTTCGGTTGAAACCTCTACATTACCCGTAGGCATATCGTAAGGCGTTAAAGCAGGAATACTTGGTATTGCTATATGATCAGGGACGGGAGGAACGCTTGGTGGAGCAGGCGGTAGCGTGGCAAAATGAAAAAGTGCGACAGCACCCACAATAGCGCCACTATATAGGCCCCAAGACTTCATACTCATACCACTTTTCCTTTTGTATATTTAATTTTTGTTAAGCGACTTTATTACACAGAGGTAACGCTTTTCCTTAGCATAGATATACGTGCGAAATGTACATGAAATTGGCTTAAAATGTAAGCTTTGTAATGTAATAACTTACAAAGTATAGCTGATAATAACGCGATCGTGGCGTACTGTTTTGCATGGGTGATGCAGGTGATGCAGCGCTGCCTGCTGAAACTTAAGCTTTTAACTAATCACAGTGGCTGTAGAGCGCGGGCTACGTTACTATTCATCGTCTAGGTGACGTAATTACCTTTATGTAATAATACGATATAACTAATGACGTTAAAAAGCGTACCAAATAATAATAATATTTAGTGAAAAAAGTTAGCCTAAATGACCAATAAATTTTTAATAAACGTATTTTATGTATCGCTCTGCCTATTGATTGGCTGTAACGCTTATGGGCAGCAAACGAGCTTGCTTAGTCAATCTGAGTTAGAGGGTTCTGCTACGATTGACTTACGCTTAAATCACTGGGGGCAGGGCAATAGTTATAGCCTAGAAGGCGATTGGTTGTTTGCATGGGAAAAATTCACACATAAAAAAGATGACCCGCAAGCAAATTCATGGAGCACCGTTCATGTTCCGGGTTCATGGCGTCAAGATTCAAGTAAACTAAAAACACCGGCCACGCTGCGCTCGGGAAAAGGCTACGGCACTTATTATAAGCAAATACACGTGCCGCAACATATCAACAAGGTTTATATTTACCTCCCTGATATGGCCAGTGCTTATGAACTTTGGAGTAATGAGGTTCTATTAGGGGGTAATGGCATTATTGCTATCTCTAAATCTGATGAACAGCCAGCTTATCTACCTCGTGTTTATGAATTTACGCCGACAAATGGAAAACTTGAAATATTCATAAAAACGTCAAATTACCATTATCAGTGGGGAGGGATCTGGTACGCCCCTCAAATTACTGATGCCAGTGGCGTACACCAAATACGTGATATTCCTATTCTCAAAGCGACCACTTCTGGCACGATACTGCTCGGAAGCGGCATATTCTGTTTACTTATTTTTTTATCCCGGCCAAAAGACAAAAAAATTCTGTATTTTAGTCTATTTTGTTTTGCGATTGGCATTCGACGTCTCACCATGGATGAACGGGTACTTTACATGCTCAATCGCTTTGAATGGCAAACATTGCAAGCAACCGAGAACATCACGATGTATTTGATGTTGCCGTTATTCTTAAGCTATTTTCAATTAATCTTTCCTCAAACCACCTCCAAGAAGCTAACCTGGCTTGGGTGGTTAACCGTCACTCCATTCTGTATCGCTGCTTTGTTATTCGATGTAGAAACCTATAGCGGTTTAAATCCTTACTTTCAAATAGTGGTGCTGCTATTTGTACCTGTCATTCTGTATTGCTGGGCGATCGCGTTAAAAGAAAAGCTAAAAAATGCAAAAGCATTTGGTGTAAGTTTGTTTGTATTTCTCTTTGCGATTATCAATGACATGCTTAATTATAGCTATGTCATACATACGACTAATCTCACGCATGTGGGGGTACTCGCGTTTGTGTTATTTCAATTAGGCGGGCTGGTTAAACGGTATTTAACGAATTTTAAATCAATAGAGTCTTTATCCAAAACGCTGCAAGAGCAAAACCAAGCGCTGATTAAGTTAGACGAATTTAAAGATGACTTTTTAGCGAGTACGTCGCATGAACTAAGAATGCCGCTTCATGGCATTGCAGGGTTGGCTAAATCAATAAAGCATGAATCACCCAGCTTATCTGATGGCGCTCAAAATAGGATTAACCTTATTGAAGCCACCGCAAAACGCCTAGGTAACCTTGTTAACGACCTTTTAGATATTTCTAGCATGAAGCACGACAAGTTGAGCATTCAAGTTGTGCCGAGTTATCTCTCACCACTGGTAGACAGTACGATTCAAAGTCTAAGCCCGCTCATAAAAAATAAGCCCATTACCTTAGATTTTCACATCGATGCGGATGCCAATCATGTACTTGCTGACGAGCAACGCTTACAACAAATTCTTTATAATCTGATAGGTAATGCGATTAAATTCACCGAGCAAGGTTTTATCCATATTAAAGCGTCACGTCAAAATAATTATGTCAAGGTTGAGGTGAGTGACAGTGGTATTGGCATTTCTTCAGATCAATTAAGCAAAGCGTTAAAACCATTTGAGACCATCGATAATCTCGTAAACAATGACATTAGGGGCACAGGGCTCGGTTTGGCAATATCGCGAATGTTGGTGGAGCTCCATCAAGGGACGCTAAAACTTCGATCAATTAAGGGTAAAGGTACAACCGCAGAATTTACACTACCTTGGGTAGCGCTAAGTTCTGAGGCGGAGACAAAATTGTCATCAGAGGACTTAGCTGAGCAAGATACTAAGCATTTTGAGGCCGAAGTGTTAAGTACGAAACGCTTATCCGTTGATATGCGTGACAATACATCGGGCATGCTAAAAAATAACCAGAGTAGCCTCACTAAAAATGCACTGATATTTTATGCGGATGATGAAGAGGTAAATCGTGAACTTGTGACGAGTCAGTTAATCGAAGCGGGTTATCAGATTGAAGTATTTCCCGACGGGCAAGCGTTGTTGGATACCTTACCTCACCGTTCCCCCGAACTCATTTTGCTTGATTGGATGATGCCTGGCAAAAATGGTTTAGCCGTTTGCAAAGAGATTCGGCAGCAATACGATGCGTACCACTTACCTATTATTATGCTCACCGCCCGTCACCAAATTCATGATGTTTTGCAAGCACTGGATGCCGGCGCGAACGATTACCTGACCAAGCCTTACCATGAACAAGAGCTTACAGCGCGAGTTTATAGTCAAGTGAGTGTTAAACGGCTTATGTTAGCGTCGATAGAAAATGAGCAGCTTAAAAGTGAAATTCAACATCAGAAATATCAAAAACAACAACTAAATAGCTCAAACTTACGGCTAGCAGAAGCATTAGATGCCTCCCACGAAAATATCATTTTACTCAATGAAGACCTTGATATGGTGTTTGCCAACGTGGGGGCGAAAACCTTGCTGGCGATAGACGTGAAGGCATCGGACCCATTAAATGGTGATTTGAATGCGCTAAATCAGGCAGACCCCGCAATCAACCGATATATAGATGAAGCATCGGTTAACCAGCTTAAAATGCATTTAAATTCGAATCAAATGCAAAGTCAATTAACACTGCTATTAAATGAGGGAACTGAAGCGGTTAGTGCATCGGTTCAAACAACAGACAGTGAAAATGAACGCTTTCTATCACTGATTATGCATGGTGCTGGACGCAACCCTAATGGTAATAACAGTGGCAATAATACTGAGAACACTCAGCAATTACTGTCTAAGCTCACGTACGAGTTAGCTGAAAACCGACAACGTATGGAACACATTGAGTCAACACTGGGCCAGCTTAGTGACGACAGTGTGGTTAGCCCTATTGCGTTACAGATACCAACGGTAGATGTAGACTCAAAAGAACTGATGGTAAAAGCGCTTCGTACAGCCCTTATCTCATGGGAGCGTTATAGCCATAAAACGAAAGCAAACTTAGCAGAAGAAAGCCATTGCTGGCGGGTGTATATTGATGGTGCGACGGCCAAAACGCGTACCTTAGATAAATACTTAAGCGTAAAAACTTTACCCGCTAAGCCTCGGTGGCGAGCCGTCATTAAAACAGGCAATTATGTTTTGGATCATTGCGAAATGAGTGAAGAAGATCACCGTGAGTTAGAGATCTTGATTCAACAAGTGAGCCTAGCTTATTCGTAGCCTTATTATTACAAAATGTGAACGAGTCCCTCGAAACCCCTCTATATAGACACCTTTCAACACGTTTTGACCTGAATTTGCACTGCAAACTTTCCGCACCTGCGCAAGTATAAGCACTGCGCATCGTTGCTTGATTGATGCCTTAAAGAATACCCAAATATAGAGTACTCAAAAAAGAATAATCAAAATAAATTATAAATAGGAATACACATGAAACATGCAATGCAAAAAATGGGCGCGTTATTACTTGGCGCGACAGTGCTAACAACGCAAATGGCAGCCGCTCATTCCAACAATGATAAAATCAAAGTGATGTCTCGCAATATTTATTTAGGCGCCGATATTTTTCCGGTTATTGCCACGGCACAGCAGCAGGCAGAATTACCACCAGAACAGCAAAACCCAATCGCCATTCCGCTGGCCGTGAGTGAGGTGTTCCAAACTGTTCAAGCGACTAATTTTCCTGAGCGTGCACAAGCATTAGCCGATGAAATTGAGCGTCGACGACCGCATGTCATCGGTTTGCAAGAAGTTTCACAGTGGTTTATTGGCCCCGCAGACTCACTTGTAGGCGGCACTAGTCCAGCAACAGAAGTTGTTTATGACTATTTAGATATTCTGATGGTCGCCCTCGCTGAGCGAGACTTAGACTATGTTGTCGCGTCTAGCATTGATAATGCTGACTTAGAACTGCCAATGGTCACAGGGACTGACGCCACAGGTTACCCAACCTTTGCGGATATTCGTTTGCATGATCGTGATGTAATTCTTGTAAAAAATACCGCTAGGGTAAGTTTTAGCAACGAATACAGTGCCAACTTTACCACGAATGGTACCGTTGATATTGCAGGGTCAGAAATTGAATTTACGCGTGGTTATAACATGATCGACGTAACGGTGAGAGGCGCAGATTACCGCTTTGTAAACACGCATTTAGAAGTAGGCGGCGGCGAACCATACAGTTCACTTCAAGCGCTTCAAATGAATGAACTACTCCAAGTTATTGCGGCGACCACCGGTGCAGAAACGCCTGTCATTTTGGTTGGCGACTTTAACAGTAGTCCAGAAGACATCCCATTTGAATCTGCGTTTGGTATCGGTACTTTATACCCCCCATATCTACAGGCGATGGGTACCGGTTACAGTGACTTATGGTTATCAAAAAAGAAGCCTAAAGATGGATTTACGTGTTGTTTCTCTGCCGCTGTTTCGGATGAAGAGGCTGAGCTATACCAACGTATCGATCATATCTTTATTGACTCAAAAGGGCGTGAGATCGCCAAACTAAAAGCCAAAGTACTGGGTGATAGCAATGCCGATATGACAGATATAAGTGGCTTAAACCCATCAGATCACGCCGGTGTATTTGGTAAAATTAAACTAAAAAAGTAAACGTATAAAAATAAAATATAATAAAAAAAAGAGACGAGAGTGATAACTCAAGTCTCTTTTTTTTGATGCGCTAATGTTTATCGATGAAATACGCTGAATCCCCCATAGTAATAAAAAATGGTTTATTTTGATTGGCAGTATCTTGTAAAGTGGTTTGTCATGTCGGCCAATGAGCTCTTTGCTTTAATGCTAAAGGAATAACCTACTTGAAAGATTCAGGAATCTTAATACGCTTAATGAACCATGCCATGGTCTCTCTGGGAGTAGATGTAGAAGCGGTTTATCAACGTTGCGGCATTACCCAAGCCCACCTTGATAATGCCCAATTACGAACCCCTCATGAAGGTAATCTTGTTTTTTGGCAAGCGGTAGAAGAGGTGACACAGGATCAGCACATCGGTTTGCATTTAGGTGAACACATGCCGGTGTTTAAAGGACAGGTCTTAGAGTATTTGTTTCTGAGTAGTACAACATTTGGCGAAGGCTTAGCCCGAGTACTGCGTTATCAGCGTCTACTGACCGACGCTGCAAGCGCTTCTTTAGAGCTTGATTCAGACAAAAATATGGCATGTTTAGTCGCTGACACCCGTGATGACTTAGTGCGAAGTATTCGCCAATATAATGAATGTACCGTGATTGGCCTAATTAAGTTTTTTGGTTATGTCACGGGTAACGATTTTAAACCGTCTGCGGTACAGTTAGTGTCAGAAATGCCTGTCACTAACTCTGAAGAGCAGCGCCAAGCAATGTTAGATGAATATCAGCGCATATTTCTATGCCCTGTCACGTTTGGACAGAGTAGCAATCGAATTTATTTTGACCTTAATATACTCGCGCGACACTCTTTGCATGCCGAGCCCGAGCTATTAAAACTACATGAACAGTTAGCCAGCAAATATGTCGCTAAACTGGAGCAGCAAGACATGGTGACGAAAGTAAATAAAGTCATTGGTGAACTGCTCGAAACAGGCGATATCGGTATTGAATTGATTGCTAACCGCTTGGGGATTAAACCCCGCGCCTTGCGCGCTCAGTTAACCAAAGCAGGCACTAATTTTAACCAATTATTATCAAATTACCGCTGTCATTTAGCGAAGCAATTGTTGGCATGCACGGATGAAAGTATTAATGAAATTGTATACCTGACCGGTTTTTCTGAACCGAGCACGTTTTATCGGGCGTTTAAACGTTGGACGGAAACAACGCCGGTCGAATATCGAAAGCGTAAACAGAAAGCGTTGTAATGAAAACGCCAACCTCTAAGCGTGGTATATAAGCGCTATCTACACAGCCATTCGGACAGGTATCGACCAGAAGTGTGGGTATCTCAAGTGTAAGACGATTTAGCTGGAAAAATGGTGAGTCGCTTATACCTTCACTCGCAAGCATAGCCGCTACTGCTCCGCATATAATGCTAAAGCAACTAACGAGATAATAAAGAATATACCTTGTTCTCATCATCGATGGAGCGTCTTTTAGTCACAGGTAGTCCTTCATGATTAATCGTCTAGATTTATGAAGTATTGGGGCTGGAAACGACATTTCTGAGGTTTTGTGTTGATGACATAGAGCTACTTTACCGTCCGCTTTTGCCACAGACCTGTAATCGGGATGAATTAATTTTAGATATAAAAAGTTAGATGAAAAAGGTCCGATTACAAGCTTTTCGAAAAAACGAAGACAATCTTATTCTATTGGAAACCTAATAAATACAGTTGGTCAGGTGTGGAAATCATATCTGGACCCCACTCAATTGTCTTCGTTTAATTCAAACTGTCTGCGTTCGAATTTCATGATTACACACTAAACACTATCTCCCGCAGCAACGCCTGATGCCCAAGCCCATTGAAAATTAAAGCCTCCCAGGTGTCCGGTAACATCAAGTACTTCACCAATAAAGTACAAACCCTTTTGTGTTTTACATTCCATTGTTTTTGATGAAATGACGTCGGTATCGATACCACCTAAGGTGACTTCCGCCGTTCGATAGCCTTCGGTGCCAGCAGGTTTTACTTTCCAATATTGGATTGAATTGGCAATATTTTTTAAAAGCGCATCGCTAAATTGTGCTATGGGCGTGTCTGCTTGTTTGGCCCAGAATAATGTTTGTAATTCACTAATCAGATTTTTAGTGAGCTTATGGGTTAGCAATGTGCGCAAAAGGGCTTTTGGTTGCGCATTTTTTAATTCAAGTAACCATTCATAGGCGTCTATTTCTGGCAGTAAATTGATGATTACTGCTTCACCTGCTTGCCAGTAGTTTGAGAGTTGTAGTGCTGAAGGGCCACTAATGCCGCGATGAGTGAAGAGCATGTTTTCTCTGAAACTGGCATTTTGTTTTTTAGTGTCGGTTTCCATTACGACATCAACGGCAAGGCCTGATAGTCGCTCAGTCATTGGTTTGATTTGGTCAGAGAAAGTAAAGGGTACTAAGCCAGCACGCCTTTCTTTGAGTGGTAAGTTAAATTGTTGTGCGAGCTCATAACCAAACCCGCTGCCGCCAAGTGTCGGGATTGATAAACCACCCGTTGCAATGACGAGTGATGCGGTTGAAAAGGTGCCTAAGTTAGTGCTTAATTGGTAGTGTTCTATCTCATTTGATTTACGTTGAATTTCGGTGACTTGACATTTTGTTTTGATCTGTACACTCGCATCGCTGCATTCATCCAGCAACATTTTTAGAATGTCTTTGGCTGAATCGTCACAAAAAAGCTCCCCATGTTTACGTTCGTGGTAAGGGATGCGATGCTTTTCAACGAGCGCGATAAAGTCCCATTGCGTGTAACGGCTTAAAGCAGATTTACAAAAATGGGGGTTGCTGGAAATAAAGTTGTCAGATTCAACGAATAGGTTGGTGAAGTTACAACGGCCACCACCTGACATGAGGATTTTCTTACCGACTTTATTGCTACTATCGAGTAACAATACATTTTTACCACGATACCCTGCGGTGAGTGCGCACATTAAACCTGAGGCACCACCGCCTAAGACGATGACGTCATAATAGTTCGGATTCATAATGCGATATTAGATTGCGTTAGCGGGTAATGTAATAAGGCGATAGGTTTGTTTTCTTCTACTTTTAAATACCACACGTCTTTATCCCAATCGCCGATAACAATACGTTGTGCGGGTTGCTGATCGACTTCAATAGTATGAATTTCAGGGCGATGTGTATGGCCATGAATGAGTGTTTTAATTTGATGCTTACTCATTTCAATTATTACTTCTTCAGGCGTTACATCCATTATTTCAGTACTTTTGGATTGGTTGTTGGCCTGGCTCATTGCACGTAACTGCTGAGCGGTGATGCGTCGTTCTTCAATCGGACGTTTTAGAAAGGGTTCTAAAAATGAGGGGTTACGAATGGTTGCCCGAAATTTCATATAACCTGTGTCACCCGTACATAAACTGTCACCATGCATGAGTAGCACGGATTCGTTGTTGAGTTCGATAATGCTTGGGTCGGGTAATATTGTTGCACCTGTTTCTTCTTCAAATAGCGCGCCGATTAAAAAATCGCGATTGCCGTGCATGAAAAACAGTGCCACGCCGTTATCGGTAAAGGCTTTTAGTCTTGATTTGATGCTGAGTTGGAGTTCTGTGTTCTCATCATCGCCAATCCAGCTCTCGAAAAAGTCACCAAGGATATAGAGTGCGCTAGCATCCTTTTGAGCGGTATCCATAAACTGAAGAAAGGCCTGTGTGATGTCTGGGCGAGACTCTTCAAGATGTAGGTCTGAGATAAAATAGATTGGCATGATGAGTTTTATGTCCTCGCTTTAAGCTTCAATGATTGTCGCTGATTCGATGATTACATCGTCTACAGGCACATCTTGATGTCCTGCTTTAGTGCCAGTCTTAACCGCTTTTATTTTTTCAACAATATCCATGCCTTCAACTACTTTACCGAATACAGCGTAACCCCAGCCTTCCATTGTTTCAGCCGTGTGATCTAGGAAGGTATTGTCTTTCACGTTGATGAAAAACTGGGCTGATGCAGAATGTGGGTCCATGGTGCGAGCCATAGCGATTGAGCCATTGACGTTACTTAAGCCATTTTTTGCTTCGTTTTCGATGTTAGCACGTGTCGCTGGTTGTGACATATCTGGCTTGAAACCACCGGTTTGAGCCATGAAGTTACTGATAACACGGTGGAAAATAAGACCATCGTAAAAACCATCTTTTACATATTGTTCAAAGTTTTTAGCTGAATTAGGTGCATTCTCGTGGTCAAGTTCTAGTGTAATGTCGCCAAAGTTAGTTTTTAATAAAATCATGTGAGTACCATCGTGTTTGGTTGATCAAGAACGCGCATTCTATCTGACAGCCAATGTTCTGAAAAGGTTTGGGGCGTAATTAGGGCTTATAGAGTGCCTGAATCGGATAAAGTGAGAAGGAGGGGCCTATATTGGTTTATTCATTACTTATTTGTAGCTCTGGTAAAAATGTATTTTTTGCAACATAAAATATTAATTTTGTTGAGTATTTTGTCATATGTATCTATCGTTGTGGTACATGGACAATATAGGTGCGGTGAAAGATGGTTGCTGGTTTTGGAGTGGGCAAACGGATAAATTTATTTTCTCATATGAATAATAAAGGAACGAGGATTGGAAACCTGATTCATCTACCTGATTCATTATCAGAAGTCACAACAATAGATCGAGCGCATGAATTTGACCCCGCTAGTGTGGGGATGACGGCTGAAGGGCTTGAGTCAATCTGGCGCTCAGTTGAAGGTATTTACGAAACGGGTACGCATCCTGGAATTTCGTTGAGTATGCGTCGGCAAGGTAAAGTCGTATTAAGTCGAGCGATTGGCCATTCACGCGGCAATGGTCCGCACTCTTGTGAAAGCGAAACAAAGGTTTTAATGCGACCAGCAACGCCTGTTTGCTTTTTTTCTGCCTCTAAAGCCGTAACGGCCTTTCTGATTCATTTACTTAATGAAGACAAATTGATCAATTTGCATGATCCGGTTAGCTTTTATGCGCCTGAGTTCGGTGCGAACGGCAAAAAAAATATTACCATACATCAGGTATTATCGCATCGCAGTGGGGTGCCTGGATTGCCAGCGGGCGTTCCGATTGAAACACTTTGGAATAATGATGAAGTTTGGAAGCTGCTTTGCGACTCTAAATTAAGTATGCATCGGGGTGATAAATTAGCCTACCATGCATTAACGGGTGGCTATATATTGGAGCGCGTGCTTCAGACGGTTACCGGTAAGACTATTCAACAGTTTTTGGATGAGCGTGTTCGTAAACCAATGGGTATGAAGTACTTTCGGTATGGGGTTGATGATAAGTATGCAGAGGTTGTTGCTGATACGCATGCGACTGGTTTTACGCCGGTTTTTCCTGTTTCTAATTTAATTAAGCGGGCTTTGGGTGGTTCGGTTGAAACGATCGAAGAAGTCAGTAATGATCAGCGATTTAAGCGAGCAGTGATTCCTGCTGGCAATATTATGGGTACTGCTGAAGAAATGGGTAATTTTTTCCAAATGCTGCTAAATAATGGTGTATGGGAAGGGAAGCAGATTTGTCAACCGATGACGGTTAAGCGCTTAACTCAAGAGTACGGCTCTATCCAATTTGATCGTACATTAATGTTACCTATGCGCTACAGTGCTGGTTTGATGCTAGGTGGATCACCTTTTGGCATGTGGGGGCGAAAAAGTGCCGAGTCGTTTGGCCATATTGGTTTGATTAACAAGTTGTGTTGGGCTGACCCCGTTAGAAATTTATCGGTTTCTTTACAAACAACCGGGGTGCCTTTTTTAGCGAATAATATACCTTCTTTTGTTCGCTTTATGAATAGTTTGGATCGTCACTGTCCACGTGATAGTTTGCTTTAATTTCGATGAAAATCTCGTTTCATTACTCTGTTATGTCATAAATAAGTATTGTATATGCCCTGTGTGCATGTATTTAGTTGTTGCGCGCGGGGTCTCCTGTAATTTCTAATATTAATATTAATATTTTGTTTTTATCTCTATGAGGCTTTTTTGACTAAAAGCCTTCTCGCTATTGCGCACTAATTCGATATAATATCGAGTCTTATTTTTCGTCGGAATATTACTCAATATGTCTCAATCGAAGCCTGAACAAGAATCTGCAAAAGCTACCCACTTTATTCGCACTATTATTGAGCAAGACATTGCTAGTAATAAACATGGTGGGAAAGTTGTTACCCGTTTTCCTCCTGAGCCAAATGGCCATTTACATATCGGTCATGCTCGATCGATTTGGTTAAACTTTGGTCTTGCTAAAGAGTTTGGTGGTCAGTGTAATTTACGTTTTGACGACACAAATCCTGAGAAAGAAGAGCAAGCTTATGTTGATGCGATCAAAGAAGATGTGCGTTGGTTGGGTTATCAATGGGCAGACGATGCTAAATATGCTTCAAATTATTTTGATCAATTTTATCAATGGGCGCTGCATCTAATTAATGCGAGTGATGCATATGTGTGTTTCTTGTCGCCTGAAGAGTCAAAAGCATACAAGGGTTGGGCAACTAAACCAGGAAAAGAAAGTCCTTTTCGAAATGCGAGTGTTGAAGAAAACCTAGCGCAGTTCGAAAAAATGCGAAACGGTGATTTCAATGAAGGCGGTTGTGTCTTACGCGCAAAAATAGATATGACGTCACCAAATATGAATTTGCGTGACCCAATTCTTTACCGAATACGAAAAGTTGCGCATCACCAAACTGGCGATAAGTGGTGTATTTATCCAAGTTATGATTTTGCACATGGACAAGAAGATGCAATTGAAGGGGTAACGCATTCAATTTGTACCTTGGAGTTTCAGGGGCATAGACCATTGTATGAGTGGTTTCTAGCGCATTTGCCAGTACCTAGTCAGCCAAGGCAATATGAGTTTGGTCGTTTGAACCTTAATTATACGGTGACGAGTAAACGTAAACTTAAACAATTGGTTGATGAAGGTTTTGTTAATGGTTGGGATGATCCGAGAATGCCGACTGTTTCGGGTATGAGGCGTCGAGGTTTTACGGCGGCGGCGCTGAAAAACTTTTGTGACATGGTGCCGGTCGTAGGGAAGGGTAATAGTGATGTTGATGTCGCGATACTTGAGCGGGCTATTCGAGATGATTTAAATGAGAAGGCTCCGCGCGCTATGTGTGTGCTGAATCCTTTGAAAGTGAGTATCACGAATATGGATGAGGGTGATGGCGGTGGCGCAGATGAACTGCTAACGTTAGCTTGTCATCCAAATAATGAGACCTTAGGTGAGCGTCACTTACCGTTCACTAAGACTTTATTTATTGATAAAGCAGACTTCACAGAAGAGCAGGGCTTGTCACGCAAAAAATTCAAACGCTTAGTTTTAGGTGAGTGGATTCGTTTGCGGGGCGCTTATATTATTAAGGCTGATGAATGCGTTAAAAATGAAGAAGGTGAAGTGATAGAAATATTAGCGTCGCTTGTGCCGGGTTCGCTCGGTGAGAATGTCGAAGGCATAAAGCCTCGAGGAGTGGTCCACTGGGTGTCGGCTGAACAGAATGTGCAGGCTGAGGTGCGCTTGTATGATCGGCTATTTAATCATCCGAATCCTGATAGTGGCGATGAAGACTTTAAAACGCATATTAACCCGAATAGCTTTGAGTCGGTCAGCGCAGTTCTTGAGTCAGGCTTAAAAAGTGCATTGCCTGAACAAATGTTTCAGTTTGAACGAGAAGGGTATTTTGTTGCTGATCGATATGACCATAATAAAGGACATTTGATTTTTAATCGAACCATTGGTTTGAGAGATGTTTGGGGTGGAAAGTAGTTATGGCGTTAAATATTTATAATACGCTTTCGGGTGAGAAGGAAGTATTCACTCCGATAGAAAAAAATATTGTCAAAATGTATGTGTGTGGTATGACCGTCTATGATTATTGCCATATTGGGCATGCGAGAGTGCTGGTTAGTTTTGATGTGATTACCCGTTATTTACGGCACCTTAATTATGATGTGACGTATATTCGTAATATTACAGATGTTGACGATAAGATATTTGATCGAGCAGCTAAAAATGGTGAGTCTTATGAAGACCTTACGCAGCGTTTTATTGATGCCATGCATGAGGATGAAGCGGCGTTATCTGTGATATCGCCTGATCAGGAGCCTAGAGCAACGGCTTATATGCCGCAAATTGTCGACATGATTCAGGTCTTGATTGATAAAGGCTATGCCTATGCGGCGAGTAATGGCGATGTTTATTATTCTATTTCTGCGTTTGAAACCTATGGCAAGCTTAGTAATAAAAAAATTGAAGATTTAATCGCTGGTGCGAGTGATCGAGTGGCGGTTAATCATGTTAAGAAAGATCCAAGTGATTTTACTTTGTGGAAAGCGGCTAAAGAAGGCGAAGCTTTTTGGGAGTCGCCTTGGGGTAATGGACGTCCAGGGTGGCATATTGAGTGTTCGGCAATGTCGACATGCTGTTTAGGTAATACCTTTGATATTCATGGTGGTGGGCCCGATTTAAAATTTCCGCATCATGAAAATGAAATTGCGCAATCAGAAGGCGCAACAGGGCAGAAGTATGTGAATTATTGGATGCATGCCGGGGCTGTTCGCGTAAATAAAGAAAAAATGTCTAAATCATTAGGTAATTTTTTCACTATTCGTGAAGTCTTAGAAAAGTATCCGGCAGAAGTCGTGCGTTATTTCTTGATCTCGAGCCAATATCGTAGTCAAGTTGATTATTCGGAAGATAATCTTATTGAGGCTAAGGCGACGCTGGATCGTTTTTATCAGGCCTTACGTGGGTTTGATTTGTCTGATGTAGATATGTCTCGAGCGCCAGATGTTCACTACGAAGAACGCTTCAATGCAGCAATGAATGATGACTTTAACTCGCCAGGTGCCTTAGGGGTAATGTTTGACTTGGTGAAAGAGTTAAATGTTTGCCGAAAAAATTCACCCGAGCGAGCAGAGGAGTTGGCGCTTAGCTTGAAGTACTTTGGTGCTATTTTGGGTTTGTTGCAATTCGATGCGGAGCAGTACTTCAAATTGGGTGCTGAAGAAGGAGGGTTGACTGATGTGCAAATTGACTCGTTAATTCAGGACCGAGTAGCAGCAAGATCGTCTAAGAATTGGGCTGAATCAGACCGAATTCGAGATGAGTTACTTGCACAGGGCATTACTTTGGATGACGGGCGTGAAGGAACGACTTGGCGGCGTTCTTAGTCTTGCTTATTAGGCAGTTTAAGTGAGAAATAAGAGAGCTGAATGCTCTCTTATTTCGTTATGTAATGCGTGTACTATTTATTATTAGGGGTTTTCAGTTTTAGCGAATTAAGCTTTATGCAGGCAATTGGCTGCGTACAAAGTGTTTTCCATTAATGTCGCAACAGTCATGGGCCCTACGCCTCCGGGTACTGGAGTGATCCAGCCAGCGCGTTCTTTTGCAATGTCGAATTCAATGTCGCCTGCGAGTTTTCCGCATTCAAGTCTGTTAATGCCAACGTCAATCACGATAGCGCCTTTCTTTATCCATTCACCTTTAACTAAACCTGGTTTACCCACTGCAACCACAACGATGTCTGCTTGAGAAACTTTTTCGGGTAAATTCTGTGTAAAGCGATGCGTGGTGGTAACTGTGCACCCGGCTAACAAAAGTTCTAAGCCCATGGGGCGGCCAACAATATTTGATGCGCCAACGATAATGGCGTCTTTTCCGCGAATGGTTTGTCCGGTGCTTTCTAATAATGTCATGATGCCTTTGGGGGTGCATGATCTTAAAAGCGGCATTCTTTGCGCTAAACGGCCAATATTGAAGGGGTGAAAGCCGTCTACATCTTTATCTGGCTTAATGCGTTCCAATAACTGATCGCTATTGAGGTGCTTAGGGAGTGGCAGTTGTACTAATATTCCGTCAATTTCGCTGTCTTCATTATATTTATCTATTAATGCTTCAAGTTCTAACTGGCTAGTTGTGTCAGGTAAAGAGAGGGTTTCGGATTTAAAGCCTACTTGTTTGCACGAATTGGCCTTGTTGCGAACGTATACTTCCGAAGCCGGATCAACGCCCACAAGTATAACGACTAACCCTGGTGCTCTTAGTCCTTTTGCCAGTCTTTCTTTTACGCCTTGAGCAACGCGAGCTTTTACTTGTTCGGAAATGGCTTTGCCATCGATTAGTATTGCAGCCATGATTAAATGTCTCTACCCCATAATTTTAAAGAGCCGCATTTTCTCATGACCTTGGTTGAATAAGAAGCTGAAAAAAGAGTTTTTTATAAAAAAACTGACAATTGAGTTTATTATCGGTTGACGGCTTTGAAAACCGACTGTATTATTCGCGCCATCTTCAGGAACACACCGAAAAGTGTTTTTCAGAAGTTTGATCGGGGTATAGCGCAGTCTGGTAGCGCGCCTGCTTTGGGAGCAGGATGTCGGGAGTTCGAATCTCTCTACCCCGACCAATTTCATTTTTTTATGTATTGTTTCATCTGATAAGCTTCTTGTCTGATAAATGATTAATTAAATAAAGTGAATATCACGGCTTTGAGCGCCCATAGCTCAGCTGGATAGAGCAACGCCCTTCTAAGGCGTGGGTCTCAGGTTCGAATCCTGATGGGCGCACCATGAGTTACTGAAAAGTGTTTATGGAAGTTCAGCGATATAGTGAAAGTAGTGGTGGGCGTAGCTCAGTTGGTAGAGCTCAGGATTGTGATTCCTGCGGTCGAGGGTTCAATCCCCTTCGCCCACCCCAATTTTATATTTGATGCTTTACAGCAAATAGTATAATCTTGAAAAATTGACAATGCGAGAGTGGCGGAATTGGTAGACGCGCTAGATTTAGGTTCTAGTGTCTTAGGATGTGAGAGTTCGAGTCTCTCCTTTCGCACCATGTCAATTTAACTAGGTAATATAAAAACATTCTGGTTTTTATAGCTTGAAGTGGACTGCTAGTGAAATAGCACGAAGCTCAGCCTAATTCTAAAATTTTCTAATTTCTCTTTTCTTTTCCAATATAACTTTCCTTTTGTAGTATCTTTTCATCTATATGTGAACAAAGTACTTGCTATCTTGATAGTGGGCTCTTAAAATTCGTCCCCCATTATTCTAATAGCTAGTAGCCTGCCAATGGTTTAAGTGGCTTGAATGCTGGTTCTATCGTTAACTGATTACAAATAAAATTGAGGAATGTCCATGCAAGTTTCTGTTGAAACAACGTCTCCTATTGAACGTCGAATGACGATCGCGGTACCTGCTGTCCAAATTGAGCAGGAAGTGGAGAAGCGTCTGCAGAAGACGGCTAAAACCGTGCGTATCAATGGTTTTAGACCTGGTAAAGTGCCAGCTAAAGTTGTTAAAAGTCGATATGGTCAAGGAATTCGTCAAGAAGTAGTCGGTGAAGTGATGCGTAACTCTTACGTTGAAGCGATCACGAAAGAAGAAATTGCACCGGTTGGATATCCAAAATTTGAGCCAAAAAATCTTGAAGAAGGTCAGGATTTAGAGTTTATTGCAATTTTTGAGGTTTATCCTGAAATTAAGGTGTCTGACATTTCTGCTATCAGCTTAGAGCAGCCAGAAACTGAGATTAAAGAAAAAGATATTAAAAATATGATTGATGTTTTACAGCGTCAGCATGGTGAACTTAAGTCAGTTAAGCGTAAATCTAAGAACAAAGATCTACTGACCCTTGATTATGTGGGTTATATGGATGGTGAAGCTTTTCAAGGTGGTACCGGCAAGGATCAAAAGATTACATTAGGTGCAGATCAAATGATTCCTGGTTTTGAGAAAGGTTTGGTTGGCTCAAAGGCTGGCGAATCCGTTGTACTTGAGCTGGTTTTTCCTGAAGATTATGGTAACAAAGACTTGGCTGGCAAGGACGTGAAGTTTGAAGTTGATGTTAAGGTTGTAGAAGATACAGTTTTGCCCGCCATGGACGAAGAATTCTATACTAAGTACGGCGTAGATTGTAAGACTGAAGAAGACTTTAAAGCTGAAGTTACCAAAAACATGGGGCGTGAGCTTAAGCAAGCGGTTACTGGAAAGCTGAAACAGCAAATTATTGATGCTTTAGTGGCTTCAAACGAGGTGGATGTGCCTGCTTCAATGGTTGAAGAAGAAATTAACAAAATGAAGCAAGAAGCGTTGCGTCAATTTGGTGGTGACCAGAAAATGGACTTGTCTCAACTGCCTTCTGAGTTGTTCAAGGATCAAGCTGAAGTGCGTATTAAGACCGGTTTATTATTTGCTGCAGTTATTAAAGAAAATGAGCTCGTGGCGGATGCAGAAAAAGTAGAAGCTAAGATTCAAGAGTTAGCAGCATCATACGAAACGCCTGATGAAGTGATTTCTTGGTATGGTAAGCCCGAGAATAGAGCGCAGATTGAAGCGTTGGTGGTTGAAGAGGCTGTTGTTGACTTAGTTGTTTCAAAAGCTAAAGTAAAAAAGAAGAAAATGTCTTATGAAGATGCAGTTAAGCCATTAGAGCAAAAAACTGCTTAAGCATAAAAGTTAGAAAAATGATGTTTAATAATCTGAATGATTAATATTTTTCAGCTACACTTGAAACAGTCGGTATGATACCGGCTGTTTTTAATTGTGCTAAATGAAATTAATTTCATAAGAAATTGTGTCAATTTTTAAGATAGGTCTAGGAAGAAAATAAATATGAAGCATCATGGTAATTTAGGGGAAGGTTCAAGCATCATTACAAGTAGCGGCTTAGTCCCTATGGTTGTTGAGCAGACTGCACGTGGAGAGCGTTCGTACGACATATACTCTCGACTATTAAAAGAACGTGTGATTTTCTTGGTTGGTCAGGTTGAAGACCATATGGCTAATTTAGTTGTCGCTCAAATGTTGTTTTTAGAGTCTGAAAACCCAGACAAAGATATTCATTTATATATAAATTCTCCTGGTGGGTCTGTTACAGCAGGTATGTCAATTTATGATACTATGCAGTTTATCAAGTCCGACGTATCTACGTTGTGTATTGGTCAGGCTTGTAGCATGGGAGCATTGCTTCTAACGGGTGGTACAAAGGGGAAACGTTATTGTTTGCCGCATTCACGGATGATGATTCATCAGCCTCTTGGTGGGTATCAAGGCCAAGCGACCGATATTGAAATTCATACGAAAGAAATTTTGACGATTCGTGATAAATTGAATAATGTAATGTCACATCATACGGGTCGAGACTTGGAAGAAGTTGCGAGAGATACTGATCGTGATAACTTTATGGATGGTCCAGCAGCTGTTGATTATGGTTTGATTGATGAAGTACTTACAACGCGCCCAGGTACTGAAGCGGCTAAGTAAGATATAAATTAATAATAGTTATATTTTTTAAATCAAAATGTTTAACGTTTATTCAAGAGCGGTTTTAGGTGACGGGCTGCTTTGAATAGGTTGAGTTGTAGGAATACAGCTAAAATGCGATAGGAACTCAAATGACCGACGAAAAAAACGGTAAAGGTGAAGATAGCGGTAAATTACTTTACTGCTCGTTTTGTGGTAAAAGCCAGCACGAAGTTCGTAAATTAATAGCCGGGCCTTCTGTATTTATTTGCGATGAGTGTGTTGATCTTTGCAACGATATTATCAGGGAAGAAATACAGGAAAGTGCGACTGAGCAAACTGGCGACCGTTTACCTGTGCCTAAGGAAATCAAAGAAACACTTAATGATTATGTTATCGGGCAGGAACGAGCAAAAATTGTACTTTCTGTCGCGGTTTATAATCACTATAAACGTCTTAAATTCGAGGGCCCAAAATCAGATATTGAGTTAGGTAAAAGTAATATTTTGCTGATTGGTCCAACGGGTAGCGGAAAAACCTTGCTTGCTGAGACGCTTGCCCGTTTGTTGGACGTTCCTTTTACAATTGCAGATGCAACAACGCTCACCGAAGCTGGTTATGTCGGTGAGGATGTAGAAAACATCATTCAAAAGTTGTTGCAGAAATGTGACTACGATGTTGAAAAGGCTCAGCGTGGTATCGTTTATATTGATGAGATTGATAAGATTTCGCGAAAATCTGATAATCCTTCTATCACTCGAGATGTTTCTGGTGAAGGGGTTCAGCAGGCTTTGCTGAAGCTTATTGAAGGAACCGTTGCTTCTGTGCCACCTCAAGGTGGTCGAAAGCATCCGCAGCAAGAATTTTTGCAGGTAGATACCTCGAATATATTATTTATTTGTGGTGGTGCTTTCTCAGGGCTTGATAAAGTCATTAGTGATCGGTCTGAAAAAAGTGGTATTGGTTTTGGGGCGACAGTAAAGAGTAAAGACGCTGTTCGTTCAATTGGAGATACGCTAAAGACAGTAGAAACTGAAGATTTAGTTAAATATGGTTTAATACCTGAGTTTGTCGGTCGTTTGCCTGTTATTGCGACTTTAACAGAGTTGGATGAAGAGGCTCTAATGCAAATTCTGACGGAGCCAAAGAATTCTTTAACTAAGCAATATCAAAAATTATTTGAGATGGAAGGTGTTGAGATAGATTTTCGCGACGAAGCGCTTCGAGCGGTTGCTAAAAAGGCAATGGAGCGAAAGACGGGTGCCCGAGGTCTTCGTTCTATTTTAGAAAATGTATTATTAGATACGATGTATCATATTCCTTCTGAAGACAATGTTAGTAAAGTTGTCATAGATGCTAATTCTATTAATGGGATTTCTGAGCCAATAAAAATATATGAAAATACTGGGCAGGTAAAAGCATCGCCTGGCGAGTAAATTTTATTGGGTGCAAAAAGGCTGTGAACATTGTTCACGGCTTTTTTTTTGCCTAAAAATGCATGAAATAGAGTTTTTAGCTTGTATTTGAGTTAACTACCCCCACCATATTACCAAGTTTGTCTTACTTGATTGAGGAATAATATGACCGAAGATGTGCAGGGCTTAGAGTCCAATTTGTCAGATATACCTATGTTGCCATTACGTGATGTGGTTGTTTTTCCGCATATGGTGATTCCTTTATTTGTAGGTAGAGAAAAATCCATACTTGCGCTCGAAGCTGCGATGGATGCAGATAAGAAACTTTTGTTACTGACGCAAAAAAATGCCGTTCATGATGATCCAGTTATTGATGAATTGTATGAAATTGGAACTGTTGCGAACATTTTGCAGATGCTTAAATTACCAGATGGCACGGTTAAGGTCTTAATTGAAGGCGAATATAGGGTGTCTGTAGAGCGCATTATTTCTGGAGAGTTTTTGTCTGCAGAGGTCATCAAAGTTACTGAAACTACACCTGAAGAAAAAGAGCTAAACGGCTTAGTAAAGACCTTGCTCTCTCAATTTGAGAAATATAGTAAATTAAGTAAAAAAGTGCCAGCAGAAATTGTAAGTTCGCTATCCGGTATTAATGACCCAATTCGACTTGTTGATACTGTTGCCGCCCATTTGGAGCTTAAGATATCAGATAAACAGGATATTTTAGAAGAATTGGACATCACGCAGCGTGTCGAAATGCTTTTGGCTGTTATCGAAGGTGAGGCTGACTTGATTCAGGTGGAGCGGCGTATTCGCGGGCGTGTGAAAAAACAGATGGAGAAAAGCCAGCGCGAATACTACTTGAATGAGCAAATGAAGGCGATTCAAAAAGAAATGGGTTCCTTAAATGAAGGGGGCAATGAGTTTGAAGAGTTAGAGGCTAAAATTGAATCGGCGGGCTTGAGTCAAGAAGCAAAGAAGAAAGTAGAAGCAGAATTAAAGAAGCTAAAGATGATGTCTCCAATGTCTTCAGAAGCCTCTGTCGTGCGTTCTTATATAGACTGGGTGTTAGGTGTTCCTTGGAGTAAAAGAAGCAAGGTGAGTCATAATATCGCCAAGGCTAGAGAAATCTTAGATGATGATCATTACGGTCTTGATGAAGTAAAAGATAGAATACTTGAGTATTTAGCGGTTCAAAGTAGGGTTAAAAAGCTTAAAGGGCCTGTGCTTTGCTTGGTTGGTCCTCCAGGTGTGGGTAAGACATCTTTAGGTCAATCGATAGCAAAAGCAACGAATCGGAAATATACGCGGATTGCGCTAGGTGGTATGCGAGATGAGGCAGAAATACGAGGTCACCGGCGCACGTATATTGGTTCAATGCCTGGGAAGTTGATACAGAAAATATCTAAAGTTGGCGTTAAAAATCCACTGTTTCTATTAGATGAAATTGATAAGTTAGGCACCGATCATCGAGGCGATCCTGCTTCTGCTTTGTTGGAGGTTTTAGATCCTGAACAAAATCATACTTTTAATGATCATTATTTAGAGGTGGATTATGACTTATCCGATGTGATGTTTGTCTGTACGTCAAATTCGATGAACATTCCGCCAGCATTAATGGATCGAATGGAGATAATCCGTATTCCGGGTTATACGGAAGATGAAAAAGTAAATATTGCACTAAAATATTTAATTCCTAAGCAATTAAAAGATAACGGCTTAAAAGATGGTGAACTTTCAATAGAGGAAAGTGCGGTTCATGATGTGATTCGTTACTACTCTCGTGAAGCCGGAGTTCGAGGTTTAGAACGTGAAGTGTCTAAAATTTGCCGAAAAGTCGTCAAAGAAGTGATGTTGAAGGAGCGTAAGGCGCCCGTAGTGGTTGATGCGAAGAATTTGGACCATTATCTTGGAGTAAGGAAGTATAGTTTCGGAATCGCGGATGAAGAAGATCAGGTTGGTCAGGTAACGGGCCTGGCATGGACGCAAGTGGGGGGCGAATTGCTAACCATAGAGTGTAGTACTGTTAAAGGGAAAGGAAAGGTTGTCAGGACTGGTTCGTTAGGTGACGTAATGCTAGAATCTATCCAGGCTGCAATGACGGTTGTGCGTAGTCGGGCTGAATCGTTGGATATTGCGGATGAATTTCATGAAAAACATGATATTCATGTTCATGTACCAGAAGGTGCAACACCAAAAGATGGTCCAAGTGCAGGTATTGCAATGTGTACGGCGATGGTTTCTTCTTTTACAGGTATTCCTGTTCGATCTGATGTTGCCATGACGGGTGAAATTACACTTAGAGGACAGGTTCTAGCAATTGGTGGGTTAAAAGAAAAACTGCTTGCTGCGCATCGAGGTGGAATTAAAACAGTCATAATTCCGGAAGAAAATGAAAAAGATTTGAAAGAAATTCCAGAAAATATTAAAGCAGATATCGAAATTTTACCGGTAAAATGGATAGATCAGGTGTTAGAAATCGCACTGTCCTATTTGCCAGAGAATTCTGCGTCCGATGAAAAAACGATGAAAAAGAGCAAAAAATCATCATCAAAAGACTCAGAAGGGTCTGTTGAGCGAATAAATACGCATTAGGTGGCTTGTCAGCTTGACAGGGCTTGATTTCAGTTGGTATAAAACATCCTGAAGTCAGGCGGCAGTATTTTTAAAGGGAGCTCCGACCTCTCAATAATATTTCTAGCAATAAAATAGAGATCAGAAAAAGTGTAAACGTTTTAGTTAACCGAAGCGTATACCATTAAAAATTATGAATTTTAAAATAGTTATTACCTAAGGGGTTTCGTGTGAATAAGTCTGAGCTAATTGATGCAATTGCAGAATCTGCAGATCTTTCTAAAGCGGCAGCGGGTCGAGCAATTGATGCGTTTGTTGAATCAATCACTGGTGCGTTAAAAGAAGGCGATCAAGTTACTTTAATCGGGTTTGGTACTTTCTCTGTTAAAGATCGTGCTGCGAGAGTTGGACGTAACCCACAAACGGGTGCTGAGATCCAAATTAAAGCTTCTAAGAATCCTAGCTTTAAAGCGGGTAAAGCATTAAAAGATGCAGTAAACTAAGTCTTTTTGAGCTTTATGCAAACTCAATTGAGTTTGCATAAAAGAAGGTTGATACCATTGAAATACGTGTATGAAAATATAAGTAAATAAATGGTAAAATCAGTACTTCTTTGAATACAAAAAGGCGCGTTCAAATTGAATGCGCCTTTTTGTATTTATATAAGTTAATCAAACTGGTTTTTGAACAAGTCTATCCAACAATAACACTGATAATAAAATTTAGAGGGCTGTATGCTTCAAGATATGCGTAAAAGCGCACAGGGAACTGTGGCAAAGATTGTAGTTGGTTTTATCATTGTCATATTTGCCTTATTTGGTGCTGAGTCAATTGTGGGTAGTATAGGTGGTGAACCTGAAGTTGCGTCAGTAAATGGCGAAGGCATTACTGAATCTAATTTCATGAGAGCATTGGAAGGTAAGCGCCGCCAAATTTTAGCTCAGATGGGAGAGCGTGTAGATCCGGATCTGATTGATGAAAGCTTACTGCGCTCTTCTGTGCTGGAAGGGATGATTCAGGAAGAAATTCTCAAACAGGATGCTTACGATAAAGGCTTGTTTGTATCGTCTGTTGCAGTTGATAGTTATATTCGCGGCGTAGAGCAGTTTCAAGTCGATGGCATATTTGACGGAGAGCGTTTGCAAGTGATTCTTCGAAACGCGGGTCTAACTTTGAATGGCTATCGAGAATCACTACGTTCACAGTTTGTATTGAATCAGTCTAGGTCTGCGCTTATTGCGTCAGCATTTGTATTGAAAGATGAGCGTAATGAAATTATTCAATTGGATCGTCAAGAGCGTTCATTTGGTATTACAACTGTGCTTAAATCTGATTATTTAGATGCAATCACCGTTAGTGACAATGAAATAAATGCTTACTACGAGGAAAATAAAGCATCCTATAAAAAACCTAAAAATGTAGAGGTTTCTTTTGTTGAAATTAAACGTGCAGATTTAGGCAAGAGTATAGAAATAAGTGACGAGGAGCTTCGTAAGGTTTATGACTCAGAAAAAGCTGAATTTGAGGGTGATGAAGAGCGCCAAGCCGCACATATTCTAATTAAAATAGACGAAAATACAACAGATGAGCAGGCACTTGAAAAAATCACTGCCATAGAGTTACGATTGAAAGCTGGTGAGGCGTTTTCTGTATTAGCTGCTGAACTTTCCGAAGATGAAGGTTCTGCTGAAGAGGGTGGGGATTTAGGTCTTTCAGGGCGAGGTGTTTATGTTTCTGATTTTGAAGATGCTCTGTTTGGTTTGAAAGAAGGTGAAATGACGACGTCTGTAAAAACAGAGTTCGGCTATCACTTAATAAAATTACTCGCTGTAGTAGATGCTGAAATTCCTAGTTTTGAAGAGATGAGTGCGTCATTATCAGAGCGTCTAATAAATCAACAGGTAGCCCAGTTATATGCGGAAAAAACCGAATCACTTGCTGACTTAAGTTACGCGTCTGCTGATTTGACTGAGCCGGCAGATGAATTAGGTCTAGACATTAAGCAACTCGTAGGTGTTTCTGCCCAGAGTTCACATAAAGTTTTTTCGAATGTGAAGGTTCAGAGAGTATTGTTTAGTGATGAGTTGGTTAAAGATCAGAATAATAGCGAAATTATAGAAATTGATGATGGATATTCCATAGTTTTTCGTATAAATGCATTGCATGAAGAAAGTGTGTTGGCATTGGAAGATGTGCAATCTAGAGTTGTAGACGTTCTTAAAACAAATAAAATGACTGAGTTTGCTAAATCTGTAGGTAGTGCGTTTGTTGCTAGAGTGCAAGCAGGAGAAGAGCCTAAAGCAATTGCGAAGGATATGGACTTAAGCTGGCAGGAACATGTTGGTGTGAAGCGGGATGATATTAAAGTTGCGCGTGAACTAGTAACTAAGGTGTTTTCGCTTTCAAAATCTAATACAGATGCTGTAGGGTTTAGTGCTGCTAATGGTGATTATTCTGTCGTTATTTTACGTGATATTAAAGCAGGTGATCCGACAGAAACAAGCTCGCTTGAAGTGCAATCTATTTCAAATATGCTAGGTGATGGTTTTGGTGCCAGTGATTATCGGAACTATCAGGATGTGATGGTACGCAAAGCTGAAATCGAACGTATTTAAATAGATTGAATTTAAAAAGAGGGGCTTTTAAGCCCCTTTTTTTTATGACGAACTTAACAGAATATTCCGTTCTATATTATCACCGTATAATTTGAGCACTGGTTATCTTTCCCTTTTTAGTAATTAATGTATCTTTGCGTAACTGAGATATAGCTAAATTTAAAAAATGTAATATTGGGTTCGTTAGGCGTTAAATCCTTTAAAGGTTTAATCTTCATAAGTTGAATGTAAGGTATACGGAAATATGGTTCTGATAACAGCAGCATCCTTACTATTATTGAATTTAGTGCATCAATTTAAAGATATTGAGCCGCAGCCGCCAGGAACAGTTCATTATGATTTAGCGATGAATAGCGGTGATATTTTTATTTCAGAAACTGCCGTTGTTGAACCTTTATCAAAAATAAAATATCGAAATGTTGTTAGGCAGGCTTTTGACTATAGTTGTGGTTCTGCGGCGTTAACAACTGTTTTACAACATTATTTAGGGCGTAATTTTCAAGAGCGCCAAGTAATGGAAGGCT
>JBLHVH010000015.1:0-29799 GCA_047628385.1 Oleiphilaceae bacterium
TTGGCCATAGTGTGGGTGAGTATGCTGCGGCTTGCATAGCGGGGGTATTTTCTCTAGAAGATGCGCTTAAACTTATTTCAGCCCGTGGTAGGTTAATGCAGGAGTTAGATGAGCCAGGAAGCATGCTGGTGGTTTTCACTCATCCAGCGGATGTTGTTGAAGAGATAGTGCCTTATAGTGACCGCGTTTCAATTGGTGCGATTAATGGTCCTGGCCAAGTAGTAATTTCTGGCGGGGAGCATGAACTAAGTATTATTTCTAAAAACCTAGACAAGAAAGGCATTGAGACTCGAAGTTTGAAAGTCTCACACGGTTTCCATTCGCCGCTAATGCAGCCAATGATCGACGCGTATAGACGAGTGGCGAATGAGGTTCACTATTCAATGCCGCAAATCAGCCTAATTTCAAATGTAACAGGGCAGATAGAAAGTTCGTTGTTTACTTCAGCAAACTATTGGTGTGACCATATATTAGCGTCGGTGCTGTTCGAAAAAGGTATGTGTACCTTAGCCGAACAGCTAGCGAATGTGTTTATTGAGATAGGTCCAAACATGACATTGGCTCGAATGGGCAAACGTTGCCTCGAAGCGGACAATGACAAAGGTTCCGATCACTGGATTGCATCGATGATGCCGGAAGCTAATGACGGTGAAACTATCCAGAATGCCTTAGCGCAATACTATGTTGCGGGTGGCAATATTCGTTGGGATAAGGTGAGTCACTACCAGGAAGCGCGAAGAATTTCGATACCGACTTACGCTTTTCAACGCAGTCAATATTGGCTAGAGAACATAGTTCAAACTACACGAGGGACCTCAATAGGTTCAGACCTGGTTCCCCACGCAGAAGATAACCGATTGCGTCATCCATTGCTTGGTCAGCGATTGCAGTCTCCCAGATTACGTAATGGAGAAATGCACTTCGATACATTTCTGAACAACAAAAGCCCTTATTTGATTAAAACTTTTTTTAGGAATGGCCAAGCTAGTTTACAGCTGCCTCTTTTTGTTGAAATGATGCTGGAAGGCGGTGCGGAAGCTTTTCATACTTCAGCTGTTTCGGTGCAGGATATAGAACTAAACCGGAAAGAATTTGGTAATCTTGGCGACGATAATATAAACATACAGACCTTTGTAGAGCCTATCGCATCTAATGAATTACGGGTGAAATGTTACGCATTAGGCCTAGATTCTGCAGCTACCCCGGAGGAATGGGTGTTGCTATCGAGCGCGACGGTAACGCAAGCCAATTTGGAAGGGCGTACCGAGTCAAATCGACTAAGCACATTTAAACAACAGATTACTCAAGAGCTTGATGCGCGAGAATATTTCGAGACTTGCAATGACCGTGGACTTTACTACTGTGCCGGTGCGCCACGTAGAATTCAACAACTTTTTAAGAATGAGACTGAGGCATTGAGTGAAGTTAAACTGGCTCAGGATCATGAGGTCTTAATTGAAGGGTTACGTCTACCTCATAGTTTTGTAGAAGCCGGTTTTCAGACGATTGGGGCGCTTTGTTATACCGAAGATGAGGAAACGTTTTTGCCCTATAGAATTGGCCAAATTGATGTTTTCTCTGAACTGGGAGCACTAGGGTGGGTGCATGTGTCTATTCAAGATCGTTGGGAAGAAACAGAAACGCATATTAGAGTCAATGCCGAATGGCTAAATGAAGACGGCAAAACCGCTATAAAAATATCGGGAATGCGGTTCCAAGCTAAAAAAGCACCTACGGTAGGGGTCTTGGAACAGCTACGCAGAAAAGACACCGAAGCACGTCGAGAACACCTTAACGCATTTCTTGTCCGTTTGGTCAGTAAAGGTTTAGGGTTACGGGAAGAACAGGTTGATCCGAAACGCTCATTAATAGAGTTAGGTATGGATTCCTTAATCGCTATGGAAATCTTGGGGCGAGTACGTTTTGTTTTAGAGGTTGAGATAAGTGTCGTCAGTTTACAAAAAGGCTTGTCTGTTTCTGAGCTAGCACTACTAGTTGATGAGCGACTATCCTTGAAATTTGGTTTGCTTGAAAGTGGTGAAACCGAACAAGATAGTGCTTCTGAAGTGATATCGCCATTGGTTGTTATTCAGAAAGGTGCGCCAGGTAGTTTACCACTTATTTTCGTGCACCCTCTTGGAGGGAGCGTTTTCTGCTATAACGACCTATCAAGAGCCTTAGGGAATGATCAGCCGCTTTACGCTCTTCAGGCGCATGCATTTATTGATGAGTCTTATGCGCTAGATTCGATAGAGGCTATGGCAAGTGAGTATGTGCGTGAGATTCGCGCTATTCAACCATATGGCCCTTACATGCTCGGAGGGTGGTCTCTTGGCGGCATTATTTCTCTTGAGATTGCGCATCAATTGCGAGAGCAGAATGAAACGGTCGACATTTTAGCAATGATCGATAGCGCCCCTGGCGCATTTAGTAAGCTTACTACCGAGACTGAAAGAGATTTATTTGTACTCCGTCTTGTGGTCTTGGACGCTGGGTTGGCCGAAGATACCATTAAAATATTAGAGGATCTGCCATTGTCGGGTGCCATTGACTACTTATATCAGCAATTTAAACGGCAAAGTCGGCAGCCCAACCTAGTATCGAAAGACGACTTGGAGCATCGTATTAATGTGATGCGACAGTTACTTGCGCTCGCTATCGATTATAACGTGCCTAAGTATTCAGGCGAAGTGAGTTTGTTTAAGGCTGATCAGCCGCTGATTGAATATGCAGGTTTATCTTCTAATCTCGGATGGGGTGACTATTTAGAGCATGTGGAGCAAGTACAAACGATACCTGGCAACCACTTCACACTGCTCCATGGATCGAGTGTCAAATTGCTGGCATCTTATATAAGAAAGCGTATTAAAGCCAAAGGCAAAGTATCTAATCGATATTTCAATCAGCGACCTTGCGAAGGCTATGCGAACTTGTTAAACACAGTAGTTAAGCAGGTTGAGTGCATCGCAAACGGTCAGGTATCGGGATTGGTTCAGGTAGACGAGAACCATCGCTTTTTCTTTGATCATCCTTTAGATCATATACCGGGTACTTTGATTATCGAATCGGTATCTCAATTACTCGCTCGTTTAATTAAGCCCACAGACCCTGATAATGATAAATTGAGCGCTGTCGTTAAACATTTCTCAATTACCTTTAGGCGTTGGATTGAAAAGCAGGACCCTACCTTTATTGAACTTAAATTAACGGATGGAACACCCAATTGTTTGAATTTCAGCGGTTTGATTTCACAAGGTGATACCTTGGTAAGCGACTTGACCATAGGGGTAGAATACGAACCGAAAAGTTATTTTACTGGCACAATGAAGCGCCCAGAAATACTTGAAGATCAAACATTGTTTCACAAACAACATATAGAAAATGTATTGCTTCAACCCATTAATAAACTCGCGGGCAATAGTTACGAATGCAGTATTGCGGTGCCAGCAGAAGGGCATCTATTTAACGAGCATCAAAGCGAAGCTCTGATTCCCTTAATAGTGATAGAGGCGGCACGTCAATTAGTCACGCTTTTAGCGCACACTGTATATGGTATTCCACAAGGAATGCGCATGAACCTGATTTCACTAGAGTACAAAGCGCTAGCAGCATTGGTGATAAGCCCCAACTTAGTTTTTAGTCACCAAGTAGATAAAGGGCAGGTGAATGAACTATCCGCTATCACGCGTTTTGAAATAATGATTAATGACGGAACACAAGATTGTGGCGTTGTTATATTCACCGCTCAAGCAGTAGATGAATTGACTTACCAAGAACAACGAAATTCAACCAAACCTAAAAAATCATTCAAATTACTTAATTAAATCTCATCGAACGAGGCGAATTATGACAAATGAAACAAGTGGAAGCTTTAGAAATAATCTTCCAAAATACATGATGTTGGCTGCAATCATCGGGCTAACGGTATTGGCAACGCTTAAGTTACAACACTGGACCGGGCTGATGTTTATACTCGGGGTGTTGATGGCTGGAAGTTACCTAGTCTGGTTGTTGTCCGAGTCAGATGTCTCGGCGACGGAAGACTCCAAAGGTGATACATCGAAAGATAAAGGCACTTGCGAACTCTATGCTTTTGGGCGCTTTCTAACCGTTTTGGTTGCTATGGGAACAGTAACTCATTGGCAAGAAATGAGCTTAATTACATGGTTGGGATTGGCGCTGTTTATTTTCGGTGTGCTATTCAGATTAAAGGCAATTAGCACCTTAGGACGTTTTTATTCTCATCGCGTTCGCTTGGTTGGGGAGCATCGGATTATCAATACTGGGCCTTATCAGTATGTACGACATCCTGCTTATACCGGTATGTTAACCGCTCACTTTGGCTTTGTACTATTTTTCTTTAATCCCTGGGCAATGGCAGCTTTCTTATTTGTGTTGTTACCTGCTGTGGTTATGCGTATTAAAGTTGAAGAAGTCGCGTTGTATGAATTAGAAGGCTATTCCGCTTATGCAGAAACCCATAAACGTATTTTTCCGCTGGTGTGGTAAGTGATAAATAGTGTGGAAGGGGAAAATTAGCGAATGTTGAATATCGTTTTAACGGGGGCCACTGGTTATGTTGGCCGGGCACTTTTGAAATGCCTAGAGCAATTACCCGATGGAGAGGTTTCAGTCAAAGCATTAGTGCGTTCTCCTGAACGTATTAAGTTGCCTTCTTTTGTCGAAGTAGTTGAAGGGTGCTTGCCAGAAGTACCGAGTCAGCTGTTTTATGAAGTGCCTCATGTTCTTATTCATTTGGGCGTTAAGCAGATTGATGATGACGAAAGTGGTTTTCACGAAACTAACGTGCATGGAACCCAAAACCTACTCGAAAAGTGTAATGTGCATACTTTAGGTACAATTTACGCCAGTACACTTTCGGTTCAGGGGCAGAAAAAACAGACAAGTATTGCTGAACATGAAGCATTAAAGCCCCAAACTAAATTGGCGAAGTCACGCGCTGAGGCTGAACAGTTAGTAACCCTGTATATGGAAAACTTTGAAAAATGGGGTTTCAACTTACGGCCTAGGTTTATTTTAGGAAAAGAAGATCAGTATGTACTGCCAGGCTTCATTAAGCTTGCGCGAAATGGTGCTTATATCGGCGATGGGAAGCAGCAGTATTCCGTCATTACCGTAAATGATTATGCGGCGGTTATTTTAAAACTAACTCAGCTGATGTGCGATCAGAGTCAGTTAACAGGGAAAAAATTGATACACCCTCAACAAGTGTCGGTTAATGTTGGTTATCAACAACCGTTATCCTTTGATCAGATTTTTACTGAAATTAGACGTCATGAAGCAACAAAAAAAAGAGTCATTCCACTGCGTTTCCCTAAGTGGCTTCCGGGTCTTCTAAAATGGATACCGAATAAAGTAATCGAGTCAAAAGCGACTCAACTTGAATTGATAGGATTTGACCATTATGGGGATGTTAGTCGCTTAGAGCAGCTGATTGGCCCCGATATTATCCAACAAAACAGCTTGGATAAACTTAAATCGTTATTTGATTGATAGCATCCATCATTAATCAAGATGTAACTAATAAATGAGGTATCAACGTGCAACAGATTGTTTCTAGTCGAGATGTAATCACCGATGACATGGTAGGTGGTAAATTTTCACGCCAGAGTGACATGATAGTAGCGGGCGTTCCCGTCCCTGAGTTTTTTTGCTTAAGCGTGAGCTTCTTTGAAGATATATTTAAGGCGTTCAAACCAGAAGTTGAATCGATCCTATCGGCGATCGATTTTACCAAACATGCCAGTGTAAAAGGCGCATCAGAATCAGTTCAGCGCTTGTTTACATCGCTTGAATTAGATAATGAATTACAAAATACTATTTTAAATGCCTTTGACAACGCGTTTGCCGCTGATCAATTGGTGTCAGTACGTGCGTCAACCGTGGGGCATCTTCTAGAAGAAAGTGAAGACTCAGTCAGTAATCCTTTTGCTGGTATGAGTGAGAGTTTTCTTTATGTTCCTCGTGATCAGATTTGTGACAAGGTCAAAGCATGCTGGGGCTCTGGTTTCTCTCAAGAGTCGCTCATTTATCGTCAGGCTCAAGGCATGAGTTTATTAGGTTTTAGTGTGGCTGTGGGCGTACAGAAAATGGTTTTTGGTGAGCGCTCGTTTGTTTTATTTACGGCTGACCCAAAAACTGCCGCGCGTGATCAGGTGATTGTTGCTGGACATGGTATCGGGGAGGGAGTGGTACAAGAACGTGTTCCCGTTGACCATTATTTCGTGAATGGAAAAACGTCTGATATTCGTAAAGAAATCGCCAATAAAGAAACGCAATTAACCATTGATGAAGCGGCAGGTTTCGGGTTGTGTGAAACCTCTGTTGAGGAGTCAATGCGTGAAACCCCTTGTCTTAATGATACTCAAATTCTACAACTAGTAGACATGGGTAAGAAAATTGAGGCACTGTTTGGTCTGCCACAAGATATCGAAGGTACTTTTACTCCCGATGGGCAGTTGTCAATATTGCAGTCTCGCCCTATCGCCCTTGATTATGGTCGCCAACTAATTTGGACCAACACCAATGTTACGGAAAGTTTTCCTGGTGTAAGTACCCCCTTAACCTACACCTTTGCTAAATATTTTTACCGTGTAATTTTCTACGATGCCTATCGTCGTTTAGGCGTTAAAGAAAGCGTTATCATGAATAACTTTCAACCATTGGATAAAATGATTGGTTACCTCAATGGACGCATTTATTACTGCTTGTCGCACTTTTATTTGTTACATAAACAAAGCCCTATGTATCCGCTTTTTGCTGCGCATTGGGAAAATATGATCGGCTTATCTTCCTCTTACCAAACTCACAATGAAGGCGGCGCATTATTTCAAGTATGGGATAAAGTAAAAAAATGGACGCGCGTAGGGACTAATGCCGTCGCTACAGTGTTTGATTATCTCAACCACGACCGCTCTATGTATCGCTACCATTCGTGGTGGGAAAACTTGATAGCACCTAAGCGTGGTAAGTCCTTTAAAGGCGAAGACCCGCTAACACTCGTCAACCTTTTCCATAAAGTTTGGGGTGAAGTAGGCGATGAGTGGGGGGTAACGCTCACCACAGATGGCTATTTGATCCCAATATATGGTTTTGCAGAAACCTTGTTTAAAAAATGGGAATTAAACGAAGATCCAGGATTGCTGAGTGACTGTTTGTGTGGCGGCGAAACTTTATCGAGTGTAGAAATTATTCTATCAGCGGTGAATCTTGCAGAAATGGTGCGTAATAACCCAGTTTTATCGTCGGCATTTAAAGACAATACAGATAAAAAGCTTTGGCAAATGGCCGAGCAAAATAAGCTGGATCAGGCCTTTACCGAGCAACTCAAAAAGCATCTTCATTTTTATGGAGACCGTGGTTTGCAAGAATTAAAACTAGAACAACCAGGATTAAGAGATACCCCTTGGGTGCTTTTACGCATGATAAAACAGTACGCAATACAAGACGTTACCGTCGCCAGTATGCGAGAGCAAGAAAGTTCAGTTCGGGCAAAAGCGGATATCAATCTTGACGGTTTACTGGTTGAAAAACCGTTTAGACGCTTTGTACTGCAGCACGTAATTTTACCTAGGCTGCGACGACTCATCATGCACCGAGAAAATTCGCGCTATTGTCGCAGTGAACTGTATGGTTTTAGTAAAAATATCTTTAGTGGGCTGGCTGATTATTTTGTTGAACGTGGTGTTTTGAAAAAAACTGATGATATTTTCTATCTCACACAAGATGAAGTCTTTGGTTATATAGATGGCACCGGCGTTACAGAGAACCTTCAGGTTCTTGCTGACCTTCGTCGTAAAGAAAATAAGGCTAATCTATCAAAGGATGTTGCAACTAATGTCACCTCATTAGGCGCAATTCGCGACAATACCCTGACACCACAAACGGAATCAATAGATTACGATCCTAATGTACTTCAAGGTTTAGGTTCCAGCGCAGGCAAAGTGCAAGGTATTGCGCGTGTAATAGACGATCCTAACGAGGCAGGGGATATTGATCCGAGTATGATACTCATCGCACGTGAAACCGATCCTGGTTGGTTATTTTTGATGTTGGCCTCGAAAGGTATGGTGGTCGAACGCGGTAGCATGTTGTCGCACACTGCGATAACTGGTCGTAAATTTGGTATTCCCACTATCGTCGCGTTACCTGATGCGACTCAGCGTATACCAGACGGCGCCTTAATTGAAATCGATGGCTCTGCAGGTATAGTCACTATTATTGATGCAGCACCGAAAGCTAAGGTAGTAACGAAAGCTAAGGTAGTAACGAAAGCTAAGACAGCACCGAAAGCTAAAGCAGACCCGAAAGTTGAGACACCTAAAAATGATTAAAGTGAATCATAAATCAGCCAGTTTTGTTGGACGTTTAAAAGCGTTCATGGCAATTATTTATGAGCCGAAGTTACATTTTGCTTTTGCGGCATTTTGGTTTCTATCGTTACAAGGCCATATGGTCTTGCAAGCGGGGGATGGTAAGCCTTGGATATTCTCGCTAGTTTCACTTATTGGTGTGACAACGTTGTTTTTAGTGATGTTCTTTCTTCGAGCCGTTGATGAAGTAAAAGATTTAGAATACGACAAAAAATATAACCCTGAGCGTCCATTAGTAATGGGCGTCGTCACCATGACTGATATACGCCGTTACTGGCTATTAGCTTTTATAGTGATTCCTGCTATTAATTTAGGGTTTGGACTTTGGCTGGCATTATTTATTGTTGCTGACATGCTTTATGGCTTACTGCTACTTAAATTAGAACAATGGCTAAGCCTTATGGGTCGCAGCATGATTTTCAATTTGTTGCTCACTTATCCTGTGAGTATCGCGTTAAGTGTTTATACACTACTTCTCACAGATTGGGTGTTAGGAGTCGAAGTTCAACCTATCTCCTTACTGATCATTGGAGTCTACATTCTTGCATTTCTTAATTTTGAAATTGTGCGTAAGAATCTCTGGCCCTCAATGGCAGAAGAAGGTGAAAAATTTTACAGTCACGACCTAGGGCCAATTAAAGCAGCAACGTTTGCATTGGTCTGTGCTTTAGCTGCCATTACCTTGATCATTTCTCTGAATGCTCCGTGGCAAGCAAGTGGTGCCGCGACGATTACTGGTTGGCTACCTTTAATTGCACTATATCCAGCAATCAAGAGTTTTATTACCTTTTATAAAGAGCGAGAAATACGATATAACCCACGTAAATTAGCGGCAATGTTCATCGCTTTCTTTTATTTGGCCAATCTTATTCATGCGCTGACAGCTAATCAATTATCGCTTTCATTATTGGGCTAGAGAGAACACACAATGAATTATTTAAATTGGACGAATTCATTAGTTCGTCAAATAGTAGAAAAGCCGAAGCGTTTTGTGCTGGCGAGCATAGTGCTTTTTATAATCTCAGCAATGGGCAACCCCTATTATCAGAATACCCTAGATTATCATTTCTTTTTTAGTCCTGATAATCCCCAGCTAGCAGCTTTTGATAAACTGCAAGAAGACTATTCGAAAACAGAAGCTGTTTTTGTCGCGATTGCACCCGAAGATGGTGATGTATTCAAGCCTGAAAATCTAGCCATCATCGAGCAGTTTACAAAGCAAGCATGGTCGACTCCTCATTCCATGCGTGTTGATTCGTTAACCAATTTTCAGTACACCATTGGCTCCGAAGAGGGTCTGGATATCACAGATCTATTTGAAAATAGCGAGACCATGACGCCAGAGATACTAGCTAAGCGTAAAGAATTTGCTCTAAGTGAACCCTCTCTGGTGAACGCTTTAGTCTCTGATGATGGACGTGTTGCAGGCGTGCGTCTTACCATCAATATGCCCGGTATTAACCATGAAAAAGAAACGCCTGAAGTGGTGTTTCATGTACGTAAACTGGCTGCAGATATCGAAAAACAACACCCAGGAATACATTTCTATCTAACCGGTCAAATCGTGGTTGATCAGTCTTTTCCTGAAGCCACTGAAGCGGATTTCAATTTTGTATGGCCTGCTTTTTTAGTTGTCATGATGCTGCTTTTAGCACTCATCTATCGCGGCGTATTATTTATGGTCATAACGATAGTTACTGGCCTATTAGCCATTGGTGCAGGACTTGGCCTAGTGGGGTGGACTGAACTTAAAGTCAATGCAGCAATCACAGCCGCCCCGGTTATGATTTTGACTTTGGCTATTGCAGATTGTATTCATATTCTTAGTAGCTACACCCATGAGCTACGTTTGGGGAAATCTAAGCAAGTAGCTATGACCACCAGCTTGCGCATAAATTTTACCCCCATACTGTTAACAACGTTTATGACGGCGCTTGGCTTTTTAACTCTACATTTTAATGACTCGCCGCCTTATCAGGCGCTTGGCTATGCCGTCGCTAGTGGCGTTTTTTATGCAATGGTGTTTGCTATTATATTTTTACCTGCACTCATGATGTTGATACCCCACAAAATACCTAAGGAAGAAAAAAATAACGATCCTCGTTCTGAAATGATGGTAAAGCTAGCCGGGTGGGTCGTCGGTAATAACCGCTGGTTGCCCTGGTTAATGGGCGGCATTTCACTGTTCTTTGTACTATCTTTATCCCTTAATGAAATTAACGATAATCCGGTTAAATACTTTGGTGAAAAACAGACAATGCGTCAACATCTCGATTTTGTTAATAACAATATAACTGGCATAGGTGCGCTAAACTACTCATTAGATTCAGGAGAAGAAGGTGGCGTATCAAACCCTGAATATCTCCGCAAAGTCGACCAATTCTCACAGTGGTTAAAAACGCAACCGGGTGTCGTGCAGGTGGATACCTTTGTAGATGTCATCAAGCGCGTAAATAAATCTTTACATACCGATGATGAATCCTACTATCGTGTTCCCGATAGTCGAAATGAGATAGCACAGTATATATTGCTATATGAATTATCACTGCCCATCGGCATGGATATTAACAATATAGTAACCAGTCAAAAGTCTGCCAGCCGAGTTCGAGTAGCTATGACGAATACAGAAGGGCGCTATCATATTGAACTAAACAAAAAAGCGATTGCATGGTTAAAAAATAATACACCAGAAAATATGTGGTCAGAAGGCGCTAGTGCGCCGCTTATGTTTGCGCACATTGGTAAACGCAGTATAGATGGTATGCTAGGCGGGTTGATCGGTGCGCTATTTATTATGTCTGGGCTCATGGTCTTTATTCTCAAATCACCTAAATTGGCTGCCATTAGCCTAGTAAGTAATGTGATTCCGGTCGCGATGGCCTTTGGTTTATGGGGTTGGGTAAACGGTACTGTCGATCTAGGTATTACTGTCACCTTGGGTATTGCCTTCGGTATTGTTGTGGATGACACTATTCACTTTTTAAGCAAATATCAGCGCGCCAGACGAGAGTTAGGTTATGGTACTGAAGAAGCGATAACTTATGCCTTTAGTACGGTCGGAGTCGCCTTATTAATAACCACTGTCGTACTAATTGCTGGTTTTTCTATGCTTGGTTTCTCTGATATGAATATCACCGCTAATATGGCTATTCTGACAACCGTCACCATTGCATTTGCGTTTATCGTAGATTTCTTTTTAGTACCAGGATTGTTATTAAAATTTGATAAGGACAAAGGCGAAACAGGCTTATAAATGACAACACGGCACAATAAGTGTTATTCACAAAAGTTTACTGAGCTGATTAAAAAACGTTCGTTTTATCCGTTATAATGAATTAGCTTATTCTATCCTCACACAGTAAAAAAGAGCCAATGTAGTATGCCCGAAGTTTTAAATAACGCTTATCAGGCTGTTAGTAATAACAGTGTTTGGATAAATATTTTTGAGCGACTTCTTTTTCCTGTCACGCTCTGTATTGGTGTAGGGCTGATGTTCTACTTGCTACAAATACAGCAGTATGTAGAAGTGAGCTACTTTGCCATACCTATTATGGTATTGATCATGCTGCTGATATTGGAGCGAAAGCACCCATTTGATGCTGAAGCGAATAAGAGTAAAGGAGATGTAAAAACGGACCTATATTCCTTAGGTATCGTTGCTTTTGTAATGGAACCTCTTATAACGGCAGTGGGACCCGCGATAGCAGTGACTATATTATTAATGCTTGACCTACCACAAAGCTTTTCAATATTTGACGGTTTACCACTTTGGGCTGAAATACTAATTGTTATTGTGATGATCGATTTTAACAAATACTGGTTTCATCGTTTGAGTCACCATAACCTGTTTTTATGGCGCTTCCATTCAATACATCACTCCGTCAAGCGCATGTATCTCATTAATGGGTTTAGGTTACACCCGATCTACCACGCTGCGACTTATGTATTAGCAATTTTACCTCCGGTTGTTTTGGGCGCAAGCCACGAAGCACTCATAATGCATTCTGTCGTATTAGGTATTGCAGGGTCATTCCAGCATGCCAATGTTAAGCTACAACACGGCCCTCTAAATTATATTTTCTCTACCAATGAATTACATCGTTGGCACCATTCTCAGAAGTTTGCAGAGGGAAGCAAAAACTGCGGTGCGATATTCATCGTGTTCGATATTATGTTTGGCTCTTACCTTAAGAATCTCAATGATTCACCCAAAGAAATGGGGATTCATGGCGAAAAGCATTACCCCATGAATAACTATTGGAAGCAGTTATTGGTTCCATTTATGTGGAAAAAATGGATGGATGAACCAATGGCTAAGGAAAAGAGTAAAAGCGCTCCTTAAAACCGATGCAAGAAGTAGAAACTTTAGCTATTGATAGTAATCGTATTATTTTAAATAAAGTTACGATTATTAGGCATTATTGATTATATATTAATGAACGGCTGTTCTTGCTAATAAAATAAATGTGTCAAATAGAGCGTAATTATTTAAAATATCAGTGTCTTATTTATTTGAAATTGAAGATTTTTTATATCACACTCAATTTTTGACGCTGAGAATTACCCCTAATGCATCGCTTAGAGGCGATAAAAATTGGTATCGCGCTATAACTGTCAGAATCATGTTGTAATAACCGTCTAAATTACAATCTGTAAAGCTGTTACTGTAAATATTTTTGAAATTTTTCAATAAATTTCACGCGAACTGACATTATTTAAGCATCCACTTTCACCACCTAACAAATGAATCACCAAAACCAAGAGCTCGCAGCAAGCTAGATTATATAATTAATAGGAGCTTAGGACATTTCTAATTTGCCGGAGGCAAACTTGATTTATCTACTTTATTACAAGGTGAAGAGAGTGATTCATTAAAGGACTTTTTCACTTTACAAGTGATAGTGATTTGGGCATTGGTGAGTGTTGATATTGATGGGAGAGGTAGTTTTAAAACCTCTCAACAGATTAGTCTTGTGAATGTTCATTTAACCGCAGGCATTACCTTGAGCGATCAAGATATTATTACTAAACTTTTAGCAAATGAAAATATTATCATTGATTAAGATCTGACCTGGCCTTAAATATAAGCTCAAATTAAGGCTGGTTTGTTTAGTGAGTATACGAAAAGTATTACATAGAATAGTATTTTTTGAAGTTAAGGTGATGTGGCAAGTGATCCAGTCACTTGGCCCTTAGATCGGATCAGAGCTTAAGAGACCTAGTTACAATCTTTATATTACCGTTTATAAGTTATTTAACTTAAAAACGGCGAGGCGACCACAATTCTTGATTTTTGCTGCATACAGGTTCCGAACCTCTAAAAAATCTAAGAAGGTATTTTTTAGAGGTTCGGAACCTGTATGCATAAAGCACTACAAAAGTTTTAACATCGTTTAAATCGATATTTTTTTACTAAAATTCATTGTTAGTAAAATAACGTCATGACAAGTTTAGGTAGAGCATATTTTTTGTTTCTCAGACAGTTTATACAAGGGTTGTTAGTATTCAAAAATACCATATTCTAGCTTGGCTAGAAGCTAAAGAGTTTTTTAATGAACTGGCCCTAGTAAGACTATTTTTTTTTAGTCTAAAAGACTTAAATACAAACCACTTTGGACTAAGATCTTTGTTAGTTTTGCTTATTTGTAGCGTATTATCGGAAGCAAAACTAATCTGTTTCTCAATAGCGCTATTTGTTGCGAGCGCGAGTAAATTAGTTTGTGATAATGCTTTTTGGGGTACTTTTATTTGATCCGTTGACGATTTAGGGGCGGCACTCACAATCTCTCCAGAAGGCCTTAGTTCCAAGTCATTATTTGTATTATTGGTCAGTAGTTCCAAATACTTGCGTAGTTTTTCATGACGTTTTTTAGCTTTAAGAACTTGTATCCTTACTTGAGCCTCAGTTTGGCGTTCTCTTTGTATTGGTGTTCCGTCAGACATGATTATAGTTTCATAATCTACTGACAGCTCACTAACAAGTCCTTGTGACATTCCCTCTCCTATTAAATTCTTTAATTCGTAAAAGTAATTGAAAAACATGTTAGCTAAATACTTATTAGCTATGTACATAGACTATTTTAAAATCATCTAGAGACTTGTCACCTCAATTATAGAATAAAAGCTAGCAATGTATTTTGACGTTTGGTTTCAGTGTGTGTATCTATGTAAATTTGGTGTTAAATACACAATAGTAAGCAGTGTACTCTCAGCATTATTCGAGTTAAAAATATAAATTACTAGTTAGTTTGTTACTACGATGCACTTGTTTACATAACATATAAGGTAATAAATATAGGGTATTAAGCTAAAGTTGCAGCATTTTTTACTTTAGGTTTAGATATATTCAATACAAACAACTTTTGTCAGGAAGTCGTTAAAAATCAATATTTCTCATAATCGTCATTCTCTTGTATTATTTTAGTTGTCATATTTGAAATATAACTTAATTTAAGTCCTAAAATTAGCGTTAAAGGTGATGTATTCCACATTACTGAAAACTAGTGAATTTACTCCGACTTTTACGCCCCCGACTCTTGTTACACTAGGTTTAAGTGATCTTACTGTACTTTCAACACGGAGTAATACGAGAGATGTTTGGTTTTAAGTGTTTTAGACTAATTAATCTGGTTATTTTGACCTTACTTATATCGGCTTGTGGTAGTGATGGTAGTAGTTCAAATCAAGCAAAGACGCCCTTAATGACCGGTCAGTTTATTGATAGCCCAGTTGAAAATCTTAAATACCGCACGGTTTCTGAAAGTGGTTTTACAAATAACTTAGGTGAATTTAATTATCGTGAAGGAGAAGAAATTACGTTCTCCATTGGAGGTATTGATTTACCTAGTACAATTGCAGGTCCAATAATTACTCCGCTAGATCTTGTAGGTACCACAATTGTAGATGACCTAGCTGTCGTTAATATTGCTAGGTTATTACAAAGTCTCGATATTGATGGAAACCCTAATAATGGTATTGAAATAGCTAGCAAGGCGCACAAAACTGCAGAAGATATGACCATTGATTTTGAACATGTTAATTTTGATGCCCGCATTACAAACTTAGTTGTGAACAGCGGATCGCTAAACACGACGTTGGTATCTAAAGAAATTGCGCTTAACCATTTTATGACTAGTTTGGGCCTTTTATCAGATGTCGACTCAGATGGCGTTCTAGATGAAAATGATAATTGTGCTGAGAATGCTAATACTAAACAACTAGATTCAGATAATGATGGGCAAGGTGATGTCTGTGATATTACTCCATTTGGCCAGAAGCCAGAAGCAGATAGTCAATCGCTAACAGTTTTAAAGAATCAACAACTTAATATAACGTTAACTGGAAATGATCTAGAAGGTAGTCAACTTAAATTCATAATTAATAGATTACCTGTCAGCGGTATTATATTTGGCACAGCTCCAAACATGACCTATGTTTCTAAGCAAGAAGCGTGCGTCGAAACAGACCGATTTACTTATACAGTTATAGATGATTTCGGAAATTCATCTTTACCCGCTACAGTAGAAATAGCAATTGATTGTGATAACTCATTAATTTCTTACATCAATTATTCAGATAACCCCCTTCAGGCTTGCGTTAATTCAACTGCTGAGTCCAATGGCTGGACGTTAATTTCTGAAATGTCTGAGCTCAACTGTGCAGATAAAGGCATTCAAAATTTAAGAGGTGTAGAGTTTCTTACTGGACTCACCAAATTAGTTTTGAATGATAATAAAATTGTTACTTTTGATGCAAGCTCTAACAAGCTCTTAGAAGAGTTATGGATATATAACAACCAACTAGTCAAAATTGATGTTAGCCAGAATACTGCTTTGAAGAAATTAAACTTGTCTTTAAATAACTTGAGAGCAATCGATGTTAGCTTAAATCTGTTATTAGATGAATTATGGTTGAATGATAATAAGTTGATCAGCGTTGATGTTAGTAATAATACGGCTTTAAACACTTTAGCTTTATCACTTAATAGATTGAGCACGATTGATGTTAGTTCAAATTTATCTTTAGATAATTTATGGCTTTACGATAATCTGCTTACTAGTATAAATGTTAGCAATAATATTGCTTTAACTAAGCTGAGCTTGACATTAAATCAATTGACCACAATTGATGTCAGCTCAAATACATCTTTAGACGAATTATGGCTTTATGACAATCTGCTTACGAGCATAGATGTCAGTAATAATACGGCCTTAACAGTGTTGGACTTGTCATTTAATAATTTAAGTACCATTGATGTGAATTTAAATTCATCCTTAGTTATCTTATCGTTGTACGATAATGAGCTCACTAACATAGACATCAGCAATAATACGGCTTTAATGCAGTTAGATTTGTCATTAAATGAGTTAAGTAATGTTGATGTGAGCAATAGTGCATTACTTGAAGGCTTGTGGCTAAGGAATAATCAACTAACAAATATAGATGTAAGTAGTAACCCAGCTCTCACTACACTTGAGTTAGGTGAAAATCAACTTACAGACATAAACGTAATTAATAATACGCAGCTAGAAACTTTATGGCTATTTAGTAATGAACTGGCAGGCGTGGACATCACTAATAATACCGCTTTAACTAAACTGAACGTGTCATTTAATAATTTAACTGACATTGATGTGAGTTCAAATTTATTTTTAGATAAATTGTGGTTATATGATAATCAACTAAGCTCTATTGATGTTACTAACAATGGTATGTTAACGGTTTTAAGCCTTGGACTGAATAATCTAGACACAGTAGACCTTAGTCAAAACACTCTATTGGAAACACTATTCTTGAATAATAATATACTGACGACAATTAATTTTGATACTAACTTAGAGTTGAGTTCAGTTAATTTAGAAGAGAATTCTTTTGATGAGGCTACATTAGACTACCTATCCACTTTAGAAATTATTGATTTGATTTACTAAAATATAGTTATGAGTCAGAGAGCAAGCTTTACAGACATAATTACGTAAAGCTTGCTCGATACAAACTGTTCTCCGAACTAATTCACATCTAGTAATACAATATCTCATTATACCAGCTCATATTTTTACAAATCACCTCTGGCCCTGGGTGTTTTAATAAGAGCTGTTTTTAATAGTTTTATGAAATATCCTGCTGTAAAATTACGACTAATCTATTCACTTCCTACTTTTTGGCCATTGATCAATAGGGATGACTTTAATTTTTCGGACAGTTTATGAAAAAGACGTTTATCACTGCAGACCAGTTAATTGAAGATAGTTTTAAATTAGCAATTAACATATTTGAAAGCGGTTTTCGTCCTGACTTTATCGTAGGCGTTTGGCGGGGTGGGGCACCTGTAGGTATTGCCGTTCAAGAGTGTTTAGATGTTCTAAATGTTAAGTCAGATCATATCGCAATTCGAACTTCCAGTTATACCGGCATAGGAAAGCGCAGTAAAACAGTCCACGTACATGGCCTTAAATACTTAATAAAACGCTTAGAGTCAGAACATAGCCTATTAATAGTCGACGACGTTCACGATAGCGGCTTAAGTATTGATCAAACAATTATTGATATTAAACGTGCCTGTAAGAAAAATACGCCTGAAATAAGAGTCGCTACTCCTTATTATAAACCTACCAATAACCAGACCGAACGTGTGCCGAATTACTATATCCATGAAAGCTCAGATTGGTTGGTTTTTCCTCATGAATTAGAGGGGTTAACGCCAGAAGAATTAAAAGAAAATCGACCACAACTGGTACATATAATAGACAAAATTGAAGCGTTAAAAGCTAAATTTTAATTTCGAAATTTTAAACCACTTACGCTTGCTAACTTAATTTCATGCGACCTAAACCCTCCCGATGAATACTGATTTACTATATCAAATCCTGAAAGAGGATCTATAACCAAAATTTGTCACTTTCCAGTTCAAATATGAGTTTACTAGTAATAAATATCGACCATCATGACTGAAGAAACAATGCCCTTATAGATGATGCCCAGAGCTCGAGTAAAGGGTTTTAATTAACGCGCTTGTATTCAGCTTATTATTTCTAACGTTCTTGGGCATAAGTTAAACGCTTTGTAACTGCTATCACGAGCACATAAAGTTATAAAACATCAATCGCTTGAGTTATTGCGTGTAGTTTCTAAAGGGCCAAGATCAATACTTGTTAATGGTGGAACCAATACCGCGCTGTAGGTCGCAGCGCGAATAATTTAAGCTTACTTATCTCATGTACTATTGATGCTGTTCAAGAATAAGGCGTAAATACAGCGTAGGCGAGACCTTTTAATATTACTCTTATTGCAAACAAACTAATCACCATCTCGACTGTTAAAGCCTAAACGAATGCCACTATGTGTAATCGCCTCTTCAAGACTTTTGTGTAATTTCGTTAGGGAAATACTCAGGGATTTAGCGGTTTGATAACCTTTTTTTATAAGAATTGCCTCCTCTAACGGCACTTTAAACCTGTGCAATTCATCTTTGACAAGTTTGAAGTTGTTCTCGATTATAATGCTTTCATTGTCTGTTAATAGTGCGCGTAACCCTTTATCTCTTTCAGTTTTTTCTGCAGTAGAATCTATGGTGGTTCCCATAAAGAATAGCTCTAGGCTTTGGAGGTTTAATTTTAGATTCACTAGTGAGCGTCGACTCCTCCAAGATTCAAGACGCTTAAATTTAGCTTTATCAAACTGGCTTCCTAATGGTCTATCTAGCTTTAGATCCCGTATTATTTCAATAGGCTCTACTAATGTTTTAAGAAGTGAAGTTGCTGCATCAATATCATCTTCAAAATATCCATCAAGTTGTGTTGCATCTTTAAACTGGGGGAGCATTATCACTAACCACTCATTATGTAGAGAGCTTGCAGTCGCTGATAAGTAACGAGATATTCCCTGTAACACTTCACAAGAAAATGGCTTGTTTTTGAATTGTTCTAGAGCATTTTTCTGGAATAACAAGCGTTCAATTGCAGGAAGTCCTTTAACACTGATACTATTTTTCTCAAATCCATCAACCATTAAAGCACTTAGATCTTTACCAGATATGAGTTTGTTTAATTGTTTACCTATATGGTTTTTCTTGTCAGGCCAAAATTGAATACTATGGTTCCTTATGCTAATTTCAATCGGGCCAAAATTGATATTTTGAATGTACTGCCAAGCATCCATTGAATAATGAAACACTTTTTTAATTGATTTCAAATTCACAAGAGCCTGTTCACTGTTAGTAGAAGGTAACGAATTACAAAAAGACTGCGTAGCTAGGTGTAAGTTGTTATTGGCGGTCATTAAATTTTTATAGGCGGGGATAACATAGCTTTCAACTGTTGAGATATTAAATTTTTTCCAGGCTAACTTGTTCTGATCTGCTATTAGAGGCTTAGATTGATCAAACTGTACACTTGGCAACTCGTTGGCATTAGCTGCAGTAAAAATATAAAGAAAGTGAGTGACTAAAAAAAACAATTTAAACGGTATGATTTGTTTTGTACATAAAATTACTGTGGATATACGTTTAAACGAAGTGTGTGAACTATGCATAAAAAAAAAGGTAGGAATTAAATGCATTAAAGAGACTCCAGAAAAGAGATTAATTGTTTACGTTGCTTGTTATTCATCTTGATAATCATCTGTTTTGCTGATTCAGCTTCACCACCATGCCAAAGTATAGCTTCTATTAGACTGCGTGCTCGACCATCGTGCATGTAAAAGGTACCACCACTTACTGTTTTTGTTAATCCAATTCCCCAAAGTGGTGGTGTACGCCATTCCTGACCATTTGCAAGAAATTCAGAACGATTATCAGCTAAATCTATTCCCATATCATGAAGTAGTAGATCAGAATAAGGCCAGATAGTTTGACTTTCTAAAGAGGTTTGTTCCGAAAATTTTCCTGTTGTAAAACTCGGTTGATGGCATTTTTGGCAACCTGCCTTATAAAATAATTCTTTACCTTTTTTCCGATCTAAGTCATTTATTAGACGCACAGATGGTACTGCAATATTTCGCGTGTAATAAAGTAATAAGTCAGTCATTACTCTAGAAGCTTCTAACATATCTTGTTTCGGTTTATCACGTCGCATATTACCGTGCTTCTGTTGCAAACATGCAGTTTGTCTTTTTGTACATTCTCCATGATGTTGCGGAAACATCCATGAACTGATACCTAAATCACCACTTAAAGCAGCATTGTTTTGTTGCTCTAAAAAAGGTGTTCCAGCTTTCCAACCAAAGCGGCCAAGCTTAGATGTCTTTGTTTTTTTATCCCAAACTATATTAGCTTTACCTGATATACCATCATTATTCTTATCATCAGAATCTGCCAGCTTAAAAATGTCATTTTCATCAATCGCTTCTAATAAACCTAAACCAAAAATTGGTGGTGCAATTCTGGGTGACAATAAAAAATTGTGATGAATAGGTCCATAACCGAGGTCACTAATATGATAACTGGGTTGTTGGATCTCTATTATGTCACCTCCGTTTAAACCAATTTTAATAGGTTTATACTGCACCTCTAGCTGTCCTTCTGCTTTACCTCCTGGGTGCGCAAAAGTTTGAAGCTGTTTTCCGTAAGTTGGTTCTGTGATAAAGCCTACTTTACCAGACGCTAGCAATGCTCGATGCTCAGCAGTGGCAGGGGGAATACTGAGCCTTAGAAATAATGCTGGCGATGATGATTTATTGCCTTCGATCATGCCACGACCATTGCCTTTATGGCAACGAACACAAGAACGTGCATTATATAGAGGGCCTAATCCGTCACTGGCGGTGGTACTCGAGGGTGCAAAGACCCAAATTTTTTCAAATATTGCTTTTCCTACATAAAAATCTAATCTCTTATCCATTGATAGGGCTGGGGAAGGGTGCGAAAAGCTGAAACGACTAGCGGGTTTTTGATGGGTATGCTGACCACCAGGATTTCTTTCAGTCGCAGAAATATTAGACGAAGTTAAGGAAAACGATAAAATGAAAAAGCCTAAAAATGAAAGGATCAATTGTTTCAAAAAAGTACTACTTTTGGGTTTAATTGAAGGCAAAGGTGAGCAAAAATAATTGCTCACCTTAAACATGCTTAATCGTATAAATTTTATTTAAAGCTTACTGTATAACTGAATTTGGATTATCCAAGCTGTCTGAGCCTTCAAGTGAAATGTCACCTAATGCTAGTAAGTGTATGATTTCTTCAGTTGTTTTCGCTTGATCTACCAAAGCATTAACAATATCTCTAATTATTTGATTACCCTTGGCATTATTTTCACCAATCAAAACATCAAATGTATTACCTTCTAGAGCTTGATCAACCATAATCTGCATAGCAGACTCGGTGGCTGTAAGTTTGTCTATCATTTTAGCATCAAGTGATGGTTGTGCTTGTTTAACAAGGTCCGATAAACTGGCACCTTTGAATAAATTTCCATCACTGCTGAGGTATTCGCCAAGGTAGGCATTTTTAATACCTTTCGCATCATAAAAGTGCGACCAATGAGTGTTGTCAGAAAAACAATCATGCTCTTCTTCTGGGTCATGTAACATCAGCCCTAACTTAATACGCTCACCCGCTAGCTCGCCATATGCAAGACTACCCATACCTGTCAGAATTGTTTCTAACCCGCCTTTTTCACCTTTAGCGTTAAGGGCTAACCTAGATTCACCTTCTTTTTTCCAGCTGTTAGCCATATCTTGTAAATCATCGACTAAAAGCGATGTAGCTGATTTCAAATACTCTCTTCGACGATCGCAGTTTCTACCCGAACAATTAGTTAAGGAGTAGTCGGTTGCTGGGCGTATGCCGGCACCAGGATTAGTACCATTTAGATCTTGCCCCCAGAGTAAAAACTCAATCACATGGTATCCAGTGGCTACATTTGATTCGACTTCATCAATCTCATGAAGCGTTTCAGTCAGAAACGTTTTACTAATGTTTTTCGCATCAACAGGTTTGCCGCCTAGGATGGGGGAAGCATTAGCAATGATATTTGCACTATAAAATGGGTTTTCGTCCGATTCAGTTCCATAATCTGCGTCAACATAGTCTATAAGGCCTTCATCTAGCGGCCAAGCGTTTACTTTTCCTTCCCAGTTATCAACTGTTTCATTACCAAAGCGATAAACTTCCGTTTGCTGGTAAGGCACTCTAGCCGCTGCCCATGCCTCTTTGGTTAAATTTAATGTGTCTTCAGACGGAGCATTTAAGAATATTTCAACGGTTTTTTCTAATGTTTGAGCGGTAACTAAGGAATCTTGATAATTGGTCTCAGCTATTTGAATATAGGTATCGATTACAGATAAACCGGTTACATCTTTTATTTCATTAGTATCCGAGATATACAGAGAATTACAAGCCGTTAAAACTGTACTTGCCGCGATAATACCAATAATAGGTTTTAGTTTATTTGTTAACTGCATTAGAAGCCTTTTAGTTTTTTAAAAAGAAATAATTTTAATCTAAATGAGAGTGATTGGCAATTAGGTTAAAAGGTGGCAGTAATAATTTTATGTGTACAGTCTAAAAGGTGCCTCTGATATGCCTAGTGTCGGTATATTGCAATCATTTAACATCCACTAAGTGTTCATAGCGTTGATCGGTTAATAACTTCATAAAGGCGACGAGTGCTTTAATACGTTTATCATCTAATGCAGGGCCTGACCCTAATTTTTTAAAAGAGATATTCTCTTTAACCTCAGGATCATCCCAGGCTCTGTTAGTTTCAGGGTTTATTTGACGCTTTTTACTTTTAGAATTGTACTTGTTATAAAAAGCGACCACTGTTTCAAGCTCATTGAATATGCCATTGTGCATATAAGGCGCTGTAATCGCAACATTCCTCAACGTAGGTACTTTAAACTTTCCGATGTTAGATTTTTTAGTGACTAGCGGATTATTGAATAAGCCCAAGTCTCGGTATTCATTCGGTGTTTGATTATGTTTCCTGACGGGTTTATTAATAGGTACACCGATATTATGGTAGGTATAGTCGCTAAATGTTTCTCTTTTAGTTGCGGGGAGTAATTTCAATTGATGACATTGATTACAGTTAGTAAATTGATTAGAAAAGAACAGCGTCATGCCAAGATCTTCTTGTTCAGTTAACTGATAATTACCTTCTAGGTAGCGATCATACTTTGAATTGAAAGGTGAGAAAAAATCAGTCTCTTCAAATAATGCAATACTTTTAGTAAGGGCTTTGTAGGCACTTTCAGGCGAGTTAAATACATCAAGGCCGTATATTTTTTTAAAGCTCAATGTATAACTGTGATTTTCTTTCAAACGATTTAATACAGACTCCTTGGAAGGCATACCCATTTCCATCGAATTAAGCAGAGGTCCGCCCGCTTGACCTATTAAATCTTTTTCTCGGCCATCCCAAAACTGACCGCCTTTATATTGTCCATCCTCATGCAAATGAAACACCGGAATCTGGTTGGCATACGCAGCGGTGGGAGCGCTTCGATCGCCAAATGATATTCCATCATCGCCTAGCGAAACGGCTCCTTCAAATTTTGTATTCTGCTTGTCTACAAAACCATGGTTAGGTGCATGACAGGTAGCACAGGATTGTGTTCTATTAAATGATAAGTTGTTATCGAAATATAGTTGCTTACCAAGTTCTATTTGTAATTCAGCTATTTCATTTGCATAGATGGGAATAAATACCGAAACAAGATTCATAAATAAAACGAAGGTACAGGTTCGTTTTATTGAATGTATCGCTTTTCTTTTTAGAACTGCTATGAACAGCGTAGGCATAATTAACTACTATTAGGTTAATGATCTGTTGTTAATACTGTTATTAGATAGATAAAAAAGAATCATTACAAGATGATTATAATTCCTATTTGGTTTCCGTTTGATCTCTATCAATCAAAGATAATATTCTACAAGTAAACTTGCTGTAGTAATTAAAATTTTAAGGTTTATGCCGCATGATGGAATTAATTAGCTGACTTTAACGCTGTATAAATCTTAACATTACATATAAATAGGGAGATCAATACATCATGACTCAACATACTAAAATCCCGCAAGAATTAGACAAAAATAATATAGCGTTTAAAAGCTGGGTGAACGGAAATGGCGTTATAAAACATAATCAAGAAACCCAAAGCTTTGTCCTTAAAGTATTACGTGAGGCAGGTATTGAATTAGAAAAGGCCTTACCCATATTAAAAGCAGCCGATATTCTTTGTAACCAAGCAATGTGGTTAGTGATTAATATGACCTATGCAGAAAACATTAAGTTAAGCGGTTCAAGCTTAAAGGCCACCGACTTCAAACAATCTCCACAGGGTCATACTGGTGGTGCTTTAAATATGGTACCTGCTTACGTCGGTTATTTAGCCGCAAATGCCTTGTCAGGAGAAAGTCGTGAATGGTTGATGGGGCAGGGACATTGTGTTGCTGCGGTGGATGCAGTTAATTTATTACTAGGAAATAGCTTACCAATACATGAAAAAAGATACCCTCTAAATGATGATGGATTAACCAAACTTTCACGTGATTTCTATTCTTATGAAATTAATGCAAAAGGTTGTCCTGAATCGCCGATTGGCAGTCATGTTAATGTGAATACTGCAGGCGCAAGTATTGAAGGTGGCTACTTAGGCTTTGCCGGTTTACATTACGTACACCAGCCTTTGCCTGGTGAAAAACTTGTCGCGTTTTTAAGTGACGGCGCATTTGAAGAACAGCGCGGTAGCGATTGGTCTGCAAGATGGTGGCGAGCTGAAGATACCGGCCTGGTATCACCGATAATGATTGCGAACGGTAGACGAATCGATCAAAGAACGACGGCTCAACAATTAGGAGGTGTTAATTATTTAGTTAAACATTTACGTGCCCATAATTTTGAACCAAATGTTTTTGACGGAAAAGATCCCGCAGCGTTTGCGGTCAATATTCTGCATCAAGAGTTATTGCTTAAACGTTCAGGCGAAGCCGTCAGTGCTAAGAAAGCAAATTACCCAATTAAATTACCTTACGGCATTGCAGAGACAACAAAAGGCTTTGGTTTTTATGGAGAAGGAACTAACCCAGCACATGGTACTCCATTGCCTCAAAACCCCCGAACTGACGAAAAATCACGAGGTATTTTTAATGATTATGCCGCCAAACTATTTGTCAGTGAAGATGAATGGAAAGATGCCGTTTCTATACTGAATAATCATAAAAGAAATGGACGAAAAAAAGAACGTGATATTTATAAAAATCCGCCAAAAATAACAGCAATCGTACCAGAAATAGAATTAGCGAATAATCTCCATAATAGTTCACCTATGGCAAGTTTAGACCACACATTTGTTGAAATAGTAAAAGCTAATCCAAACTTACGTCCTCGTGTTGGTAATCCAGATGAACTGAGCTCAAATCGATTTAATAAAACATTAACGCTTCTAAAGCATCGTGTCACAGAGCCTGAAGTAGGTGTTTGCGAATCAGAAAGTGGTGCAGTGATTACTGCTTTAAATGAAGAGGCGGTTATTTCTGCTGTTTTAGCGAATAGAAAAGGCCTAAATATCGCAATTTCTTATGAAGCATTTGCCCCAAAAATGTTAGGCGCCTTAAGACAAAAAATTATATTTGCACGACACGCCTTAGAAAAAAATGGCAGTGTACCGTGGCTTTCATTTCCTGTTATAGCGACATCACACCTATGGGAAAATGGTAAAAATGAACAGAGTCACCAAGACTCTATTTTTTGTGAAGCGATGTTAGCTGAAATGTCAGACGTCTCTAGGGTTGTTTTTCCCGCAGATAGCCTAAGCGCTGTCGAACTAATGCGTCAGTGTTATCAAATGAACGGCCAAATTTACACGATGGTGGTACCAAAAGGAAAGGTCCCCTATCAATTAGATCAATCACAAGCTAAACAGCTGGCCGAATATGGTGCGATAAGAATGCTTGGATCAGGCGATGAAAAAATTCAAATTATTGCCATCGGAGCTTATCAATTAATTGAAGCGAAAAAAATAGCGGAACGATTAAACCAGCATCAACATGGTTTTAGCTTAGTTTATATTTCAGAACCGAGTAAGTTCCGCGAAGCTAGAGACAATATTGAGTCTGACTTTATATACCAAAAATCGAATATGGGTGGCGCTGTTAATACTTTTGGTTCACCTGAATATCGCTTGTTACTTTGTCATGGCCGACCTGAAACATTCTTAGGTGTTCTTCGTCCATTAGATTTGGGTATCAAGCATACTAAAGCTTTAGGTTATATTAATCGTGGAGGAACATTAGATACAGAAGGCATGCTGTTTGCTAACCGCTGCACTTGGGCGCATGGTTTATCAAAACTTGCTTCAATGATGAACATTAAAGGTGAGTTGTTAACGGAGGAAGAAAATAAAGCAGTGCAAGGTATTGGAAACCCTTACGATATAATCGAAAAACCTTATACTCATCACTAAATAAGTCTTTTAATAGCGCTCGCTTAGAGCGCTACTGTGACTTGATTTTTGCAGACATGATTGATGACAGATCAATCAAATTAGTTTCATGGGGAATGGTATTGCATGTAATTATTTTTGAAATATGTGACTTTTTCATTTCAGCATAGGCACCATCCGAAAAAACAGCGTGCACACCAATACAAACAGCGGCTTGAAAACCTTCTACCTTTAAAGCTTCTGCCGTTTTTATCATTGTACGACCTGTAGATATAATGTCGTCAATTAAAACAGGAGTTAGGTGATTATATTGTTTTGCGTTTGGAGGTGAAATGAGTACATCTTTATCACCTTTTCGTACTTTTTTTAATATTATATAAGGGCATTTAATTATTGATGCTGCAGAAGCCGCCCATTGTTCACTTTCGCTATCTGGGCCAATAACAATCGGATTTTTAATGTTTGCTTTGACCCAGCTTGCTACCTCTGGGTTTGCATTAAGTACACAGGTTTCTAGTGTATAAATCTCATCTAAGCTTTTGTAACGGTGGAGGTGAGGGTCGATTGTTACGAGTGAATCAAAATATTGACTGATTAACTTTGAAAAGAAACGAGAGGTGATGCCTTCACCTGTATGTAATTGAATATCTTGTCGCATATACGGTAAATAGGGACACACTAGCTTAATTGAGCTAATGCCTAAGCCTTTAAGGGTTTCACATAAAAAAATAAGTGGTAGAATTTTTGAATTAGGTTTATGCAGGTTTGTAATAACAACCGCGTCACGCTGAGCACATTCACTGAGAACACGAACATAACTCTCACCATCTGGAAAAATATGACTAATAAATTCTCCTGTTTCGCCATCTAGTTGCTTGCTCATTAATTCAAAAAAATCAGGCGCTGCTTCATGGTCAAATATCAGTGGTTTCAAAGTATTTCCTCTTCAATTTTTATTGCGTCAGAATGTGCATTTAAAAATTCAATTGCGTACTGTAATTCACCCTGTGTTTCAGCATGGAGTATAAATAAAGGGCTCCCGATATGAACAATTTCGCCTAAACGAATCTGCAATTCAATGCCTGCTGCCGGTGCAGATGGCGCACCCGCTAGCTTTGCAAGTTTACTGATAAATCGATTATTTATGTAACAAACAATGCCTGCTCTTAAAGCGACTACCTGATGTGTAAAGTTAGATTCTGGCGGTGTCAGCATTCCGCCTTGGGCTTCACAAATTGCTTGAAACTTATGCCATGCTTTACCTGAATCAAGTATTTTTGTTGCTTGCTCAAGCCCTTTATTGTCGGCTGCTACGCCACCCATCTCTAGGATTTTACCCGCTATCACTAACGATCGATGACGTAAATCTAAAGGAGCGTTAGGTTTATTTTGTAATACTAATAGAATATCTTTTGCTTCAAGCGCTGGTCCAATACCTCTTCCTACGGGTTGCTGACCATCGGTAAATAATGAAGTAATATGAATACCTAATGCATCACCCGTAGCTTCAAGCTGCTTTGCCAGTTTTTGCGCATACTCTTGGTTTCTAACTTTGGCTGTTATTCCAACAGGTAGATCAATTAAAGCATGCGTTGATCCTGCCGCTATTTTTTTGGATATGACCGATGCAACTAATTGCCCCTCACTATCTAGATCAAGCGCGCGTTCGACGCGTATTAGTATATCATCAGCAGGGCTTAAGCTGACTGATCCCCCCCAAGCAATACAACCGCCTTCTTTTTTAACGACTTTGCGTATTTCAGGGATACTGAGCGCCACTGGCGCAAGTGTTTCCATCGTATCAGCGGTGCCCGCAGGTGATGTGATGGCACGTGAGGATGTTTTAGGCATAATTAAGCCTGAAGCGCATACGATCGCCACAACAACAGGCGTCGTCCTGTTTCCAGGTAAACCACCAACACAGTGCTTATCCATTATTTTGTCGCCACCCCAATCGAGATGACTTCCCACGTTAATCATCGCTCTAGTGAGTGAAATTATTTCTTTTATATTTAAACGATCGCCTGCACACGCTGTCACAAAAGAAGCTAACTGTATATCGGAGTAATAACCAGATGTTATATCGTGAATAATTTGATGGCTAGTATGGTCAGTTAATGGTGTCCCGTAGACTTTTCCACGAACATAACTCATCGAGTCGGCAGGTTTTGTATGCTTAAAATAAGCCTTTTCACCTTCATGTGCTTTTAATAATTTCCACGCGGATTCTGACAAACCAACTTCTTCATGCGAAAGAAGCTCATTGGTAACCATATTAACGGTCGCAATAATACTATGCTCCTCTGTAGAGATCCGCACTCGGCTTTGTGCATAGAAACCTTCCGAACGACACACATAGCAATCTTTGCGCATATAGATAACCGCTTCTTGGTGCGTATCGATGCACATACGTCGCAGTCTCAGAAAATTTATATCTTTTTTTGTAGGTGTTTGCTCTTGTTTCATTTTTACTTTCTGCGGCCCATTTTTGATTAAAGAGTAGAGGTTTGAGCTTCCAAATCAAGTCTGTTTTATATATTAATCAAACATCAATCTTCAAAAATAACATTTTTTTATAAGCATAATGCTATTTTTAAAAAATATTCCTTATCGACTTGATCTATATTACGAACGTATCTAATTCAGTGTATTAAATAAGCAATTGAACTACTAAACTCAAGGTAAGGGCAAGCAACATCCATTTACTTGATAAGGTTTATTGTGATGATGAAAATTAAATTTTTAGGTGGCGCAGGTACAGTGACAGGTTCAAAGTATTTGTTAACTATTGATGACAAAAAAATACTTGTTGATTGCGGCTTATATCAGGGAGTTAAAAACCTCAGAACTAAAAACTGGCAGAAGTTTCCAGTTGACCCTTCAACTATAGATGCAATCTTATTAACACACGCACACATTGATCATAGTGGTTACATTCCGGCACTTATGAAAGGGGGCTTCAAAGGCCCCATATTTTCGACTAGTGCCACACTAGACTTATGTTCTGTATTACTTCCAGATTCAG
>JBLHVH010000016.1:0-29266 GCA_047628385.1 Oleiphilaceae bacterium
AGATTCCAGCCCAAAATCAGGCTGGAATGATATATTTTTACTTAAGCGAGATCGAAGCGATCTGCATCCATTACTTTGCACCAAGCGGCGACAAAGTCTTTTACAAAATGCGCTTGCGCATCACTTTGTGCATACACTTCCGCAATGGCGCGCAGTTGTGAATTAGAACCGAATACTAAATCGACCCGGGTAGCAGACCACTGTACCTTACCGGTTTTGCGGTCAATACCTTCGAACTCATCTTCATCTTTTGAGGTGGGTTTCCACTGAGTATTCATATCCAGCAAGTTCACGAAGAAGTCATTGGTTAATACGCCTTTTTTATTCGTAAATACACCATGTTGCGTATGGCCAACGTTAGTGTTCAACACGCGCATGCCACCAATTAAAACGGTTAATTCTGGCGCGGTTAACGTTAATAACTGCGCTTTATCAATTAACAGGTTTTCAGCGGTTACACTGTAATTGGTTTTCAAGTAATTACGGAAACCATCTGCCATGGGCTCAAGTGGTGCAAAAGAGGCGACGTCAGTTTGCGCTTGTGATGCATCCATTCGGCCAGGGCTAAACGGTACTTCAACCGTGTGCCCAGCATCTTTTGCCGCTTGCTCGATTGCAGCACAGCCACCTAAGACAATTAAATCTGCGAGTGATACTTTTTTACTTGATGTCTTTTGAATACCTTCAAGTGCTGAAAGTACATGTGCTAATTGTTTCGGTTGGTTTGCTGGCCAATCTTTCTGAGGGGTCAAACGAATACGTGCTCCGTTCGCACCGCCACGCATATCAGAACCTCTATAGGTAGAGGCTGAGGCCCAGGCTGTCGCCACTAATTCTGACACAGATAAGCCCGTGTTTAGAATGTGTGCTTTAAGTTCGACAATTTCTTGTTTGCCAATCATTTCATGGTCTAACTCTGGAATTGGGTCTTGCCAAATTAACGTTTCTTTTGGTGTATCCGCACCTAAGTAGCGAGCGGCTGGTCCCATGTCTCGATGCGTTAATTTGAACCAAGCGCGCGCAAATGCATCTGCAAACTCATCGGGATTCTTGTGGAAGTGTTTTGAGATTTTGTTGTATGCAGGGTCATCACGCATGGCCATATCGGCAGTGGACATCATTGGCGCATGACGTTTACTTGCGTCATGTGCATCGGGCACAGTGTCTTTTGCCGAGGCATCGGTTGGTGTCCATTGTTGCGCGCCTGCTGGACTTTTGGTAAGTTCCCATTCGTAGCCTAATAGCGTATCAAAGAAGCTGTTATCCCATGCAATTGGCGTTGGTGTCCAAGCACCTTCGAGGCCACTTGAAATGGTGTCTACGCCAATACCAGTGTTCATGGTGTTATGCCAGCCAAGACCTTGTTGATGAATGGCGGCGGCTTCAGGGTCAGCACCTAATTGGTCAGCATCACCGGCGCCGTGTGTTTTTCCAAAGGTGTGACCGCCAGCCACTAGGGCAACGGTTTCATAATCGTCCATGGCCATGCGTGCGAAAGTCTCGCGTATATCACGGCCAGACGCTACTGGGTCAGGATTACCATTTGGGCCTTCTGGGTTGACATAAATTAGCCCCATTTGAACCGCCGCTAAGGGGTCTTCTAACTCTCGATCATTTTTATATCGTTCATCATCTAACCACGTTTTTTCAGAGCCCCAGTAAATGTCTTCTTCTGGCTCCCACGTATCGGCGCGACCACCGGCAAAACCAAATGTTTTTAGTCCCATCGACTCAAGAGCAATATTACCGGTCAATATCATCAGGTCGGCCCAAGAAATTTTGGTACCGTATTTTTGTTTGATTGGCCAAAGTAGGCGACGTGCTTTATCGAGGTTAACGTTATCGGGCCAGCTGTTTAACGGAGCAAAGCGTTGTTGCCCTGCACCTGCACCACCACGACCATCGCCCATTCGGTAGGTGCCTGCGCTGTGCCAGGCCATGCGAATAAAGAAAGGACCATAGTGACCATAATCAGCCGGCCACCAGTCTTGGGAGTCCGTCATAAGGCTGTGTAAGTCTTTTTTTAGTGCGTTTAAATTGAGTTTTTTGAATGCTTTAGCATAATCGAAATCATCACCCAGCGGGTTGGATGCAGCCGTGTTTTGGTGAAGAATTTTAAGGTTCAGTTGGTTCGGCCACCAGTTTGTATTTGAAGTGCCTTTATCGCCTGTTTTGGTTACTGAGCCGTGCATTACAGGGCATTTACCCGTGGATTCTGTGTTATTCCTTCCCATGTGCTTTCTCCCATCATTTACTTTATTGTGACGTTTTTTATGTTGCTGTCAGGTTATCACTATAGGATAACTCTGTTTCATTTGCATAATTTATTATAAGTAACTATTTGATAGTTTTTTACTATTGTAGCGCGTTTGGTATTTGCGCATGATGGTAGTAACGTGTACTCAATTCGTTTAAATGTAGGGCTACCATTAACGACAGGACTTACTATTTAAGGACAGACTGAAAATGTTGAGGGATTAGCGCGCTCCAACCTGATTAATAGACTTACTGCACCATAAAGACCGGAACTTCTATCTCCATCGTCATTTTAAGTATGAGCTGCTCTTATTCATTTTTTCCTCTACGTTATCTTTGGTTATGATGAAATTATTTCGACTTAGGTATTAGGGTTGAAAATAGCTAAGCATCATCGCTTACTAACAATGACAGATAAGAATGGCACTTAGTTCAGGCTTTAATACTATTTTTGTAGTGTGTGAATGAACGAAATGAATCGCAATAATGCACGGCTCTGCGAGGCTTTTTTGGGGTTAGTTGTGCTCACTCAAACTTACTTTTGGCTAATTATTTATTTAAAATCCAAATGTTTTTTTTTGCTTGTGGGTGAGTGAAACGAATTCTAACAATGCGCATTACGTGAAACTTTCAGGGCTTTTGGGCTTAACTAAGTGTCATTCATGACAGACTCCGCTAAAAAGTACTTACCAAACACTAATGCAATAGTCGTTGTTTAAGCAAAGCGCATGTTAATGATGGCTTGATCTCAGCAGGTCTTAATTGACAATTCAGTAACCATAATTATTTATATTAAAATAATTATGGTTTAGCTGTTTATTTGAACTAAAATTTGAGGAGGGTAGGTCTAACTTGAGACTAACGTAAATGACAGATAGGTACATGTTTTGAATCCAATAAGTTTGTATATGAAAATAGTTTTGCCGACTGAATTGCACCCGATACCACAAGAGGGAATAAGAGAAAGAACACTTGCCTTTTTTACGCTTTTAGGTTGGATTTGCGCAGCCTATAGCTGGATAAAGTGGACTAAAAACGATGTGCCTGAAATTGCGTGGGGGGCAACCTTATTAATTTTGGGGGTGCCGGTATTATTAGTTTTATTAAAGCACAGAAAGCTACCGACAGTGGTGCTGGCAAATATCGCGATACTCATGATGGCTATATTTGCCGGTGTCGTTGTCTATCAGCTGGGTGCAATTCATTCTTCTCATATTTATTGGCCTGTTGCCATTATCGTTTTTGCCTACTTATTAGCGGGGTCTAAATCAGGGGTGGTTTGGAGTGTTGCGTCTTTAGTTTTTGTTTCCATGTTGATTGTTGCGGACCGTGTTGGCTTTAATTTCCCGGTAGTTGAATTGAATACTAAGCAGGATATGATTAATCAGTACTCCGGTTATTTGTTACCCTTGCTGTTAGTGTGGGGTGCACAAGCTTATGCCTTGCGTCAGAAGGAGGATGCGTGGAATGCTGTGCAGGTTTCTTTAGATAAGGCAGAGACTTTGACCCTACAGTCTGAGATGGCATCAAATAGTTTGAGTGATGTGATTGGGCAAGCCTCAAGTAGTGCGCAAACCTTGTTGAGTGCTTCGGATCGCTTATCGGGCACGGTTGAAGGTATGAGTAACCGTAGCCGGGGGATTTGTAGTGATTTGGAAACCCAGGCTGGCGCGTGTATGAGTATCAACCAAACATTAAGTGGTATGTCTGAGTCAGTAGATAATTCGAGTCAGGTGATGACCAAGGTTAGAGATGACGTTACTCAAGTAGAAGTAAGAGTTAAAAATAGTGCCAAAGCGATGGATCAAGTTATTCTTAATATGGGTCGAATTAGAACCAGTAACGATGGCATTGGCGTGGCATTGGGCGTCATCTCAGATATTGCGAATCAAACTAATTTACTGGCACTCAACGCCGCGATAGAAGCCGCCAGAGCAGGAGAGCAGGGAAGAGGTTTTGCCGTTGTTGCCGATGAAGTGAGATCGCTTTCGATTAAAAGTAATAAATCTGCTCTACAAATTCAAACGATGTTAAAAACAGCCACTGCAGATGTGGTTGAGGGGTCTTCCGTTGTTGATAATGCGGGTCATGAGCTGGCAGAGGTGGTAACAGGGGTTAAGTCTATTGCCGAACAGATAACCCAAATTACAGGCACGATGATTGAACAAAGTAGGTCAATAGAAGGCATTGTTGAATCCAGTAATGAGGTAGAACGTATTAGTCATACTAATTCTACATCGGCTCAAGAATTGACCGAGGGTGCGCTTGACCTTTCCAATCTGGCGACTCAGTTATCCAAGCTTGCTCAGGAAACCCATGAAATTGTTCGACAGGCTTAGCGTGAAAGATTGAACCCAAAGCGGTTTTCTTAATATTATATACATGAGTGCCGCTGCGGTTATAACGAACCCTAGATACAAGCGACTAGAACAGCGTGGAAACTGTATTAATGTCGTTGTTATGTTATTAGCATAGCATTAGCTCAATTTACGTAATTTATCGTTTAAAATCAGGCGGAGATCTTAAGATTATCTTTCGCTGAATTTTTATCTGAATCGCCTAATACATCGGCAAGGTTGCGGCGTGATAACTCCCCTTTTAGATTGCCATTATCATCTACCACGGGTAGTGAGTATTCTGATTCTAGCGTTTCGGGTATCACACTTTCTAACATTGCTCCAGGTGCTATGGCAGGTACGTCTTCCAAAAATTCGCGATCTAACTTTTGCGTGTCGTTCTCACAGCAGGCTTCTTCCAATGTATCTTGTGTGACAACGCCTTGATAGCCGTCATTGTTAACATAATAGGCATAATCCTCTTTTCTCTTGCGCATTTGCATTAAAGCTTCGCCAATGGTGTCTGCCGTTATACGGCGAGCGGGTGGCTTCATTACATTTTCTACGGTTAATGCTCTGGCGCGATTAACGTCTTTAACAAAGGCTTCGACATAATCTGTCGCAGGGTTAAGTAGAATCTCGACGGGGGGCCCTTGTTGTACCAACTCACCATCTTTTAAGATGGCGATGCGATCACCAATTCTGAGTGCTTCATCTAAATCATGGGTGATAAAGATGATAGTTTTTTGAAGTTGCTCTTGGAGTTCGATAAGTTGATCTTGCATTTCACTGCGTATGAGAGGGTCAAGTGCCGAAAAGGCTTCATCCATCAAGAGAATTTCAGCATTCGTACACAGTGCCCGTGCTAGCCCAACACGTTGTTGCTGACCGCCTGAAAGTTGCGCAGGATACTGCATATCATAACCCGCTAAGCCAACTGTCTCTAGCCACTCCTTAGCCTTGGCTAATCTGTCGACCTTGTTAACGCCTTGAATGGATAATCCGTAGCTTACATTCTCGACAACAGTTCGATGGGGCATTAATCCAAAGCGTTGAAAAACCATCGACATTTTATGACGACGAAACTGCTCTAACTCTTTAGGCGTCAGCTTCATTACGTCTATATTTTCAAATTTAATGATGCCTTCAGTCGGATCGATTAGTCGGTTAAAGTGCCTTATTAGGGTTGATTTACCCGAACCAGAAAGGCCCATAATGACAAAAATCTCACCTTTGTTGATGGTCATGTTGATGTCTTTAAGGCCCACGGTATGTCCTGTTTCAGCCAAAATCTCATCTTTAGATTTACCGGCAAGCACCATAGGCATAATATCTTTAGGTCGCTTGCCAAAAATCTTGTAAAGTCCTTCAATTTGAATCAAGGGTTTAGGCATTATCCATACCTCCCATGTGTCGTTGAGAGCGTTTAGCGTAAGCTTGTGAAACACGATCGAAGATAATAGCCAGCGCTACGATCGCTAAACCATTAAACAATCCGAGGGTGAAATATTGGTTGGTGATTGATTTTAGCACCGGTTGTCCCAAGCCTTTAACGCCGATCATCGAAGCAATAACGACCATTGAAAGCGCCATCATAATTGTCTGATTAATACCGGCCATAATAGTAGGCATTGCTAAGGGGAGTTGAACTCCAAACAAGCGCTGGGTGGAATTAGCCCCGTATGCGGTTGCCGCCTCTAAAACTTCTTTATCGACAAGTCGAATACCCAAATTAGTGAGTCGAATAACCGGTGGAATGGCATAAATAATAACGGCGATGACCCCAGGAATTTTACCAATACCCAATAACATCACTACGGGTATCAGGTAAACAAAAGCCGGCATGGTCTGCATCACATCGAGCAGGGGCGTGACCACATTTTGTGTTCGGTCTGATCGTGCCATCAGGATGCCAATTGGGATCCCAAGTCCAATAGCCAATAGCGTGCAGACGGTAATAATACTCATGGTCCGCATGGTATTTTCCCACATACCAAAGTAGCCAATGGCCAGAAACGACAGAATAACACCCAAACACAGCTTCCAAGAACGGCAAGCTATATAAACGATGGTCGTCACGACAATAATGACCAGCCACCAAGGCGTAGATATTAATAACTTTTCAAACCACACCAAAAAAGTGAGTAATGGATCAAAAAAAGATTCGATGGTCTCGCCATACTCTCGTGAAAAATCACGGTAAGCGGAATCGAGACTTTTACGAATATTCGTCAGATCAGCTCGGTCCATCTGGGGAAATTTTGTTAACCATGATGATTCAGCCATTCATCGCATCCTCTTGGGGTAAAGTTGCAAAAAAGTCAAAAAGCGTACCTGTAAGAAAAGTTAGGAGTCAGACGACAGACCTTACAATGCTTTAAGTGCTTTCATTACCTTTACAGCGACTTCGTCAGAAACCCAAGATTTCCATTGATCTTGATACGTCGTTAGAAAATACTCCATAGCGACGTCGCCATCGGCTTGGTTATCTTCCATCCACTCTAGCAGTTTATTCATTTGCGCATTTTTAAATGATCGCTTAGTAAGGTAAGCATAAGCGGCAGGTGCTTTTGCAGCAAAGCTCTCAGTTGTGACAGTTTGAACGGCTGAAGGCGGGTACATCGTCACTTTAGGGTTGAGACAATCTTCTTTTGAGCTGCAGTTTATAAATTCTTCTTTATTCACACCAGACCCAAAATCGACCTTAACCATTTTGTATTTACCGAGTACGGCTGTCGGTGCCCAGTAATAACCAAACCAAGCTTGTTTTCGTTCGTAGGCTTTTGCGATTGAACCAGCCAAGCCAGCACCTGAACCGGGATCAATCAAATCAAATCCAGCTTCACTTAATTTTAGTGCGTTAAAGATATTGCCTGATGATATTTGGCAGTTCCATCCTGCAGGGCAGCCATAGAATGCTGAACGGTCGGGGTCTTCAGGGTGTTTAAACTTGGCAACCGCTTTTATAACACCTTCAATAGTGGCCATGCTTGGGTCTTCATCTACCATATACTGCGGCACCCAGAATCCTTCTTCTCCGCCATCTGATAAGGAGTTACCGGCATATCGCAGGCGTTTTTCCGCAACACCCTTGTCAAGTGCGTCCCGCATTGAATTACTCCACATCTCGGGCGCAATATCAGGTTCACCTTTTTCAATCATTGCGGTGCCAGTCGGCATCGTATCGCCGGGCACTAATTCTGCTTCACAGCCATATCCTTTTTCAAGAATAAAGCGATCAATATTGGCGATTAAACTGGCTGAACTCCAGTTCATGTCTGAAATGGTCACTTTTCCACATTTTTCTGCACCCAGTGCAAAAGTACTCGTAATAATCAGTGAAATAAACGCGATAATAAATTTCATATAACCTCTTTTTTATTGTAATAATGATTACTGCACTAGAAGTATAGCTTATAGCACTAACTATTTCAGTATCATTGCGCGGTGAATAGCGCTCACTTTTTAAAGCGTGCGGTTTAGAAAGTGGAAAGATGTTTGTTTCGAATGCTATAAATTATAAGGATACAAAAATTATAAAGGCAGAAATGTTTAAACGTATGCGCAGTGATTCGAGAAAATTGAGGCTTATTTGTGTCGTTAGTCTTTATCTAGCCTTGGGGTAGCCAGCGGTTCTTATTCGCGTTTATAACGCGCAAAGATGATTAAGATAATACTATTAGTTTTAGCCTGACTAGACCACGTATCCGCTACTTTTTTCTCTGTTTTTGGGTAGACCATATCGCACTCTAAAAGTTGTGTTAATCGTAGTAATAAAGGTTTGCTTGTGCAGTGTACAAGCAAAGAACAGTTTCGTTTGAAACATATTCACACAGCATAGTTCAATGTCCCTTATTGGCCAGTTACTGGCTAATCTGGGTAAGCGAAGTGAATCCGAATAATACACAATAAGTGCAACTTTTTGGGCCTTTTGGATTTAAGTAAGTGTCATTTAGGGCCGACCTGTTAAAAAACATGAGAGTAAACTAAGGTTTAAGAAGAATAGTTAGTTGTCGTAGCCTTTGTATTGTTACAAAATAAGTCTATGTTTATGGCTTTTATATGATGGTGATCGGTCAGTTATAAGTTTTGATACCAATAACAAGTATTTAATTTATTAGCACTGTAAGAGGTTTAATTTAAACAAATGCATGACTCATCACTAATGACACTGATCGCTTTTATTATTTCTGGGCTCGTCGTCCTTAATGCGCTGTCGTACTACTCAGAGCGCTTAATGCTGTTTCCTAATGTTATTTGGGTGTTATGTATTGGTATGATCTACGGCGCCCTGAATCATTTTGAGCTACTTAATCTTCCTGAAGTTTACCTCGACCCCAATATCATTCTTTTTGTGTTGGTACCTGTACTTATTTTTGCAGCCGCTAAAAAAATGTGCCTACGCCATTTTCGTAAGGTACTAAAAGAATCGTCGATCCTCGCAACATTAGGCATTGTTATCAGTACCGTTGGCGTCGCTCTGGTGCTGCACTGGGTATTTCATGTTCCGTTCCTTGAGTCCCTACTATTTGGGGTGATCGTTTCAGCGACAGACCCTATCGCGGTGAGTGCGATCTTACATGAAGCAAAAGACCTAAGCACCGAAAGAAAAATGCTCATCGAAGGCGAATCGATCCTGAATGATGGTTTTGTTGTGGCGGTTTTCGCTACGCTTTCCGTCATGATTTTTGGCTCGGAGGATGTGAGTCTCGCGCTGAGCGGAGGTAAACTCGTGGTTAATATTCTAGCGGCGCTTGCACTAGGGGTTGTACTCGGAAGACTTGCACGTTTTCTTTTGCGCATATGGAAAAATAAAGCGCCAGCGCTGACTGTCAATATTACGCTTGCACTTGCGTTTTCGAGCTTCCTGCTGGCAGAAACGTTTCATTTTCCTGGTGTACTCGCGGTCTTTGCAGGGGCGCTTGCTTTTGGATATCGACCTGAAGAAAATAATGACAAAGTGCAGGGTGCCCAAGATCAGGTATGGGACTATCTGGAATACATTGTAAACAGTATTCTATTCTTTTTGCTTGGGGCAAGCTTTTTCTCGCAGGCATCATTGGAGATTATAACGCTCTCTTTTGTTATTATCGGTGTGCTGATGCTCTTTGTCTCACGGTTTGTTGCGCTGGGTGTGCTGAGTCCACTGTTGCGAATTGACGGTGAAAAAATTACGCGTCAGGACTTTTGGTTACTTAATTTTGCGGGTTCACGTGGTGCTATTTCTATTGCACTGATTCTTTTATTGCCTAACGATTTTACTTATAAACCGTTATTTCTGACCATCGCTTTTGTGATGGTTATTATCTCTTTGGTGGTGTATCCCATTTTTTTAAAGAAAGTAATAGATCATCAACCAAAAGTACAAAGCCATTAAGCCATCGGCGCAATGGTAATATTAACGTGTAGCCAATTCATTTAACTGTCGGGGGTACCGTTTAACATGGATCTAATAATTGAAAAACTTACTAAAAATTATGTGTATGAAAAATATGGATACCCTACATGAATTTTGATTTTTTGATCATCGCAGGTTCATTTAGTTTGTTTGCTGCCGTCTTGTATATCGGCATCGTTATCGGTGGCCCAAGCTGGTATCGTTTTTCGTCGCAGGAGAGGCTATGGCACAAATGGCCGAAAATAAATCGCTGAAACCAACTGTTATAAGCCTTGGTATTGCTGCTATTTTAATTGTTTAGGGTGTATATGCTTTGTCTGGTGCTAGATTTTTACCTCGCATGCCTTTTACTAGGTTGACTTTATTAGCAATTACGGCTATTTACTTAATGCGTGGTTTAGCCGGTTTATTTGCGCCATTTGTAGTCAATTACCCTAAAATAAAGCAAAATAGCACCGCTTTTTGGATTTGGAGTTCAAGTATTTGTTTCGTCATTGGCGTGTTCCATTTAGTGGGTTTAATGGCAGTATGGCCAAGGTTATAAAACTAAATAACTAAGCGACTTAAACGTTAATGGCAGAATCAATGGAAAAAACATCTAAAAAGCTACAAATAATTTATGGCATCTGTGCAATAGCAGGTGTAATGTTTACAATGTATTTTAATATTCTATTTATAATTGAGTATGGTGGCTTTTCAGCAATGACATTTATTGTTGACAACTATGCTAATAATGCTTCAGCATCCATAACAAATGATATAATAGTTGTGGTTGTGGCGTTCTTGGTTTGGTCATTTGTTGAAGCCCGTCGTTTATCCATGTCATATTGGTGGGTATATGCTGTGTTAACTTTCGGTATTGCAATTGCGTTTACGTTGCCTTTATTTTTACTAAACCGAGAGCGACGACTGGCTGAGATATCAGCCTGTGGTGACTAACCAGTTATTAATAAACAACGCACAAAGGGCTAGCCCTGTAGTTTTTGGTCAGTTAGAAAGGCGTATGTGATTAACTAATTTCAAGTTCTAATTCTGTAATGGTGATAGCAGATTAGAATTAAATTTTTCACCTAAGATAAAAGAGAATATTATGAGTAAAGGTACAGTTAAGTGGTTTAATGCAGATAAAGGTTTCGGTTTTATTACTCCAGAAGACGGAAGCAAAGACTTGTTTGTACATCATTCAGAAATTCAAGCTGGCGGTGAATACGCGACATTGAATGACGGCCAAGCGGTTGAGTTTGAAGTAGGCCAGGGACAGAAAGGTCCTTGTGCAAATAAAGTTGTTGCTGTTTAAGCGATAGCACATATTAAGTCGTTAAGCTGGTGCGCTCGCGCACTGGCTTAACTAATTTTTAGTAATGCCTAAAGGGATGAAAGTCTTTGGAAGGTGTTTCGCTTATAGTCTTCCATTAAGGAGCGTGTGATCTTGAGCTCTCCCTGCCTGTATTAAATACGCCTCAGTATTGAAACGCATTTAACCTATTCAAACAAAATTTACTATAATTTCACGCGCGTCACTATTAGAAATAGAGCCTGCACCGTTCGCATTCTGTACACCTTACTTGAGCGGCTTACATTAAAAACTCAGACCGTGTTTTAGGGTCAGACTTGAATCCGCCGCCCAGTGCTGTTGTTTGAGTACTAGAATTGGCATCCATTACACCACGCGCTTTTACGCAGTAGTGTTTTGCTTCGATTGTTACCGCTACATGCTCAGTTTCAAGTAATATTTGCAGTGCAACCAACACTTGTTGCGTCAGTCTTTCTTGAACTTGGGGGCGTTGTGCAAAAAATCTCACCAGGCGGTTTATTTTACTAAGTCCGATAATTTTTTTATTTGGAATATACGCTACTTTTGCAAAGCCATCGATGGTTACAAAATGGTGTTCACAGGTACTGGTCAGGCTGATGTCTTTGACCTTAACCATTTCTTCAACACCCATTTTGTTATCAATGACGGTTATTTTGGGAAAGTTCTCATAATCTAAGCCGCAAAATATTTCATTCACATACATTTTCGCAATGCGGTGTGGCGTTTCCATCAAACTGTCATCTTGCAAATCCAGGCCTAGTGTTTCCATTATATCGGTCATCGACGCTTTGATTTTTTCATATTTACTACGATTGTCGAGAGGGTTTGCGACGAGTGGTGTTTCCAAACCATGCTTGATCAAAGCTTCGCGTACACGCATGGCTTCGAATGATACATTGTCACTAGTCTGCTCAAATGTTTCTTTAATGGCCAAAGACATAATGTGATCCTATATTTACGGATAATTTAAAATTCTAGTGTATAGCACGGTGTTGCAAAATATTCTTTTGACAAATATTTTGATTGGGCAAAGTGCTTACTTTAGTGTTTGATTTATACAAGGTTACGCCCGCCATCGATCGCGATAGTACGACCAGTTATATAGTGACTGTCAAGCAAATAACGTATGGCTTTAACGCCTTCTTGCTCGCCGGGAGCAACGTGCATTAATGATTTTTTTAAGGCTTTTGCTTTGTACTCGTCGCTATCGTTTTCGTTGAACATTAGTAATGCGGGCGCGATGGCATTGACCTTAATTAAGGGCGCCAACTGTGCTGAAAACGATAAGGTCAAATTATGCAAAGCCGCTTTACTGGCGGCATAAGCAATATGCTTTTTCGAGCCTTTTTCAACGATAAAATCGGTCATATGAATAATGTCGGCAGTTGAATTCTCCGATATTTCTGCAAAGTTCTTTAGTAAAGGGCTCAGCTGTGAGTTTAATAAATAGGGGACTTTTGCATGAATATGCATCATTTTATCGAAAATCATATCGGGGTCTGAGAGGTCGGAGTGAGATTCACTAAGCCATTCTGATGCATTATGAATAATCGCCCTTAAAGCGCCATATTGTTCTTTAATGGATTTAGCAAATTCTAAAACGGCTTCTGTTGTTGATAAGTCGGCATGTAAGGTTTGTACACCATGCGCTTGAAGCTGGGCAAGATGACGCGTGTTGTTCCGATAAGTGATCACAACTGGGCTTGCTTCACTATGAAGCGCTAGAGCTGCCGCTAGCCCCAGTCGTTGGCCACCACCAGTAATAACAATGGGGGCAATAGAGTTATAATTCGACGCTACGTTCACGCTTATGTCCGCTCCGCTGCAAGTGAGATAGATACCGAGTCTGCAAAACGCAATGCATGGGGCTTTTCAACGCGCACGTGAGTTTTAAGTACTTGAGTATTGGCCATAATGATCGCAACGATGTCAGCATTAAGCTTTTCAACCAAGCGAAATTTGCCACTTTCAACATGCTTAATGATAGCTTTAGTAATTACTTTGTAGTCAAGCGTATCTTTTTCGTCATCTGAGATACTCGGCTTTGTTGCATCAAACTCGATCAGCGCATTGATGATAATGTCTTGTTGTTTTATCAATTCATCGGGGTTAAAGCCAATAAAGGTGCGCAGCCGCAAGTTTTCGATATTAATCGTAGCATTACTCATTGTAAAAGACATATCAACGTTCTTAATGGTTCTTAAAGTAGTCGGTTCGATGGCTGAATGATGTTGCATAAAAACGTTCCTGTTCTATGTTATCTAGTTCGTGAGCCGGGACCATGCAATTCATCTAGGTAGACTTTTTTGTGATCTGTTTTAGGATGCATTAAATACTCAACTAACGGGTATACGCAAGGCTACTCACAGTAGATCACTTTTAGTAAAAAAAGTACGCATGTTTATTGGATTAAATTGCTAAATATGGGAGTGCACACAGCTAAAAAGTATGAAATAAATCAACCTTTCTTCTTTTCATAGTCAGATGACGGTGGAGAATGTCACGCTGTTGAAAAGTTTAATAGCTGTGGCGCCCGTCATTAAATCTTAAAATGACGAACAACATCTTGCAGTTCTGCGCCTAGGCGAATTAGCTTGGTACTTGAGTTGGCAATTTGCTCAGCGCCCAGTGCAGTTTGTTCAGATATCTCTTGTATATCGACCACGTTACGATTGATTTCTTCAGCGACAGCGCTTTGCTCCTCTGTTGCTGTTGCAATATTAATATTCACTTGCAGTATATTTTCTACCGCATTCGTAATCGATGCCAAAGACTTGCCTGCTGCTTTCGCTTGCTCTACAGTTTCATAGGCATTGTTGCGACTTTTTCCCATGACGTTTACGGATTCTTCCGTGCCCGTTTGGAGTAACATGATAAGAGACTCTATTTCACTGGTTGATTCTTGTGTGCGCTGGGCCAATGTCCTTACTTCGTCTGCAACCACTGCGAAGCCTCTGCCTTGCTCGCCGGCACGGGCTGCCTCAATTGCTGCATTCAGCGCGAGTAAATTAGTTTGATCCGCAATACTTTTAATAACGCCTAACACTGCGCCAATATTAACACTGTCATCTTTGAGTTTCGATATCACCTCCGCCGATACATTGACTTCATTCGCCAAGTTTTCTATTGCTTTAATGGTTTCATTAACGACTCTGTTGCCTTCTTTTGATTCATCATTAGCATCACTTGCTGACGTAGAAGCATAAGCCGCATTGGTGGCAACTTCTTGCACGGTCGCAGACATCTCATTAATTGCGGTTGCCACTTGCTCGGTCGCTATCTTTTGATTTTGAACACCACTGCTGGTTTGATTTGTGACGGTTGCCATACCTTCTGCTGCCATGATCAGCTCAGAGGTCGACTCAGAGATCTTAGTGATCATGCTCTGTAACTTATCTGCGAAAGCGTTGAAGTTGCTCGCCATTTGACCCACTTCATCCGTAGAGGTGATCGCGATACGTTGTGTTAGGTCACCTTCAGCAATTTGGCTAAGCGTGGTGTTAGTTTTCATTAAGGGTAAAACAACGCTGCGCGTTATCACAATGCCAATACCCAAGCTTGTGGCTATTGCAAACAACGTACCGAATAGCGTAAAACTTATTGTAGCGTCTGAGGTGTCTTGCTGTTCCTGTACGCGGCTGACAATTAAAACTTCTTCGACATCAATAATTTCTTTTAGCTTGGCGCGTGTCGTATCCATTAGGGTTTTACCCTGACCGTTTTTAAGCTGCTGTGCCGCGTCTTCAAGCGTGAGGGTGAATTTGTTCATCTCTCGACGTGCGTTAATTTCTGGCATTGCAGCTTGTGCGATCCAGGCAGCGACCTGTTTTTCTAGTTTGTTCGTATTAGACTTTATTGTATTGGAAAATCCACCGATAGAGCGTAACTCAGCGACGCGAGGGGTGAAGGTTTTTTGCCCCTCATTAAACGGCTCCAAAGATTCATCTTTACCCGTTAATAGAAAGCCGCGTTGACCGGTTTCCATGTTGACCAAATCCAACGTAGCGAGCGTAACGAGATGTCTACCACGTGCGTTATTAGCAAATTGTCTATCAATGGCGGCTAGTGTGCCGCGTATGCTGTCAAACAGATCTTTGCCAACCGTGCGTGCGGATATTTCTTTAAAGTTTGCGAGGGCAGTGGCACCTTGGGTTACTTTACGGCGAACGTCAATTTCTGGTTCTGCGACGTCTCTTACCCAGCGTTCTTTGAGTTCTGCTACACCTTTCCAACGTTGTACTTGTGTCGCGTTATCACTGGTCAGATTTTGACCCTTGGTGATTAAATTATCAAACTGTTTAAAGCCATTAAAATAGGGCTCCAAATATTCGTCTTCACCGGTAACCATAAATCCACGCTGGCCGGTTTCCATATCAACCATAGACGCCTGCACGCCTTCAGCAACCCGTATTACCTCGTAGGTGTGACTTACCCATCCGGCAGAATCAACCAAGTTGTGGACGGCTTTGTAAACGACCGACGATATGACGAGCATCAACACAATCGTTGTGCCAAACCCTGTTGCTAGTTTGATGCTTAATTTTAAGTTTTTAAATGCGTTCATTAAAAAATCCAATCGTTAATGCAGTTGATTTTTCGTTATTTTATAACAAGAATATAGTCTGATTATGACAGTATGCAAATAACATACCTTTTGCGTGGTTGCAGTAAACTATCATGTGAGGCCGCGCGATGCAGTTAAAAATAGTTGTGATGACGCGAGAATATTTGGCTTATATCATAGCGGCCACAATCGAAACGGCTATGGCTCTGAACTCAGGGCTCAGGCATGGCAAAATATTGTTTGCGAATGTTGTAGGACTAACGTAATTTTTCCAAAAATATAACTTCATTCGCTATCATTTAAATTTGAAATTGGTTCAAACTGGTATTCAGCGTGATGACACGTTTGACAATAATTTTATTGGCTTTATTTGTGTTTCTGGCGCCCACAGCGGTTTCATCGGCTACTTGTTTGATGTTTTCTAGGTTTCGGTTGATTTCGAGAGAGACCTGCGATTGTTCTTCTGCGGCAGCGGCGATTTGGGTATTAAGGTCGGAAATTACGTTGACCGAGCTGCTGGCATCTTCGAATGCCTTGGTCGTGGATTTACCTTTTTCGAGGCAAGCGCTACTTTGTTCTTTGCCGGTTTCCATGCAACTAACAGCTCTTGTTGCTTCTTGCTGCAGGCTCTCGACTAGCTTTTGGATACCACCTGTCGCGCTTTGAGTGCGTTGAGCCAATGTACGTACTTCGTCCGCAACAACGGCAAAACCTCTGCCAGTCTCGCCAGCACGTGCGGCTTCAATTGCTGCATTTAGCGCTAATAGGTTGGTTTGTTCCGCAATTCCTCTAATAGCGGCTAAAACTTGGCCTATATTGTTAGTTTCTTGGGCAAGCTCTTGAATAACACTTGAGGTTTCATCCATTGAATTTGACAGGGTTACAACAATATCATACATCCCCTGTGCGGATTCTCGCCCTTCTTCAACCCGCTCTTTCACCGAGATGGCGACTTCAGAAGCTAAGGCCGTATTTTGGGCGACTTCATTCGTCGTTGCGCTCATTTCAGTCACTGCAGTGGCAACCATTTCGGTTTCATTACGTTGTAACTCAACATTGCTCAGCGTTTTTTGCATTACTTCTACCGCTGTTTCTGAGGCTTTGCTTAACTCATCAGCGGCGTTATTTACATTGCCAATCACTAGGCCCAGCTTGGTCATAAACTGATTAAATGCCCTTGAAACATCACCTGTTTCATCTTTAGCCGTATCGTCGAGGCGGATTCTCAAATCGCCATCGCCACCAGCTACCTCTGCCAAGCGTTCTTTTAGTGTGATAATAGGGTTGGTGATTAGTTTACCGATGTAAATAGGCAGTACTATCGCAATAATTAGCGTAACGCATAAGGTTGTAATTATAAGGTTTAAGCCGTCTTTTTCATCGCCTTCTGCTTTGAGCGCCGCCGCGGCTGTAAAAGTTTGAACCTCGTGTAGTAGTTCAATGAGTTTATGATCTATTTCGTCTTCTAGTTTTTCAGTGTCCAGAGCCAGCGAGACCGCCAATTCAAATTCATCGTTATTAAGCTTGCTTATTACTTGCTCAATTTTGTTATTTAATGTGTGGTGTAAAGACTCGATGGTTTTTGTTTCTGTCAGCACATGCTCAAACTCTTTTATTGACTCGACCGAATGCAAAAGTGGAATATGATGCGCAATAAATACTTCTATTTCTACTATTTCTTTGTCAATGGTGAGAGATATATTAGTAAGCTTTTTCTGGGTATTACTAAATGCCTTCTGCATTTCAGTTTTACCGAGTTTTACTAACGAGGCTTGGAACAGTGCACGCTCAAAATAAATAGCCTGTTGCAGTTGGTGTTCTGATAATTGCGTCAAGGAATGGGATAATGGAATGTCTTTTTCAGCGATATCCATCAGTTCAGCACCTATTTTTGCCATCTGAGTGATACCAATAAACCCTATGGCTAAAATTAAACACAACTGAATAAAGCTCAAGAGGAAAACTTTTTGTATGATTTTTAAATTCGATATCATGATTAGCTCTGTTTAGTTTAAAAAACTAATTCTTCAGCAGTGGATTTAAAGTGTTTTAACATTTCCATTGCCATGCCTTGGTTGTCTTGCATGAACTGTGTGGTTTTGTCAGCCTCGGGTTTCATGAAAGTAGAGAACCCTTTCAAGGTCTTTTCTGGCAGCGAATCTATATTTCGAAAGCCCATTTTCCAGTTTGGGAAATCACGTTCTGTTATTTCCTTGCCAGAAAGCTTAATGATACGTCGATGACGTTTATCTTGTTTTATTTTTTCAAAAATCGCTTCAACGTAACGTTGTTCACCTTCCAGAACTTGGATAAAGGTACCCAAACCATTGTAAAGCAATAAGCCCGTTACCTCGTTTTGTGTATTATTACGATGGCACTGGCTCAATAAATCAACCAGTTGCGCTTGAGATGGCCGAGATGTGGCGGAACTAACATAAATGAGTGAATACATAGTTGGCCTTCGGCACTTTTAAGTTTATTCATTAGTGTTTTGAGTATAGGTGAGATTTTGAATATTGGAGAAATGAATGCACAACGATAGTGCGCTTTATATTTAGTAACGTCGTGAGTCATATTTAAACCGCATTTAGGGGTTTAATTAGCGTAAATAGTGTGGTGTGTTTAGTTTGGTCCAGTTAGCCTTTTGCTAGCTATGGTTTAGACGATAGCGTTTTCAGGTGACGTTTAGTCTTGGTTTTACGGGTGGTTTGCATTTACGGTAGCGTTTATTGTGCCAAGGGGGTTGAGCTAGAATCGCTCGTTTGAGTGCTTGTGACAGAGGGCTAAGGAGTCTGTATTTTCTTTTCTGCTGAGGGTCTTGCAAATAATCGTTAAGTGATCGGTCTCTTTAACATAGGTGAAAATGCTAAGCGATGCAAGGGCCACTAATGTGGCCCTTGCATCGCTTAGCGCGATTATTTATTTAATGAATAACATTTCTGAATACTTAGGTAAAGGCCATGCCGTATCCGCGACGCTTCCTTCAAGTGTGTCGGCAAAACTACGTACTTCAACCATTAACGTTGTAATGGTGTCTGCACAGTATTTCATGTGTGCTTCTACGCTTGGGAATTCATCTTTCTCGATCGCAGCTGCAAGTGCTTTAACCGATGACATCATTGAATTTGCGTCGGTTGCGATTGACTGGGCTAAACTATTGTCTAACTTAATACCTGCTGTCGAAGCGCTGGCAATAGTCGATGTGAGTTCAGATAAATAACCAGTCGCGGCTGGGTAAATAGTAGTTGTAGCTATATCGACCACTAATTTAGCTTCAACCTCGATTGCAAGAATATACTGCTCTGAGTAAACTTCGTAACGGCTTTCTAATTCAACTGCCGATAATACGCCAGTGCGCTTAAATAACGCTTTAACCGCTTCATCTTGAAATGCAGGTAAGGCATCGGCAGTGGTTGGAATGTTCTTTAACCCGCGCTCTTCAACAGCAGCAGTATGCCATTCTGAGGAATAACCATCGCCTCCAAAAATCACATTTCCATGTGCTTCCATTAATTCTTTTAATACGGTAATTACCGCTTCAGACTGCTCTTGGCCTGATTTTAATGCCGCATCAAGTTTTTCTGCAATCCAATTAAGCGAGTCCGCTAGTACCGTGTTCATTGCAACTAATGGACCTGAAACAGACTGAGAAGACCCAACAGCACGGAATTCAAAACGGTTACCGGTAAAAGCAAACGGCGACGTTCTATTTCGGTCACCTGGGTCGCGTGTGAATGACAATATTTGGTCTAGACCTAAATCCATTAAGCCTCCGCCTGTGGTTGGCTTTAAGCTACCTTTCTGAATATCTTTAAACACTTTCTCTAACTGGTCGCCTAAATAAACAGATAAAATTGCTGGCGGCGCTTCGTTTGCCCCTAAGCGATGGTCGTTGGCGGCAGATGCGATGACTGCGCGTAATAAAGGACCGTGTATATGAACGCCACGAATGACGGCGCCACAGAATAGTAGAAAGTTAAGGTTTTTCTCTGGCGTGTTACCTGGGTCTAACAAGTTACCTTGTGTTGAATTACCCACTGACCAATTAACATGCTTACCTGAACCATTAAGGCCAGCAAAAGGTTTTTCGTGTAACAAAGCAAGGAACCCGTGCTTTTTCGCTGTGATCTTTAACACTGTCATCAACAGTTGCTGGTGATCGGCTGCTACGTTAGCGGCTTCAAAATAAGGCGCTAATTCAAATTGCCCGGGTGCAACTTCATTATGATGAGTTTTCGCAGGAATACCTAGTCGATATAACTGGTCTTCAAAGTCTTGCATAAAAACCTGAACACGCTCTGGAATGGCGCCAAAATAATGGTCATCAAACTGTTGTCCTTTCGCGGGTGCTGCACCAAAAAGAGTACGTCCAGCAAGCAATAAGTCTGGACGACTGTTTGCAAAATTCTCATCAATCAAGAAATACTCTTGCTCTGCACCACAGCTAGAGTTCAAGGTTGTAATATCAGTTTCACCCATTAAACCCAATACTTTTTGAGCCGCTTCATTCATCGCCGAGTTTGAACGTAGCAGTGGGATTTTTTTATCCAACGCTTCGCCCGTCCATGACATAAACACACTGGGGATCATTAAGGTTGCGCCGTTCGACGTATGCATAATATAGGCAGGGCTAGTAGGATCCCATGCGGTATAACCACGGGCGGCATTCGTCATCCGCAAGCTCCCATTAGGAAACGAAGAGCCATCAGGCTCGCCTTTAATTAATAAGCTACCGGTGAATTCTGTTATTGCGTCACCTTCAGCATTGGTGATAATAAATCCATCATGCTTCTCAGCGGTTGCATTGGTCATTGGGTAGAAAATATGTGAGAAAAATTTAGCCCCTTTAGAAAGCGCCCAGTCCTTCATCGCTGCCGCGACAACGTCGGCAGTGGCTGTATCTAACACCGCACCGGTTTTAACTGTTTTTTTCATCGCTTTAAACGCGTTCTTCGATAACGACTCTTCCATTTTAGAAAGATTAAAAACGTCGCAAGCCCATATTTTGCTCAATGGCTCAGGCATTTGAAGATCTTTTGGTTGTGCGTTAGTGATCGCACTGATCGCCGCTAGTCTTGAAGCATTTCCACTCATGTTTTTCTCCAATGTAATGATTTAAAAGTCGTGTCGCTTATTTTTAAAAAGCATAAAAACCAAGTTCCTTAATTTACTTAGCTGCAAATGTGAATGAATTCTGCCTTTGCTAACTACGCACCAAAAGAAACGTATATATTCAATTAAGGCAATTTTCGAACCAGTCTTTTAGTTTGGTAAGTAAATTACTGTTAAATAATTGAATTATATAGATAAGTTAGATGTTTATTTTACTAATATGGCATAAAAATAAATACTTGTTCAGCAATTATGACCTATAAAAATGCACATAACTATATATCGCACCAAATAAGAGCGGCGCGAGGTGTGTCGCTTTATTAGCAGGCCGATATTTTGACCTGAATTCTCATAACTTCCATTTTTTTCATAAGCTAAATCAGGGCAACACTTAAAAACCTTAACTTAGGACGTTTTCATAGAAACTATTGCGCTAATACGGGCGGTAAATATGAGAACGATTCAGTATTTAATTAAGAACTTAACTAGAAATTTCGCATAAAAAACCAAGAATAGCCCTCTATTCATCATATTTTTAGTAGTACTTCAACTATTGTCGATATAACCATGCCCCTACCTATTTCAAATGTGCGGACTGAATCGGCAGTATTAAATGTAACTTTATGTACATTTTTGTTGTATTTAGGATGCATACTCTAATTTTTAAAGCTAAATTCTCCACATAAAGTAGGGTTTCATACAAATTAAGTGTGTTACGTTTTTTTTAAAACATGGAGTTGTATTGTTATGTCATCAAAGTTGTTGCGTTTTTTTATTATCCTTTCTGTCACCACATTAGTTGGGTGCAAAGCTGAATTAAACCCTGAATGGAGTCTTTTCTATACCCAAGCCCAAAGTAATGAAAATAGAGTCGAGTGGCTTTCTAATGTGGCCGTCGACACATTTGGCGATGTACTAACGGCTGGTCAGACCATTACAACAGGAGCCAACAGAGAGGCAAATGTACTACTGGTAAAACATGATGATAATGGTGATCTTATTTGGGCCAGTGAATACAATTTTGCAGACGAAACTTATCGTAGTGATGATAAAACGACTGATATGGTGCTAGATGATGACGGCAATACCTATTTAGTCGGCGTACAGTATATTGTTGAAAACGACCAGGGTCGCTCTGGGTCATTTTTGATGAAGTTTGATCGCTTTGGCGATGTGGCATGGGCTCAGCAGTTAAGTAATGAAGAAGATGCACGCGATATCGAAATCAGTGATAACAAACTATATGTGACAGGCTATGCCACTCAAGTATTCGACCTAAGTGGTCAACGTTTACTCAATATTACTCACCCCGATGCAAAAGCATGGGATATAGAAATTGATGATGCCGGAAGTATGTATGTCGTGGGCTACGCTGCAGCAAGTAAATTCAATGAAAACGGCGTACAACTTTGGACAGTTTCGCTTCCTGAAGAGCTTAGTCACCAAGCTTCTATTGCTATAAACGCTGACGGCTCAGTCGTGATTGCGCACAATCAAACTGACCGATCGACACGCATTGCGGCGATATCAGATATAGGAACACCACAATGGAGCAAAACCTATTCGCCTTCACAGCAAAGTTACGGAATTCCTGGGCCAGCACTTGTTAATACAGACTGGCATGGAGACATTATTCTTGCATTATCAAACGACAAAAGTCGTCGAATTATTAAACTGAATGAAAACGGTAAAGTATTATGGAAAGTGGCTAGTTCTGGAATTTTACAAGAGTTCATCGTAGACAATGATGGGGCTGTTTATGCTGTGGGTGGAGGTACTAATGAAAAATACGATGCAAATGGAAATTTTATTATTCAAACAACTAAAGCTCCCGGCACTCAGGTGACAACCGGTTCTATTGCCATGAATGGTGAAGATTTATACGTTGGATATAGCGCTGTCAATAACGGCGAAATAAACTTCCTTCTTGAAAAATATATTGATTAATAAGTTTTAGTCGAGAGTCTAAAATATACTAGTCTAACTAGGCGGCCCTCAGTGGGTCGCTTTTGAATACCACATTAAACGTCATGAATAAATGCTAAATAATTGAACCTTCTCATATCCAGAGATTATCCTTTAAAGGAATCATATATCCCTTACTAAACGCTAAAGGAATTAATTTTCTATTGGCCACCATCGACTTCATATTTATCATTACGCCGGTTCTTACTTCGATTGAGCAAAAGAAATACTTCCCAATAGGGTTAAATACCAAACCTCATTAACTCAGCGAAGTTCAAAGTAGCTTGTCCAATTTTGGTTTATGGTTCTTGTATATGAAACTGATAAATCGACTAAACATTTTTTGCGAGAAAGTTATTTAGATGGCCTACATGAAGACAAACATCGTGTGTGAGTTTGCATTGTCACTTATTTACTAATAGCCGCGCAAATTTGATAAAGCGGTTAGTCTTAAAATAAGTAGACCGATTACAATCTAAAATACTGGGCCTATACGTGTGTTTTTTTCCTCAGGGACTTCCGCTTTCATGTAATTACTACTGATTTTAACTTGGCGATCAATGATTGCTTAAATGACGTTATTGTCCTTTTTCGGTAAGAAAATAAACACAAAACTAATACAATATGAAATTATTATTCTCACTGTAAATAACCTTTAGGTTGCTGAATAAAAAAGGAGTATTTTTTGTGTCGGCTTTAACCCGACATAACATTTTTATAACGAAACGCCTTCATATAGATGACACGTACTCTCATTGCTGACGCTTATAATAATTTTTTTTAAACTTGCCTTTTAGGTGATAGTAGGAAGGCCTCATTTGACCCACGTTGCCATGGACTGCTAGGGTCATAAAAGTAATCACTGAGGGGGCAGGGTCAACATAGCCTTATAATCAGGACTACCGTTAGTACAGTGTCTAGTACAGGAAAATATTGGCAGTGCGGCTACATCTAATAGTCATAGACTTCCGAAATCGCTTCCGTCATGTGATAACCCGCTGTCGCATACTTCGTCATTGATGTTTGAGCCTTCATGGTCCCGCTAACCCAAATTGGCGCCCATAGATTCTGTGTCATCAAAGGTTTTTTTAAACTTACATAGACAATTTGGTTCTCTGGTGGCGCGGGTGTGTGGATGCAAGCGCCTACGTAGGGAACTAATAGAAACTCAGACACCGACGAAGCATTGAACTTGATTGGAATCATATAACCTGGCAGTTTTAGTTTTTGTGCATCCAGTGATTTTACGATCGGTGCGAACTCTGTTTTCGGTAGCTCTATCATGACACCTTCGGTTGTCTCACCTTCAAAAAATGCCTGATCCTCAGTTACGCTGGGTATCCAGTCAGTTGGCATTAAGTCATCCCAGCTGACTTCTGTATATTCACTTGAATAAGCAAACGGCGAAATAACAATCATGAGTATTAATATTGCGCTTAAATAGTTCATTTTCATCTCCTAGAGTTTGATTGACATGCCATCAGCTAAAGATTGTTTATAGGCTCTATAGCCTGGAATAGTGCCGATTAGGAAGCTCACTCCGATCACGGCAGCAATAAGTACTAATTGCTCAGCACCAAAACTGGAAACGGGTATATGTAAGCCATACCCCTGAAGCATCGACTGACTTAGAAGGATTGCGATTAGGAATAAGAGCACCCCCAAAAAGCAACCGACGATCGCAAACAATAAAGACTCGGAGGCTAGGAGTATAAATATCTGAATAGGGCGACAACCTAAAGAGCGAAGAATTGCGATTTCACGGCGTCGCTCATTCAAACTGGTAAGAATAACGGTGAGCAAGCCAACAAAACTGTTCAGTAAGACAAATATCGCAATAATTAATAATGCTTTTTCCGCCACACTTATAAGCTGCCACAACTCACCTAACGCAAGTCCGGGCAAAACCGCTAACATAGGTTCTTTTTTGTAATTATTAATGGCGCGTTGGACACGAAAAATATCCATCTTGGAATTCAGTCCAAGCATAAACGCGGTAATTTGCGTTGGTTGTAATGCCATGTCTAAAGTCTGTTGTGCGCTAACAGTTTCTCTTGATCGTGTACCGGTTTGCCAGTCAATGTGAAGCGCCTCTATGCCTTGCAAACTTATATGAATAGTTCGGTCTACCGGTGTCCCTGTTCGCGCTAATACTCCGGTAAGCACAAATGGTTTATCGTCATGACGCGCAAAGTCGGTATCGTACACACCATGTGCTAGCGTCAATTCATCACCAAGTTGATAACCCAGTTTTTCGGCAACGTCAGCACCAATAACGGTGTCAAACACCGCTGAGAATTTAGTGCCTACTTTAAACGTCAATGGTTGGTCATCCGCAAATCGATAGTGCTCAAAATAAGCTTGAGTCGTACCCATTACTCGAAAGCCTTTATGAGAGTCGCCTAGCGATATGGGAATAGACCATTTAACAGAGGGGTGAGAAGAGATCTTCTCGTAACTTTCCCAACCAATATTGTTCGTGGCATTGCCAATACGAAATACAGAGTAAAGTAAGAGTTGAACTGAACCGCTTCTTGCACCAACCAGTAGGTCTGTCCCTGAAATCGTATTGGTGAAACTATGCTTAGCCTCCTTACGAACTGTATCGACGCCCAATAAAAGAAAGACACTAATACAAATGCTGAATAAGGTCAGATAGCTCGTAAATCGGCGATTTAATATACTCTTAAACGTAAGTTTAAGGAGCAATGAAATGTTCATGACACACCCGCCTTCGGCTGTTTTTTACTATTGACACCCGCTTTATTGAGATTGCTTAAGTCAATACGTCGGTCAAAAGCCTTTTCCAAGGCTTGATCATGACTCACAAACAGTACGGTTGAACCGCTAAGTTCACACTCACTTTGTAGCAGACTTAAAAAATGCTCGCGCGTATCCGCATCCAAAGCGGATGTGGGTTCATCTGCAATAATTAATTCAGGCGAACCAATTAGAGCGCGCGCAGCAGCCACACGCTGCTGCTGACCGACACTAAGATCTGACACTGGTTTATTGAGTAAACGAGGATCCTGCAATTGCAGGTGAGAGAGTAAACGACAGGCTTCTTCTTCTAGGGTTCTCGACTTTGTCAGGGCATTGGCTTTACGTCGCTTAGAAAACTCACACACCAAGGTGATGTTCTCAATAACAGATAAGTAAGGAATTAGATTAAAAAGCTGAAAAATAAAACCGATATGATCTGCTCTAAATTGATCACGATGGCTTTGCTTTAGTTGGTCAATCTCTGTTCCAAGAATATTGATACGACCAGCATTAGGTAAATTTATGCCTCCGATAAGGCTCAAAAGTGTGGTCTTTCCTGAGCCACTTTCACCTTTGATGAAAACTCGCTCTCCTTTCTGAATAGAGAGCTTAGGAATATCCACCACGTCCTGCTGGCCCAAGGGCCAGCGAAATCGTAAGTTTTCGACATTTAATAAGGGTGTATTTATGCTCATATTCAAAACTTGATGCTCGCGCTGTTACGATCAAGCTCGCGCAATGCTTGTCCTGCGTTGGTGATGATACGGGCCTCGATTTCTTCTAACGATGTAAAGGTCTTAAATAACGCAACGTTGATCTCTTTCAACTGGCTGATACTTGCGCATTCAAAATGATATTCAGCTTCAAACTCACTGTGGGAAGTAATGTCATCAGCATGATCACTATGTTCATCTTCGTGGTGACTCGCGTGCTCATCACTATGTTCATCTTCGTGGTGACTCGCGTGCTCATCACTATGTTCATCTTCGTGGTGACTCGCGTGCTCATCACTATGTTCATCTTCGTGGTGACTTTCGTGCTCATCATTATGTTCATCTTCATGATGACTCTTGTGCTCATCACTATGATCATCAGCCTCAAGTAATGATGACTTAATATCTACGTGCTCCAATACACATTGCGCATTCTGACTAATCATAAACAAACTAGTAGCATCGCTTAAAGACTGTTTAGCCCATTCAATTTTTGCATGTTGTTCAGGTGAACTTGCTTGATGTTCAAAGCCAATAATATTCATGGCAGGTGATTTAAATACGAGTTGCAGTTCATCTTTTTCTTGAACTAGCATTAGGGTGGCATGCCCATGCTCATGGGCTTCGTGTTCCTCTTCAAATGCCAAGGCCGCAGTCACAGAAAGGTTAAAAATCAAAAAAATAAATAGATACCGAACAAAATAATTTTTCATATAAAACTCCACGCAAAGACAGTGCAAATTTGCACCAAAAAAAGTAACGATTTAAAAAATGAAACTACGCGTTACTGGGTGGAGCTCGGGAGAGGTATGTTTGAAAGGGCTTTCTTTTAGCGTGGACTAGGTTGAAGACTCTGTGGTTTGTTTTGTCAGATGAAACGTCTAGATAAGAATAACCCTGGCCATACGCCGTGAGGTTTGACAACACCAAACACGCTTCACAAAGCGGTTCAGTGTTATGTTTTTTTCCGGAAGAGTGAGGCTCTCCTAAATCATAGTGTTCAGACTCAGCATGAACATGGTCGCTACTGGCTGTTGTAACACTCGCTATAACCGCGTCAGTCTTTCCAATAGCAATATGTTCGCTGCTATGAAACACAGCAAAGCTCGATGCAAATAGCACCGTGAGAGATAATATATAATGAAAAAACGCTCTCGAACTCATAACGGCATTTTAACCGAACAAAGTAAAAAATCAACTAAGTTATATTTCTGTGGACTTCGCTCGATCTGGTGGACAAGTTTTCATTTCCCTTTGCTCAATGTTGGTATGTAAATATAGTGATTTTGTGAAATAAAAAGGTATCGCTTTAAGCGGTGGGTTCATCGGCATACATGAGCTAGTATTGAGCTTGAACGCAGAAGAAATTTGAAAGAGGTTTCAGTAGATTTTGGCATGGGAGAATCGATACAGCTGACAGAACGTAAATTGAGTCAGTTAATAAGAAGCGCGCGAAAAGTGGTAAGGAAAGGTCTATTTACTATGTATTGAGGGTAATAACGCTAGGAAAACCACCAAATTTCTAAGAGTCAGACCTGAACTTACTCGAAGGCGATTTCGAATTGTGTCGCCTTTGAGTATTTATTCAGCCTCTTCCGTTTGTGGCGCGTTTTTATTGAGGCACTGGTGAGATGACTTGAGGCGACCCAGTCATGCCTGGGAAGACGATGGTTGGCCCCTGAATAGTGGTCTGTTGCCCGCCTTGTTGTTGCCCGCCTTGACCAGAGCCATTAGCACCCAACAAAGGCGCGACTTGATCTAGTTTGAGGAAGACTGCGTTCGGGAATCTCTCTTTATTTTTAAGCTTCTTAATGGTTTTACTCGCCGCATTGTAATTAACTTTCTCTGCGACGATCTTAATTTTAGATATTTTGCGAGTATCGTCAATATCATGATCGACAGGGGATCGACCGATGTACTCTTGATCTACGCTGATGGCAGCTCCGGGTGGACTGGTCTCGATGCTGATTGTTTGCTGCCTAGCGCAGGCAACTAGTGATAAAATAGCGACAACCATTAGGGTGATTCTAAGGTACTTCATTTTGTTTTCCTTATATTAATAATCGGACAGTATCATTAAACGCCCCTCTCTAGTCAAGCTGTATGATTCTGGGCAATGCGATGAAAACCCCCACCCTGTTAGCTTTTAAGCTTTTTATATATGGCTAGGGAATAGGATGAGGTAGCTTGGTTATATAAAAAATATTAAAGTAAAGATATTAAAGTAAAGATATATGAACCAACAATTTCAGCATTTAACGCCAGTTACCGTTTTGGGTCAGGAACCGGTATTATCTCTTTGAAAATACAAAGGTCTCCTTCCGGCTATTTCATTACTTGACCCTAAATTGAGTCACAAAGAGTGGAGGACTGCTATTAAGATTGAAATAAATTAACTCGATGCTATCTGGAAAATATGTAGGCTTGAATTAAGAATCTGTTTAACGCCCAAAAGATAGTTTCTTACTTTCAGCGCAAGAAAGTACTGCGCTAATACTATTATTAATTATCAGCTAAGAGCCCCGCCATTATGCAGACCCTAAATACCGAAATTAGAACGTTACGTTACTTGAAATCTTCGCTGGTTTACTCTCAAAACCTCCTCAGATGTTAAGCTAAGGCTTTTTATATTGACTAAAACATGGAGCTAACTGGACTGCTTGAGTTTTCATGCAGGCTGACTCGATAGGTAGTGTTTTATTTGGTCTCAAGTAAGGGCTGCTTTTGCTCACTTTCATTAGTTATTTCAAATTTGAAAATGGCTAAATTATCTTGGATGTTGCAAGGTTGATAAGAGGCTGCTTAGTGCGAGAAACCTACTTAAGTTAATGTCCGCTGTTGGCC